>NZ_OUMZ01000006.1:0-300000 GCF_900327775.1 Roseovarius sp. EL26
TATCTAATCTAACGCGGGCTGATCCTTCTCCGATAAATCTTTCCCCCGAAGGGCGTATACGGTATTACTCTTCGTTTCCAAAGGCTATTCCGTAGAGAAGGGTACATTCCCACGCGTTACTAACCCGTCCGCCGCTCACCCCGAAGGGCGCGCTCGACTTGCATGTGTTAGGCCTGCCGCCAGCGTTCGTTCTGAGCCAGGATCAAACTCTCAAGTTGAAAAGCTGTTACCAGCTTAACCTTGACGTTCGAACCTCTGCACATATTGTTCCAACCGGCTGGTTGAAACGTCATATCCAGGTTCTTACTGAAAACCTGAATACGTCTCTGTTTGTTGTGCTTGAAGTTATCAAAGATAACAAAAAGCCGTCCAAACAGTGAAGCTGACTATCCATCATCGAATATGGCCGAAACCAAATTCTAGGTAGTTAGATATATGCACAGTAGTTGATCCATCGAATGAACCAAACCGCCCACATATCTCTTCAGATACTTGCGATTTCAAAGAGCGTGGACCCGAAGATCCAGAGACAAAATCTACACGAAGCACCGAATTCTTTCTGGTGCAACCTGCATCAATTCCCTCAAATTTTCCGCTTTCCTTCCCTCTAGAGCGTCGCTCCGTTGTTCCGTCTGGCGTCCCGTTGTGCGCCTCAGCGCCGCCGGTGAAGTGGGTTCTACGGTTAGTTACGCATACCCGCAACCCCTTTTTTACAAAAACTCACACTTTTTATCAAAAACAACGAAAATAAAACAATATCAATAACTTAACTCACACACCTTTTTGCCAACACAGCCAAAATCATCATCATCAACTACAACCAACATCCCTCAAAACACCACATCTTGCGTTATCAACAGACTTATCCACCATATCAACAAAGACTCACCTCAAAACCACCCAAGGAATCACAGTCAACATCTCAAACCAGAATCAATAATATAGAAAACACTTGGATTTCCTGATCGGGTTGAAGTGACACCAAGTTATGCATTCGCCGTAGGTTTTCTCTGCGGGCACGTGAATAGTGCTCAGTATCAATTGTCACGAATTCATCTGTTTCCTTTAGTGGAACGGCCGCATGGATCCGGGTCGGCCATCCGCCAACGACGCACGCCAATAACCTAAAGTCTCATGGAACCCACTATTCATCGCAATCTGTCAAATTTTCATGCCTGCACCTGTTTATGTTCTGGTGCGAGGTAATTATTCAATACGACCATAGGAATAGGCTGATTTCCAGTGAGGCGGCAGGTCCTTATGGGTGGTTTTTTACTGGGCATTTGTATATGGGCTTACGATATATCAAATCACCGATTGGCTCCTCTCCAGAAGCACTATCGGCCGTTTTCATTTGGGTATCTCCAGCTTTGAAATGTCCGACACATTCACATCGCAAGAAGCATGCCAAACATCATATGTACTCTACATGTCACAGCGTGTATTCGAAACTACAGTTCATCAATCTGCTGCCTGGGATGCACTCAATCTCCAAGAGACGAGCCTCAGCAATCTTCTGAAGTTCCGGGAACCGATCGGAGTCGGCATCAATCTTGCCATCAGGAAAGGCATCAAACACTTGGAATCTCCCTTAGAGGGTATCAGATCATCAAAATGATACGATAAGCCCGTAGACGATAAAACATCTTTCTTGCCTCAAAGGGATATGGGGCAAAAGTTCGCAGTTGGCGATTTTGGTCGCAATCTGCGCAAAGCACGCAAGGCGCGTGGCTTTTCACAAGAGGGGTTTGCCCATGCTATGGATTTGGACCGAACCTACATTGGCGGGATTGAACGCGGTGAACGCAATCCTGGACTGAAGGTAATCGTTCGGATCGCTGATGCGCTCGAGTTGGATGTGACTGAGTTGTTCAAGCATTAGATTTGCAAACGCACTTCTACAATGCTCCTAGTTCACACTATGCGCAGTTTCCGTATAAGCACTAAGTATACTTGAACATTGTATAAGCTCTCTACTCGCGATAAGAACATAATATGAACACACAGGTACCGAAGATCATGCCGTTGATTTGACCACCTACAACGTGTTGTATGTGCTAAAAGAAGGCGAGCAATATGCTGACATCTGTAGAACTATGCGCCGGCGCTGGCGGCCAAGCTCTTGGGCTTGAGAAAGCTGGGTTTTCCCACTCTGCTTTGGTTGAGATCGACAAGCACTGTTGCAACACGCTGCGCCACAACCGCCCAGAGTGGAATGTCCTCGAAGAGGACATACGTATTTTCAAAGAACGAGCAGCAGACTACAAAGGGATGGATCTGCTTGCCGGCGGCCTGCCTTGCCCACCTTTCTCCATCGCGGGTAAACAACTTGGAGAGAAAGACGAGCGCAATCTATTCAACGACGCAATAGACATTATCGATGCCGCCCGGCCACGTGCCGTTATGATTGAAAATGTGCGTGGCTTTTTGGGTGCCGTTTTTCACGACTACCGAGAGCGCCTTAAAAAACAACTCGACATGCTGGGCTATAAGACGGACTGGCGGCTTCTGAACGCATCTGATTTTGGCGTTCCCCAACTCCGACCACGTGTAGTCATTGTTGCAATCCCAAAAGAACGCGCGGATTTCTTCGACTGGCCAGAGCCGAAACCTCACAATCCTCCCACTGTCGGCGAAACACTACATGACCTTATGGCTGCCGGTGGCTGGCGCGGTGCAGATGACTGGGCCACGAAGGCGGACGAAATCGCGCCGACCATCGTAGGTGGATCTAAGAAGCATGGCGGCCCCGACCTTGGCCCTACCCGCGCACGCGCTGCATGGGCTACACTTGGTGTAGAGGGGAGAACCATAGCGCCCGAAGCACCAGATGCTTTCCACAATGGTATGCCACGCCTTACAGTTCCAATGGTGGCCCGCATACAGGGCTTTCCGGACGACTGGCATTTCACAGGGGCAAAGACAAACGCCTATCGCCAAGTCGGCAACGCTTTTCCGCCTCCAGTGGCACAAGCCGTTTCAGGTCAGATTGCTAAGGCATTGCGAAAGCGCGTGTTGCGAGCAGTAAGCGCTTAACCTTCCCTTATTGCCCCACCTGTGACAGCTTGCTGAGAAGCAACAGATTCTTGGCGGCAAGCACTTGAAAAAGAACATTCCAAACAGCATCGTCGTCGCGGGTCACCGCGACCACAATTTGCTGACGATGCTAGCAAGAGAGATTTCTATTCGCGCGGGCGGAGACGAGGGCTTAGCGGTGGGGTTTTCATCAATGCTGCGACGCTGCGTTGACGACGTGATTATGACTCCGAAGACAGGACGTCGTTCCTACGACGAACTGGAAAAGACCGAAAAAACCTACATCGGCACGCGAGTCGAAATTGAACTTCGCGCCATGTTGAACCTTCCCAAGGGCAAGCTGGATACCGTTATTCTTGGACACGATGTTGATATCAAGAACACGATGGGTAGCAATTGGATGATCCCAACCGAAGCGATAGACAACCCCTGCATTCTAGTCGCTGCCGATGAGGTGCAGGCGACATGCTACCTCGGCCTGTTCGTCGCACGTCCAGAATACCTAACACTTGGTCAAAACAAGGACTCTAAAAAGAGCGTTTCGGCATTAGGTTTTGCCAACATACTTTGGTTGCTGTTGGACCATCCCTATCCACCAAACTTCTGGCGCACAGTTCAGCCGGATGTGATCGAACGGATCTTTGCCGGCAAGTCAGGCAATCAACGAATGGCCAATCTGTTCCGTGAAGTGCAGAGGGAACCGATTACCCGCGATGTTGTGGAAGCCGTTGCACAGCAGCGAGACTTCATGCGGCGCATTCGTTCTGACAAGGGCAGAGGGACCCGCGACCATTTGGCTAAAGAAGGCATTCTACTGCTGTCGGGGCATTTTGACGCTCCCTTAATAACAGCGCTAGGGCTGCCGTATTGCTCAGGCAGTGAGTTCGTATCTCACCGCGTAGTTTCAGTTGACGAGGTCGAAGTCGCGGCCGAGCACGGTTTCATTCTTGATCAGTGTTAAGGGCTTAACCGAGCACCCAACCAGACACCAATGAGCCCGATCAATGCCACACCAACCGTCGTCAACATCGAAATCCACCATCGACTGTCACGCTGGTCTTCAAGAGCTTTACTATGAAGGGATATCGCGACATCAATTAGCATTTTCAGATCATTCTCTGAAAGTGGTGCACGGGTGATCCTCCGTTGGCCATCTGCTGAACGGCTGTCTCGTTCTTCACGAGTTACAAACTCGAGAGCGTCAACATCGAACAATTTAGGCTTTTGTCTTCTAAGGACCAAGGATGCCTTCGAGCCATCCGAACTGAACCGGAAAAACTCTGGGTGTTCCTTGAAAATCAAGTTCCATTTCGCGGCTTCAGCACTGTCGCCACAGATGCGTTCACTCCAAGAATCAACTCCAAGTTTATAAAATCGGTAGGTTCCAAGTGTTTGGATTGCCGAAATGACATCACTTAGCCTATCATTGCTGACGATATATGGTGATTTTGACACTAGAACCTCTAGATATTGGTGAAAATATTGGAAACTAAAAACAATTACCGCTGCTTTTCGTGTGGCTATTCCACAACTAGTCCAACAGAGATGAACACTCAATGCGAGTGTGGACGGCGCTTTGATTTCATGTTGGACGAGCCACCAGAGAAAATTGGTGACTACGTGGTTAGCAGATCGTTGTCGCGCGGATTCTACGGAGCTACCTATGTAGTTAAAAAGGGTCGGTTTGGGATCGAGCGAGCCCTCAAAGTTTCACCCAAATTCTTTTACGAAGATCGTTCGGTCTCCTTTGAAGACGAAGTGAACAACCATTTTCGAGCCTCCGAAGGCGCCGAATATATCGTTAAGATAACAGACGATCCATTTGAGGAGACAGTTGATTTCGGGGGCACTGCTATCGACTGCCATTGCACACAGATGGAATATGTCCCTGGATTTGTCCTAAGCGACATCTACAGCAAGAAGACTGAACTAACACCGGAAATGGCGGTGCAAATTTCTTGTGATCTGATCAGCATTCTAAGGGAACTCAAAAGGCGTGAGCTCAATCATAATGACCTTCACGCTGGAAACATTATTGTCGAGGAATTGCAGAAGAGCTCTCATCGGGCAGATGCCGTAGCCAGAGATATTAAAGCGAGGGCGATTGATCTTGGTTCAGTAGACTCCCAACGTAGAGAAGGTGGGAGATTTAAGAGTGATGTTCAGTGGATAGCACATCACTTGCTGGTTTTTTCGAAAATTCTTGCAGACGATAACCCGAAGAAGTCAGATTTAAGGGCTCGTGTCGGCTTCGTGTTGGGCCAACGAGCTTTGGAGCTAGGTACTCCGCAGGCCAAACAGGCAGATCAGTCGTTGGAGGACTTGATCCAGCAAATTCGCAGTTCATATCAGAACGCCAAGAAACGTTACTTTCGGGGTTGGAAAGTACCACTACAGCTTGTTGGGTTTGACGCTCACCGAAATGCTCAAACGCTTGAGTCTTGGTATGTCCCACAGCTTATGGTCGACCCCGGTGAACGTTGGTTGAAAGAAATCAACACTGGTGGTCCCGTCGTGATGACGGGCATGCGGGGATGCGGAAAAACCATGCTTCTCCGATCACTTGAGCTCCACGCAAGGATTATTGTGGCTCAGTCTCGATCAAAAGATATTGAGGAACAGAAAGCGGCTCTCATATCTGACGGGTACTTTGGTATTTTGGCTTCTGCACGGCATCTCGCGGATAGTTTGGGAGAACCTAACCAACTCCAAAAGGACACAGAGGCGGTTTCCAACTTCTTTGCTCGGCTTTTCCTGGTTTATGGCCGGAGGGTTTGTGACGCGCTAAATCATTTGGAAGAAACCTTTCCAGGGACTGTGGCAGATGATGCAGCAAATCGCGTCGCTGCGACGCTCTTCGGGCAAATTGGGCGTGAAAATCCTATCCCAATCACCGGTACTTTAGATGAGCTTCAAACCGTACTAGTTTTGGATGCTGAGCTCTGGTCGACAGACGCTTCGACGATCGAACTTGTAGCTGAGCCATGGGCCGCTTTTGTGCTTCTTGCCCAAAGTGTCCAAAGCGTTCTTATCGACCTAGAAGTGCCGCAAGTTGTCTTCTTGTTGGACGATGTTTCAACACGATACCTCCAACCAAGACAGATCGAGTTAGTTGTCTCGACACTTCTTGTTCAGGACCCTTCTTGCGCCTTCAAGATTACATCAGAGATGCAGACGTTCTTCCTATCTATCAAATCCCCAGCTCGGATTAATCAGGCCTCTGATGAGCGGGACTATTCTTCTTTTGACTTGGGATCGAAGGTTTTGGAGCAGCTTAAAACCAGAACCCAAGGAGCGCAATTTTTAGAGCAAATTCTTACGCTGCGAATGAAAGCAATTGGGGGGGAATTGGCTGATATGACACCTCGCGAATTGCTGGGTGATGAGGCTCTCAGTGAGGTTGCAAGTAAAATCTGCAAATTGTCAGCCTCCCAAACAACTTCAGGCACAGTTTACTATGGTTTTTCAGCTCTCAAAGGTGTCTGCATCGGCGATCTAGGAACGTCCATTGCACTTTTTCAAGAGATAGTGAATCGTGCAAAGGCCAACGAACTCCCAGTCCCAAAGGCAACCCAACACGAAGTATTCCAAGAGTTTTGTTCTAACCAATTATTCCAACTCAATAATCGCGATGGCAAGCAAAAGACAAGTTTCAGCCTGAAAAAAGTGGCTTTGGAATTTGCAGACGCATCGCATTCGGAGATGTTGAGCTCCTACCGAAACGAAAAGGATCGTTTACGCCAAATCACATCAATGAATGTGACACTCGACGAGGGGAATGCAGAACAGATTCAGAGACTGCTCGAATTAGTTGACGCAGGAGTATTCGCCCTCCACCCTCGGAAACTTTCCTCTAGAACTAAAAACCGTGGATCTGATCCAGTTCTACAATTTCAGTTATCTTTCCGCAAAATCCTTGGGATATCTAAATTAGTCGGCCTTTCCGATCGGGATCGGTTTGAACTAAATGGCCAGCAATTTCTGGAGTGGATGGACGGAGCAAATGGAGCGCTAAACTTACGAGCTCATACTAGGCGGTATCCAAAGGATGAGGATCCGAATGATGCTGTCACTGAAGCCACCTCGACAATTGACGTAGGGATTGATGATCGACCTGTTCAGGGCATCTTACCGCTTGTGGCGAAAGCTTCTCCTGAGGAGTTAAAGAAGCCTACATTTTCCATCCCGTCGGTTCGAGAAAAGAACCTAGTCGAAATCGGCGAGGTAGATAACCTGATAGTAAGTATCGGATTTGAGGACCGATGTTTGCCATCTGCTGAACGAATTGCAAGAGCGACTCGTCCTAAGCACATCGTCGCAGTCGAATATCCTATCGCAGGGAAGGCCAAAGAGACTGCAGACCTAGCCGCTGCGCTCGGTGCGACCTACCAGATAATCAAGTCAGAAGACGTCATCGAAGGTAGTGAGGTAATTCTTACTGGAAAAACGATAATCGATACCTCTGGATTGACCAAGCCGGTCATTTATAAACTCGTAAAGAGTGACTTTGCCGCTAAAGGTCAAATGATTGCTGCGATAACAGAACCGCTGGAGTTTTCCCCAACTGAGACAGACTTGAAAGCCGCCATCGGCGATGGAAAAGAGTTTCTTGGAGACGCAGGAGTTGAAAAACTGGCTGGCATCTTGAGTGGAGACACTTTGCCTTACTCGTTGTTTTTGGTCGAAGAACTGAGATCGGATCCCTCTCGAAATCGCAAGTTGTGTGCTTTTTCATCTGCCAAGCACGGTAGACTTATGCATCTTGTTGATGAGTTGTCCTATGACGAGATCGACGTCTTGGTTCAATCTGGGACAACGTACCGAAACGCAGTTGCAACGAAGGCAGCAAGTATCGCTACCGGTGGCGGTGAATTGGGTACAACAATTGCTTATTCAGCAGATGATCCTTCAGAAATCTTGAAGGCTATTTTTCAGAACCATTACAGCGCTTATCTGGTGCAAAATTCTAATTTTGAGGTAGCTCTGACCGGAGGAAAGCTGGAAACGATCATGTGTGGGGTAGCAGGGGCGTGCTTGCCACTGAATAAAGTGCTTTATGTCAAGCCGGCCGACTTTGAGACTGCCAACTTTTCTAACGGGTTGGGTGAAACCAAACTGTTCGAAATAAGTCGTTCTGAGCTGTGAACCGGCCCCCAAAACTCAGAGTAGAACGAATTGTAACCGTTCAAGTTCCCTTAGTGAAATCTGAGACAGCCGATGTATGACCCAATTGTAGTGGAGTTGGTCGAGCCAGGGTCTCGTCCCTGCTTTATCGGAGATCGTTCCAGTTGCCGATATTGCGGCACCACGGTTGCTAGCGATTTCGGGAAGAAGAAAAACGCTCACGCCTATCCTGTTGCTTTGGGTAACAAAACGCTGTTTTCATTGGATGAGTGTAAGGCCTGCAACAGTGTTTTCTCGGTATATGAAGATGCACTGACAAAGGCGATTGGTCCTTTTTTAACGCTTGGTGGGGTCAAGGGTAGGTCTGGTGTGCGTCAGACCGGGCGTAGTGATGGTAGGTCCAAGATACAGCATTCTGTCAGAGATGCCGGGCGTCATTTGCATGTGACATCACCCGGCACCCCACAGGACCTTGTTGGTCTTGATCAGGCAACCGGGTTGTTGTGTCTAGAAATGCCGATTGAGGGCGATAAGTTTGTCCCTCGATATGCCTATAAGGCGCTTCTGAAAATCGCTTTGTCGTTGCTGCCGAAAGGTGAGATTGGAAACTTTCGCAACGCTCTAACCTGCTTAGCATCAAAAGATGCTGTCCCACATGATGGTCTTTTACAGGTAGGGTTTTCATATGCTTATATCGGGAACGCTCCACCAACCTTGGGGGGCTGCTTGTTGCGTCGCATAGATGATATGTCGCCCGCGCCTCACACTGTTTTCCTCTTTATGGCCGGTTCGGTCTGTTTTCAAATCTGGGTTCGCTCGGACGACTTTGATAGTCTAGCACCGGATGATGTTCGTCTCTCTACTCAGTGGACGTCTCAGTTGCCGAAGCCGGAGGGGGGATACCATCCTATTCAGTACAGCCAGCCGTTGCAGTTCGACTGGTTCACTCTACAGTCGCAGTTGCAGCCTTTCGAAGCATTCGAATTGATTTTCAATCCAGATACAACGGAAGCGAATTTCAGACCGGTCGCGCGGCAGTCTGAGGGGTAACGCAGTAATGACAACCACGACAGCGTGGCTCTCAGTGTCAGCGACCGGCACCAGGACTTTCTACTTGGGGGCTGATAGTCAAGGTACTTCACTTCAGACCGGTCAGGCCGTGTCGTTGCGCGAAAAAAAGGTATTTAACAGTGCTTCCACTCCTGAAATTTTTGCCCTCTCAGGCGATCTCCACTGGGGAAGCTCTTTTCTGCGTCGACTACTGATCGAAATTGACCGAGGCTTAATTGGGTCAACGATAGGCACCAGAGGGCGGGCCAAAGAGTTTTGTAGATTGTCTTGCGCCAGCCCGCCACTAGTTCCGATTTGCGAGCTCGAAATCCTGTACGGTGTGCGGGACGATGCAAACAATTCGGCAGATTTTCGGATTTATCGACTGCATCATACTGGAAGTACGAGTTCTAGTTGGCAAGTGAACCAGGTCGGCGTGAGAGAGTTGGGCAGCGATATGTCGGCGCTTGTGTACAACTCGGGTCTAGGTGGTTCCGCAAATAAGAAGCGACAAAAATGGATTTCCGATGGGGATCAAGGAAATGTGGCACGGACTTGTTTTTGGTCACTTTGCGATTTGGTCAACGGAATACCTTCAAAGTCGTTCATGACTGGCGGTCATCCACAGCTCTTAAAACTGGACCAACATGGTTTTGGCAAAGTGATCGGCGTAAAGTTCAATGGCGTCCCCACGGTCTACGGAAGGCGCACTACCGCACCTCAGAGTTTTGCGGACTACTGGGTTGATGAGAATTTCACCCAGTTAGATCCAAAAACCTTGGAAAAATACAAACAAGGGCAGAGATACGGTCGAGGTCCCCAAGGGCGATAAAGGTTAGTCAGAAACTGGCAAACCGTCTGATCGGCAAGTACGTTACTCTATCCAGTTGAACCACTGGGTCATCCATTTGAGCGATAAACACAAAATAGATGAATCTGCCTGAGCAGAATCACTCAAGGTTAAGGGGAATACACACCAATTGACCTGTAGTTGATGAAACGTTCGCTTCACCAGAGTGCAGTGATCAGCTGCTCTATCACTCAAAAAAAGGAAAAAACTGTGTCGTAAAGGAACGATCACATGTCATTCGTCAATTGTGAAATGTCATGAGACCTTTCCTCTGATTTTAGCTAAGTCTCTGTTTTCATTATGCAGGGTCATCATGCTGCGACAACTGTTTTTCCTTTATCGACACTACTTTTTTCCTTTGTTTGGGACGAAAAAAGCTGGCGACCGCGAAGTCGCCAGCTCACTACCAGTAATATTCATGCGGCTTGTGATCGTCGGGCCAAATCAGACCGTCAGTGTCCGCACCATTCAGAACTTCTTTTTCAAGCCGTTTTGTTTGATGCCGTCTTGGTCGGGTATGGCATATTTTATCGTGCCACCGTGGCCAATTGTTGAGCCAAAACGGTAACTCAGGTTTTATCCCGAGCCGATGTTCGAGACCGCGCGCTGAATAGGTTCCGCTGACAGCTGTGCGCGGTCGCTTTCTCTTAAAGTGAGCCATTTTTCAGGCCTTTCATGTAGTTGATTTACTACATGGCACCCTCCATCGATTTGGGTTTTGCGCGTTCGCGTCAAGGTCAGGAACGCGAGCATTAGAAGACTAAGACCGCTTCTATAGCTGTTGGTTCGGCCCAGTACTAGCGTTCTATCCGGTCAGATATTTCATGGCTCAGCGTGCTGAACCCATCAATGAGAAGGATTGTTCCTCGAGCGAATGCAGCAAGGCCCATCATCATAAAATAGGCGATTACAGCCAGAGCACACCCACGTACGATCCATACAATGAATTTCTGCCTGGCAGTAACTGCAGGGTTTTGACGTTCGTGTGTTCCGACTGTCATCGTAACAAACGTGGTGACAGAAACAGCCAAGATTGCGGCTAGAATACCAATTGTCATGGCGATCAGCGCCATCATCAGCTGCTGGGATTCCGGATAATCTCGTGCGTCATAAATAAATCGCATGGCGAAACCCAAGCCAGTGGATAGTGCGAGAAAAATTGTCGTCGCTGTTACGATCTCAAATTTGTACTTAACTGACATTTTATCGTTTCCTATTGATCTTTTTCGTTCGAGATTTTTGCGGATGGCAAGCTCGCGATACCTAGTTTTCATGCGGCGCGTCGGTTGGCGACGCCGATGCTGAAATTGTTGTTTGTTCATCATTTCAGCTCCTTCGCGTTGTGTTCAACATCCTGCCAATGCTTATTCACAGGCAAAGATTTGGCACGACGCGCGATATCTTCGAACCGAACCGGCATGAAATCCCAAACATCGACGCCGACGTTGACGCTGTTGCGAGAACCCCTCCAGTTATTGTGAACATGACCGAAGATCTGAAGTGCATCACGGCGGGCGTGGTTCCACGTGATCATTGGGTAGTGGCACAGCGTGTGCGCCTGGTTTTTGGGGCCGTCCCTGACTTCAACGAGGTGCGAAATGCTGTCCCATGGCAGTTCCAGCGTTGGCTCTAAATCATGATTGCCGATGATCAAATGTTTGCGCGCACCTGGGAGCTGACCGAATAGCATGTTGAGATATTCTGGCTCTTTTGATTTTGGGCCGAAAGCAAAATCACCCACGATCCAAAGGTCATCGTCCGGGCCGACCTTGGACCAGAGGTTTTCTGTCAGCACGGTGTCCATGTGCCCGGCGCTGCGGAACGGGCGGCCACAGAACGGGATGACGTTCTCATGCCCGAAATGCGTGTCTGCTGTGTACCAATTCGTCATCTTAAATACTCCCTTTGGATGCAGGTTCATCCATTATCCAGCCGCTGTCACACAGGACGCCCGCCAGATGTTTCCGTTCATAGATTTTGCTAAATCGAGGTGCCAGCTGGATTGGGTCGATCTTCAGCCGTTCTAACCTCGAAGATACGTGCTTTGCTTGCGTTCCAACCTGATTGGCCAAAATTCCCAATGTGACATAGCGTTCGAGAAACGCATCATGGGCCTCTGTCGGAATGATCGACATTGGCCGACGAGAGCGAGGGTGGCGCGTCTCGCAAGCCCTGATGTACCTCTCGTTCACAAGGTATGTGATTGTAGGGTCATTGACACGCAACACCCGTTTGAGCTGTTGCTTTGTGTAACCCTCCAACGGTGGCCCCTCAAAAAGATCTAAGATCTCTTCCAGGTCGACCGCCAGCGATGCCAACCCCACAGTTCCCCGCATTTTGCCAAGCCATTTGATGGTGCCATCAAGGATGAGAGGAACAACTTGCTCAACAGTCACTTTGGCTTTGTTGCACGCGACGCCGAGTTCCATGCAGCTCCCTGCCAGCTCGTCCACGGCCTCAGCTCGGTCGAGAAACAGGGCCAACACCCCATCGAGGTGGTCCGGTTTGTACAGCCCTTTCAAACCATCAAACGCGGCGACCGGTTGCACCACACCAATCTTGCGTAATCGGTCAAACAGGGGGCGATTGACATTCAGGTATGCCGCAGCCTCGATACGATCAATGACATCAACCACCTCGCGAATGCGGGTTTCGCTTTCTTCTGCTGGAAAGTACCCCAAGTCCTCCGGGCTGGGCTTGCCGGTCTGTTTCCCACTAGCGAAGCCAAATCCGCCAAGAAAGCTCTTCAGGCGATTAGGATCCATTTCGAATTGGTTCGCGATCGTGGCAAATGAATGCAAATGGCGTTTTGGGCATTCCTCCCCCAAAATGACCTCACCTCGCCCAATCGGATAATTGCGAAAAACATATTGTCGGTAGACCGTGCGGATGGGTTCGTACCGATCATCGTGGGACATGCGTTCTAACCATCGCGCGAAGTGACCAAAGTCAGTGTAGTGTCCGGCTCGGGAACCGGTCGAACTGTCTTGAATGGACCTCAAGGCAGCGTTGATGCCGTCGCCACCTTTAGTGATAGCCGCAAATCCGGCGGCACCTGCTTCAGCTAGTTCTTCATCTGTCGACTTTGCAAAAGACGCCTTGGGCCCATAGATAGCCGCCAATCCAAGCATTTCAGACGTTTTTGCGATGACCTCAAGCGGGAACTCATCAAGCGCTGGGTCTCTAGTTGCACCGTCCAATCGACCATCCAAGTAGCGTTCGAACTTGGATGGTGTTCTAACCTGACCGTCCCGTGCGGCGTCTTCAATGATGTCCCAATGATCGCGGATGCGCGCAAAGGTGTCATGCATATCACGCGGAAACTCGGCATCAGGCAAGTCAACCAAGACCGTATTGTGCTGATGGCAGGTACGGATTGATGAAATGTGCCAATAGATACGGGTATATGGCCCAAACTGCCCATGCTTTTCGCGATCAGCCAGCAGGCAGTGCGGGCAAACGCGCAACCTGCCGCGAAGAAATTGGCGACTGGAAACCGTTTCTCCAGCGACCCGAAAGCTCTTGTGATCATCTAAGCCGAAAACGAGCTCGCTCCTGTACCGGTCCAGATGTTCGCGCGGGACGCCTGACAATTCTGAGACATGATCGATCTCTTCGGACACCCCCTTGGCGAGACCTTTCCAATTTATGACCATGTCTTGGGCAAAGTCCTGAGCGTACTGGCTGCCATTAAAGGCAGCCAGATTTGAAACCAACGACGTTATGGTTTGCGCAGGACGAAGCGGGAGGGTTAATCCAAGTCGCATCATGCAGCCCTCCGGCGGTTCTTCGCATGGGGCGTCAATAGATCGACTTCTTCGTCGGGCGTCGCCAGTAGCGCCCGCGCATCCACGGCGCGGTAGTCGTCACACAGGAACGGATTCAGGTCATCGACGCAGCCAGATCGGCGTCGAAACGCTGCCGCAAAGTCGCGCAGGCCGAGCGGTGAATGATCTTCCAGCAGGGCCTCTTCTATCGCCGCGATGATGAGTTCAATGACCAAACCAAGTTCACCTGCACCCGCATGTATAAGGCGCTTTGTGAACTCCGCACTGTACGTGCCATCTGCGATCGGCAACTGTGCCGCATCGAGATATTGGGCCACAATCTCCGGCAAAATATTGCCGTGACTTGTGAAGCTGATCGGAGCCAAGTGAATTGGAACGAACCGCCGTGATAGCTGCGGATCCAGGTGAAGAAGATCTATCAGCGATGGCATCCCGCTCAACACAATGCCTGATGGCCAAAGCCGGTTCTGCATCAGGGACTTCAGTGTATTCACGACCGATTGCATCTCGCGCTCATTACGATTGATATGAAGATCCTGCGCCTCATCCAAATGCAGAAACAGCGTCTGGCGCTGTTCAAGGTGCCCCTGCAGTAGCTCCCAGATAATGCCAGCGGTGCGCTCGCGCCGGAGGGGGTATCCAAGCGCATTGAGACAGGACAGCCCCACGTGTTTGAGAGTCGCAGGCGACGGCACCGATAGGCTGACTACGTCTGCCCTAACTTTGCCGGGCGTCAGAAGTTGCAGATCGGGGTGTCGGTTGAATAGGTGCGATATCGCTGTGGATTTGCCCGATCCCGAATTGCCAATCAGGACGATCCCGCGTGCTTCGCTGGAGCGCCCTGCTTCCAGTTCGGCCCTGCGCCGGTAGAGTAAAAGGTCGAATTGGTACTGGAGGTCAGCAAAGTGCGTGTTTGGCACGAATTTCGCACAAAGATCTGAAATTACTCGGCCTGTGGCGATCGCTTTTTCTTTGTTCAGTGACATTATTTGTCCTCCAGTTTCAGAGTTGGATTTGCAGTGGGTTGGGTGGTGTCGATTGGGTCGTCGCTGCCTTCTTTTTCGGGTTGAGGCGGGACGTTACTGCTCTTGAGCGCGGTCCCCGTCTCAAAACGCTGCCCCATAAGTTCTGGTTCGCCCGACGGCGAACCGATGTCTGGTCGTGGTTTGAATGTGGTCCCGTGAAACAGGTCACCCTGTAGTTTGAGGACTTGTTCCTTTGTGAGGTCGTGTGGACCGACGCCCGCGCGCAATGCAGCACTGTGGCAGATGGCATCGATGTTCTTTAAGGCCCGTTCGCGAAGCTCACTCGACAGCTCACTTTTTGCCTTGTTGTGAGTTCGAATTTCACGAAATTCGGCAACCCAATTGGCCAAATGAACACCATCAAGGTCGCAATCCAAGGAATCTGCTGTGACCCAAGTGTCCCCGATCAGAATGGAAATCGCACCAATATCGTGCGGATCGACTTTGATCCGCATTTGGCGATTTGCATGAGAATGCCAGTACTCTTGGAGCTCCGGGCACGTGTAGTGGTTTCCAAACACAACGATGCCGCGTTTCGAGAGTTTCCGCTGCATGCTGATACCAACGGCTGACCGGATCGTGTGGCGGTCTGGCGGCGCGTTAACGAAGTACTTCTTCTCTAGCTCTTCCCAACAATCGGCAGGAGATTGAAAGTCCAAACCGGTGTGTTGGTGATGATGATAGAAATCCACAAAGAAGATCGTTAGAATCCGGGTAAGATCGTCATCGTCGAGAATGGCGCGACCTTCGGAATCATAGTCGCCACGTGCTGATGGTTTGTGGAATGCGCGACCAAATATCCGTATCAGCAGCTTTGAATTTAGCGTACCAAACACGCGCTCGATTTCAGCACGCAGCTCGGGCACCTTCACAGTTGGAAAAAACATCGTGCCACCAAGCGCGGTGACAGCAGAAATGAACTCGTCACTAGCGAAGGCGGATCCGGTGTCGCATGCGACGGTTCCAAGACCACCAAAGAATGGCCACGGCGACTCCGCACCCATCGCCTTGGCGATGTCCGTCTTGTCGCGAACCACCATCCTCAAGAGTTTGATGGCTTCTTCTGCCGACGGATTCTTGGCAACACGAATGCCAAGTATGACGCGCGACCGGGTATCGATCGCGCAACAAAACCATCGCCTCCCATGTGGCAAAGATTTCTTCACGTGGTCTGGAAGGCAGTCGTAGATGCCCAATTTACTGAAGTACGTGATCAGATCCATTTCACATTCATCGAATTCGATCCGATCAATGAGGAACTGTTTCGCAATTCCCCCGGCGGAAAGGGCAAACTCCTTCCGTGCTGCAGGGACACCATGGAAAATCGCATAGAGTTCAGCCTGGTTCATGCTCGAGATGCGTCTTTCAACGGTGCGTTGAGAGGGAACCCCTAGCGGCGCAACTCCCTCATCCGCTCGTTCTAAGTTTAGCTTAATGAGCCGCTTGATGACCTCTCGAGCAATCTCCGCCTTGTTGTTCATCTCTCGGCTTGCGATTTCACGGATCAACCGCAGAACAATGACTTCGGTCTCTTCGTCAAACTTTGCACCAACTTTGGTTGCGCGATACCAACCGGGCGCAAGGCTCAGCAGATTGTAGCCAAACCTCCGGAGCGTGGAGAACTTGGTCCGTATGGTTTTTGGGCACGGTAGCTCGCGTGTGTTCATATCCGTGAACCCCTGAATCTTGACGCCGATATTGTGACGTTTTGATTCAATTTCGTTCATCTTGGCTTGCAGCGCCGCCTTGCCTAAACCGATGCTGGCATCTGTCAGAGATATTTCTCCTGCGTCGTACATCGCCTTCAACGCCATGCAGATGACGAAGTACCAAATGGTCTTTTTACGGGAATGATCAGACAGGTGATCCAAGGTCAAAGCTGGCATGGATGTCGCAAGCTTTGTTTGGCTGAGGTCGTAGTAGTCCCGATCATACCGCCACTGAGATGACTTCTGAAACTCGGCCAATTGTTCGTAGGTGTAGTGTTCTACGCCACCCTTTCCACCTTCTCTCAGCCAACTGGTTGTTGTCTCATCCTGACCCAAGAATCTGCAATGGGGCGGATACCCAATGAATGCGCGATCATTTGTTGTAAATCGTTGTTTCAGCATGACATAGCACCCCGCTTAACAGCAGTCGGGTAGTCGATGAGACCACCTTTCACCTGGACAAGATCGCCTCTGAAAATCGCGCAGACAGCAGCGCGATATGCGCGACCGGCCAATCCAGTTTGCTCTACGATGTCACCGACGGTGGTGGGTTCAGTCAGCGCTTGAATTTGCTCAGCAACTGCGACGTCTGCTTCAGCATCGGGGGATTTTGAGAACTGATGGAAACGGGACGCGTTAACTGCGTCATAGCGATGGAAGCCAGCATCCGTGAACAAACACACTTCGTCCGCGAAAGACTTGGGTGTCTGCGATGCGATGAGCGCGATCTCGGAATCGAAGCGTCTTCTTTGAACGAGTTCGAAAGGTTTCACGGCATAAGCGGTCGTGGAACCGTCCATCCATGTGATCAGGAAGTCGAAGAAGTGCTGAGCGCTTTTGCCGTTGTCCCGTACAAACGGTACTGCCGGAGGTTGTTCCCAGATGTCATAGACATTGCCCTGCGCCAGGATCAACTGGATGAACATCAGCTCAAGGTAGCTTTCAAAGACGATCCGCCTCCACCACTGTTCGGATGCAAGCCAAACCGGGATGAAGCCTCGACAGCTCGTGTGCGATCGCATTGCGATCTTGCGGGTTGAAATGCTGGGGAGCGGCTCGCGGTAACCAGTGCTGTTTAAGAGGGGATGCATCATGACTGCACCTCATCGAAACACGACGTTGGTTGGAGGTAGTCCCAGATTTCGCGGTCAGTAAGAATCGGATCCGGCAGCACGGCCAGATCAAGCAGTTGTTGAAAGTCGCAATCATGGATTGCTTGCGCATCGCGCAGCATTTTTGGTTCTGTAAACATGGTAATCCCAGTTCAGTAGATTTTGTTGAAAGAAACGCTCCGCGCACGCCCCAAGGGACTGCGAAAAGCTTGACTTCTTGACTGAAATGGGAGACCTTCTGACTAGACTAGGTGGTCAGAAATGATCTCCACGAGGGCCTGTTGTGTTCGTAGCACTCAGGCCTTCGTCAGTTCAGCTTATGCTTTCTTTGAAGAGCGCAAAGCTTTTCCCTCCTCGTATCGTTCCGGAAATAGTGTTTCGGCTGGGACGTTGAGTGCTTTAGCCAAAGACTTTTGCACGCGATCCGAGTAAAAATGACCTTGGCTGCAGGCGGTAAAGCTGGAACGGCTCATTTTTTCGGTTTCCGCCAGCATAGCAAACGTTAGTCCGAGCTTCATAAGTGCAAACCGGATTTCCGCATGTCTTTCGAGATTCAAAGCCAAGTTTATGGTACCCTCTGATTCAATTAACCCTCCAGCTTCACATCGAGGTATTTCCTCAATGACAGTCGGAATGATTCGCTATCAACATCGACTGAACCAATTCAGTTTTCAACCCTGATAGATGAAGAAAATCCCACCTAAACATTTGAAAACAAATAATTTTTGCTAACACTTCAATGTTAGAAATCACTCACAACTTCGCTAACACTGCGGTTTTTGACTGAGTTTTCTATAGCTTAGAAAGCAATGCTTGGGCTCAAAAGGCGACAGAAAATATCTAAGAAATCGATCAGAAATGGGCTGAAATTTCTATTGGGCCGAGTGGACGGAGGGACGGATAGCGTCCAGTAGTCCGTTACGCCAACCTGATAACATCAATGATAGGCGGAATTAGAAAATGAATTTTGAGCTTAACAACGGCTGATATCTCATTCGTAGGGCAACTCACCGAAAAGCCCAATCATCAGATCTCCGTCATAAAATGAAAAATCAATTTCGACAAATTGATCTGGATGGCGCGGCAAGGCCCGCCCATCGTTCGGCCCGTTTTTGGTGTGTCCGCAAACGTGTTCACCACTTTCCTTTATGTAAGGGAGGACGACTAAACGCCCATGGTTTTTGGAAAGAATGGTGCCCTCTTTCCATATAGTTTGACCGCCCCGTGCTTGAGAGGCTGATATTTCCTTGATCAGCCAACCGATCTCATCACCCTCGTACCAAAACACAATCCCGTTAGAAACCAGCACGCGTTCCCCGCGTTCAAGCGCGTCGGCAAGCAAACGTTGGACGCTCGCAAGTTGGAGCAGCTGATTGGCTCGCGGGAGAAGGATTTCGCGAATTTTCGCCTTGGTTTTTCCCCAGTGTGCGGTCGCACTAATATCAAACCCGTTGGCTATTTTTGCGCGTTCCGCAATCATTGCTGCTCTCTCACCTGCAAAATATGGTTTCGACCAGACATCATCGGGGCCAAGATAGAGCAAATCATGAGACCAGCGATTATTGACCCTGCCAACTTTGACAACTTTGAGGTAGGGCATCGCAGCAAGCTGATCACAGATATCATGTCGATGGCGCTCGGATTCCGGTGCGATCTTCAGAGACGAAGCATCAGGTCTATCGTCATCAGCATGACGACGTATCGCTTCTTGTAGCATCAACGATTCTTCGGCTTGCAAACGCTGTTTTGCCTGTAGCGTCTTATCAATCTTGAGTTCTAAAGACCTCTTGAGACCGTCGTCTATGGTGCGTGCAGAAAGCACATTGCGCAAGGACGTATTCAGCGTCTCAGCAGCGGAAACTGCAGAATCCTGATCAGGGTAGTGATCGGCAAAAACCATGTCATCATTCCCAGGAATTAACCGATCGCGCCATGTAGGCGACTGGTCACCGTTATCGACCAACTCCTGCATGAACCAGCGCTCGTGCAACGGACGGTAACGCGGCCATACAGCTAGGATGACGTCGGAAGAGCGATTAAGATCTGACCATTTCAACGGAGACAAGCCCTTCATCCAAGAGGCCGCATTACACAGCCCAGATTTTCTCCTATTTATACAAATTGTGTATCGGTGACCATGGGCCAATCCGTCTTATGACGAACAAGCTGGATATCCCCCTGACAGATCGGGCTTTGGCCCGAGCGTGGTCTCGACGTCTGAAAGCCTGCTCATTCCAACAAGGATGAACACCTGTTCCAATTGAGCTTGAACGTTCACACCGAACTAGACTGGACGTTCAACCATCTCATTATGCGTTCGACCTAGCTTTGGCCAGAAGCGCGTAGACCTCAAATATCGCAGCGTTTCTGGCCAAAGCGGTCCATGGAATGCGACTTTCACTACAAAGTAAAATCGAGGACCTCTTCAGCTCACACTTTGCGGGACGAAGTGCCCTTTCACGGCAGGCGCGCTTAAGTGTCATCAAATTTACAACGCATGCAATGTAACAGGCGAGGATGGAAGGTCACCGACGGCGTCATTCATCAAAGAGGCAGCAATAGCATTATCGTTCTGATTAAACCGAATTGAACGCTAGTCGGTCGCCCGCCATCTGCAAATATTAATCCGGATCTTGTAGCGGGAGCGACCCCAACCGTCCCTGCGTACATCGCTATCGGTATCTTTTGAGAGTCGAGCTGATAAGGCGCTCCTGGAACCCAAGCTACCATGCGCGACACCCCTACGAATGATGGCTTTCTCTCTGTAGGCAAAGCCTCAGAAACCTGTACTGCCCCTTGGGTTATGAATATAACGTAGCCGGCACCAATCGCGTGTGGACGTCTAATACGGCTTGCCATCAGATCAGTGGTTCGGAAACCCCATTTAACTTTGAGGCGAACGCTTGACGTCATTCCGATAAATGAAGATGTGTTAAAGGCCAATTCTTCTCCATCCTCGAGACGTATGGCGATCAAACGCCAGTTGTTGAGGCTGGAGATCTTAACTTCGTCGACGCCATCAGTCTTGTAACGGTTCAGAATGTGATTGGGTATTTTGGTAATAGGCCAAGACAGCAGACGAGAAATGAACAAACCGATTGACGGGATAGGTTGGAAGATGTGCGACTGTGCGCCTTGCAAAGAAGCCGATTTGGCGAGGCAGTAGGTTTCGCCACCTGGAATTCGAAGTATGCCCTCATGGTCAGAATAGGTGATGCGGTCAGTAAACGGTTCAGACGGGACGCTACGGGGTAGTTCTGCCCTTTGACCAAGCCGCTCGTTAATACCGTCCTGATGATGAATGACTCTAATAAGGATGTATCCAAGGGTTTTTAGGACGGCAATCGAGAGACAGAAAGCAGCTAGAAACCGAAGGACTTCGTTTATGCGAAAGACCGTCCATGCTAGGCGATCGAGCCTTACGATCGACGCGTCTATCACACCCTTAATTTCGGCTCGGGCGGCAGCTCTGACCTCTTCGGCGCTTTGGTTAGCGACAGAGCTAGCAGACTGGAGTATGTCTTCGACGGCCTTGGCGGTACTGCTGCGAGAGCCGTCGTAGACTGCGCGGGCTCGATGCTTACCCCAGTTCTTCCCGTGGCACATCACATTGAAGAAATTGCAACCTGTCTCGATGTCGAAGATGGGGCTAACATACGTGCACTCTGTCTCCAGACAGCGACTACGAGCCAATTGGTGGGGAAGCGTATCGTCAACGACCCGATTTGCCGTGATCTGTGCCCAATCTGCGGTCGAAAGTGTCTCGTCAGTCAGCTCATCAACTGCGTTCAATACGTTGGCCTGAGCCGCGTTGAAGTGCGATCGGATTGAGCGTTGGACATCTTGCTCAAGGCGTCTCTGAATGCAGGTAGTGTCGTAGCCGGTCGCTGTATGAAGAAGTCTATTCTCTGGCTCGCACTCCAAGCCTGTTTGAAACACGTCCACGTTCTGTCGATATAGAAAGTCCATTGCATGCTTATCAAGTGAGTTTGAAAGGATCAGACCGCCGACCAGAAGTGCGCCAGGAAAAGTCCAATAAGCTAGAGTGGTCGTCCCAACCCGGACCCGTTCTTGGCGGGTGAGAACATGCCAAAGCTCCGCGTTGTGCAGCAGAAAAAGCCTCAAAGCGTACAGAATGAGAAGAACAGAAAATGCGGCGACCGCGTTCATCACTATGAACGAGAGCGCAAGTTGTGAGGGAGGCACAGACATTAGAGGCAGACCGATGCCTAGGCATAACAAAAGAAAGGTTGTACCAAGAATCTGCGAACCGGCCGGTGTGAACACGACTGCAAGAACTGCGATTGTGAACGAGAGGATCGCTATGATTGCATTCAAAGTAGCAGTTTCGGACTGGATGTAGGCTAAACTGACGACGACTTGTCGCGAGCGTTCGGCTCTTTCCGACTCGGCACTCGATGCCTGAGACTGAGTCGCCTCCGCGCCTAACCGTGCGTTCAAATTGCTAATCTCATCCTGGGTAACGGCGATCGCCCGTTCTGTCGAAACCTTAGTCTGCTCCTTTCGCTCGAAGCAGGCATTTATTGCTCTATTTTCTGCGCGGCTGGGTGAGCTATCTGCGTCGAGTTCCAGTTTAGGACGCAGGCCCTGAAAGAACGGGACGTTCAAGCAATCCTCGATCTCAAGACTGAGAAGACGACCATTTAGCTCAACCAAGCGTTCCTCGGCCACGGCGATCTCGGAATTGGTTGCTTCAATCTGGCTTTCCCATAAGGCAGCATTGTTTGAAGCTTGGAAGGCGAGGAAGACGTCTAGCCCAGTCGCGTCGAATAGCAGACCTCCAATGCCTGGTAGCAGACCCGATGGCACTTCGGATGGCTGTACCGGATCGCCGAGATCGCCTTCCAGCGCCTCAACTGCAGCTTTTTCAAGCGCCAACTCGCGCGACAATAGCGATGTATCCATGTTCAGGCTATCTGTAGGCCATACCGCGAATAGTATTGCTGGCAGCGAGAAAAGGAGTCGCGAAGGGCGAGAAGATAAAAGAGCTCCAACAATGCCGAGGACAGCCGCACTAGCCCAGATGAGCCGTAAGGCCGGTGAGAGAGCCCAATCGCTCCATTGGTTTGATAAGTGCCAGGCTTGCGGCAACCCGGGAAAGTTTGTGGTGAGCAAAAGCGTGGCCAGTACGCTGCCCAAAGCGAGAGATGGTAGAAACATAAGAATGGAACGTCTTGTCATAAAAAAATGAAAGTAATTTGAGGAGACTATGTCAACTGCTTTGGAGCTTGTGCGATCAGTTAATAAAGACATACCGATGCAATCTCACCAGTGTTAGTGGGCAGCAATTAGTTACCTCTACCCGTCGTGCTGCACTGCCGCCAGTCATTCCAAACATTCGCACATCGTGCAGCAATTCCTTATCCGCAGGACTACGACGAGCGACTACCGCTCTCAGAATTTCCAAGATTATCATAAAGATTTACTGGGTTAATGCGGGTCGTTTTGGCACTGAACACTGGTACTTCGTCGCCGATCACCAAAGCCTGTCTATTGAGCTTTTTTGTTCTGAGCAGGGCAAAGTGATCGAAAATCCAACAATTGTTTCCATGCGCGTCGTCGCATTAGAGTCACATGAGAGCTCTCGCGACCGTCCGCGCTACGTCAAATGAGTAGCAAAGTGTTCCAATCCCACAACTTTGGCGATAAGATGAAACAGTATTTTCTTTGAGTATTATCAAGATGTTTTTAGAGACGCTAACCCCTGATTTGACATTCAACGAAGTTCTGGGACTCCCTAAGGCAGAAGTTCGAGCAGACATTGACCAAATCTATCGAATGTTTGAGCTGGAACGAACAATTCGTTTTTTTGGCCAATACCATTGGGAAACTGAAACAAGCGAAGCTGAAGTTGAGCCAGGGGAGTTAACTCTCGAGAATGTTGCAGCGCATACGTTTCAAGTTGCAAGCTCTGTTCAGCTTCTTGCGCCGCACTTCCAAAATTTGAACAAGGCAAAGGCTATTGAACTCGCGCTTTTGCATGACCAGCTCGAGGTTTTCACCGGCGACAAAGACCCTGTCGGAGAAGATGGCCAAGGACGAAGCACGCACGCTTTCAATCAAGCGATGCGAGAGCTAAAGCTCCATGAAGAGCAGGTAGCGCTGACACGGATTTCAAGCAGCCTGCGACCCTCGATGCGCGACGACTACAGGGCTTTGATGGAAGAGGTTCTCTACGAAAAATCGACTGAAGCGCACTTAGTGAAGGCTATCGATAAATTACAAGCGTTGGCATTTGTTCGTTTAATGAAGAACGGAAAGTTCACACCTGAACATATCGCTTTTACGATCAGATATTCACGGCTGGGAGTTGAGAAATTCCCCGAGCTATATAACCATTTTGTCACGGTTTTCAGTGATTTGATGGAGGATATTAGCAAGAAAAGTCAGTGCGACATCCCTTCATTTTGCGCAGCGGTAAACCAAATTTTGTCTGGGAATGATGCCGGAGAAAATCGCTCTTCGAAGAGAATTGCTTTGATTGGCAAGTCAGGTTCAGGAAAATCTACGGTAGCAAATTTGCTGCAATTGCATTGTGGAACAACTCGGGTTTCGACCGGAGCGGTTTGCCGAAAGATTTCAATGCAGTTGTTTGGGAACGAATTCAAATCTTCAACTCAACGGATAGATGACGCGCTTACTCAAATTGATCCATCGGTTTTCCTGAATGCCGCCCTACTCAATGTTAGTAATGACAGCTCAATCTGTATCGATTCACTTCGTTTTGAAAGCGATCTGGAACTAGCAAGAAAACGTAAGCTGATTACGATCAAAGTAGTAGCCCCGGACGAACTTCGTTTGTCCCGGCTTAAGAACAGGGGGCAGGTCTTCGATCCTCTCACAGATGGCAAACATCGATCGGAAACTGCCTTAGACGAAGCGGAAGTGGATTTCACAATTGAAAATTTGGGCGACCTAGCTGACCTGGATCGTGCAGTTCGTGCGATTTGTTTGGCCCAAGCATGAGAAAGAACCTGTTCCTACACTTTTTGAACCGAGATACTCGGGAGATTTTTCGTGTTTATGAATTGTTAGATCGTGGGAGGCATGCAAGCATCTTGCGTGAACCTCTGAATGCTGCTGCAATACTGTGCGAAAATGCATGTTATGCCCCGCCTGGATTTGTCATCGAAGATGACATCGCTTTCGAGCTCTTCGAAGCTCAATCACCTTACCTAGAAACAGGTCTTGTTCAACTGCCAATTCGAGAACGAAACTTAGCAGACTACGCCGAAAAAAAGCGGGGTGAATATGCGCCCGCCCGAAATCGCTACTCTGGGTTGTTTGATGATAGTCGGCTAGAGGCGCTGTCCTCCTACGGAACCGCAATAACCCGTCGAAATGTAAAAATTGGTCCCGCGATAGTAAAAGGGTTTGAAACGGGGGCAGACTCAAGGGCCGTTGTTTGGAAAGGGATCCGCAATGCAGCGGCTCCTGAAGTCATCCAAAATCTTCGCGATACTCCGGCAATGCTAATGGACAGTGGTAAGGCTCTCACATGGTCAATTATGCAGCCGAATCTGATTAGTGCTGGCAAACCTCTTCAAAAAGAGATGCGTGATGCTTTGCAGAACATATATTTTGGAGAGTACTGTCGAGAGTATAAACTTATTCTGGTCTCAGACATACCCTATATGCCTGAGGTGTTTTACCTGCCTGCACAGAGGGCTGTCTACAACTTCAAACGTTTCAAGAATTTCCTGAGCGCATTTGGTGCATCTAATATGCTGCTACAAGCTTCAGCCGCATTTATTGTTAGGATACGCGCGGAGCCAGGATTTGTTGAGCTCATTGATGCGTATGCTGGACTTGCGTTGATGTCCGAAAGCGATACAGACCTTCAGTACCATACTGCGAGGGCAGTTGGAAAAACGAACTTTGATTGGGCGCAATTGGAAGCAAGGCGCAGCGGTAGCTTCGCCGACCCAACGGCAATTGAGACGTTGGAAATTGGAGATGCGTGCGCAGAACTTGCAACTATCCTTTCGTTGGAGCATGGCTTGGCTCGCCGAACCGACAAAAAAGACCGAACTCACAAAACTTCAAGGCACGAAAAGCTAAAGATAAGAACCATCACAAAGGACAAGAAATTGAAAGTATCGATCTTTGTTGCGTTAGAAGAAGAACTGAAAGTACTAGCCAAGCAGCTAAACTTGACTAAAAAGGCTTCCCCTGCTGCAACTGGTGAAATTGACGGGGTTGAGATTGATGTCTTATGCCCAAGAGGAATGGGTCGAGTCGCGTCAGCTGTGGAAATGATGCGGTATTTGGGTGCGGAAAATGTAAAGCCTGATCTCATTCTTTGCATAGGACTAGCTGGTGGCTTTAAGGAGGCAAAAATTGATCCCGGAACTGTGATCTGCGCAGAAACCGTTGTTGATTTAGCAAACCGCAAAGTATCGGATGATGAGGCTGGGGCCGCAGTTTCAAAATTCCGAAGACTCGACTTTGATTGTACCAAAGCGTTTTACACGATCGCCACTTCGGATGAATTTGATGTTCCAGATTGGGAAAAGCACTGTAGAGAGAACTTCGATTGGCCAGATGGAAGAGTTCCATCCCTGCGTGAAGGAAAAATTGCCAGCGTGGACGAGGTCGTTGCAAGCGACGACCATAGGCAAAAAATGGTTGAAAACGTCGACAAGTTACTAGGCGTTGAGATGGAGGCTGGGGGAATCTGCGCTGCAGCAAAGTCCTTTCATATACCGGTCGCTGTCCTTCGAGTTGTTTCAGACATGGCTGATCCTTCAAAAGCAGATGACAATTGGCGCAGTTTAGGGATGAAGACACTTGCGGAGCTCGTTGGTCGGATACCCCTAAAGCGCGTTATTGAGGTCGCCAAAGGCAACTAGGTCATGTCTAAGACGTGGTTATCCACAATAGCCCTTGATACAGGTTCTAAACTGTCACGGTTATTGATCTCAGAAGGTATTTGAACCCATCTCGGTGATCGGTGAGTTGGAATGTGGGAAATCAGCCTATCTGGTTCTGGGCATTCATAAGACGTCAATAGTACAACCGATTTGCCAGCTTCGTCTTGATCCAGCCGCTTTATACATTGCAGAGAATGATCTGCTATAAGCGATGTCAGATTGCAAAGGTCGTCTTTCGGTAGAGTTGTTTGCTCTGTCAATGTTCGGCGCGAAGCTTCGTCGAAGCCAAATGAGTCAATCGAAAACAAATCGGCGTCCATGCCTTTCAGGTAGCCACTGAACCCTAGCGAGCGTCCTGACGTTTCAGAAGCTGTCAGCGTTGAGTTTAGGCTTAGAAAACGGTCCAAGCATTTGATGGTTACGAGGAGTCTAATGTGTACCAGCGAAGGCTCTTTCTCGACTTCGAGCAATGGAAGTTGGCGCGTAAATGCCTTCGCGAGGCCTGAAAAAGGAGCGACTGTTGCGCCTGCAGTCCACATAGTGTCAATGTCTTCTTGCGCAGCACAGATTACATCGAACTGCTTTAACTGATACGCCCGTAGTGGCGCTACATACTCACTATTGTCTGTTTTTTTCTTGCAAAGCTGTTCCCGTAGCACAAATCTGCCCGGTCCGGTGCGCGCAAAAATAGTTCTCTTACGATTCCGCAGCAAATCTTCCGACAAACGGGCCTGTAGCGTCTTGTACTGTGTCTTTCCAAAGAGATGCTCCGGTACTAGCTGCAGCCGATAGGCAGCATCCAAAATCTCGCGTGCTGACAAGGGTTGGCGAGACTTCTGCAGTACTGATTGGGCAATCTGAAGATATGAATTCATGGTTTTAGCATTTGGCTACGATACGCTTACTTGAGATTTGGCTTTCGAAAATCGCTTGTAAGCATAGTGACATCCTAGCGGAGAAAATCCAAGAAGAATGAAGGGCAGCAAGATTAGAGGGGTTGAGTCACACGGCCACCCATTTGATCGATAGACCAAAATTAATAGATCCTGCCGAGCAGACTAGCTCGAGAAAGGACAAAATCGTGTCGTAAAGGAACGATCACATGTCATCTCACATCAATTAGATTAAATGGTGAGCCCGTCCGGGTTCGAACCGGAGACCTACTGATTAAAAGTCAGTTGCTCTACCAACTGAGCTACAGGCCCACTAGGCGGCCTATCTAGAAAGAGCGGCCAAAAGGGTCAACCCCAAAAACCACGATTTTTTCACCAGATGGTGGATTCATTTTAATAGCAGCGTTATATGCCACCGCATGAACACAACTGGCACACATACTCTTTCGTTTATGAAGATGCATGGTCTTGGCAATGACTTTGTGGTCTTCGATATGCGTGATCGCGTTAACTCTTTGACTCAAAATGACATTATCGCTATCGGAGACCGGCGTAATGGCATCGGGTATGATCAGTTGGCTGTGATTGAGAGTGCCCCTAAAGTCGACGCCAGATTGACCTTCTGGAACTCCGATGGGTCTATTTCGGCGGCTTGTGGAAATGCGACTCGCTGCATTGCGCGTTATTTGATGCAACAAGGCCAATGCGACTCAGTTGTTTTAGAGACACTGCGCGGCACACTTTATGCACATGACGCGGGAAAAGGCCTGACTTCCGTCAATATGGGGCAGCCACAGTTGGAGTGGCATGACGTGCCGCTGGCGCGCGAGTTAGATACACTGGAACTACCAATTGACGGTGCGCCCACTGCCACAGGTATGGGCAATCCACATTGCACCTTTTTTGTTGAGAATGCCGAAGCGGTGGATTTAGAAAGCTTTGGTCCCGTGCATGAGCATCATCCGCTTTATCCTGAACGTACCAATGTACAGGTCGCCAGCCTGATTGGCCCAGACCATCTGCGCATGCGGGTTTGGGAACGGGGTGTTGGCATCACTTTGGCCTCCGGCTCATCCTCTTGTGCGACGGCAGTGGCCGCGACCCGCCGCGGGCTAACCGGCCGTAAGGTACGAATTGATCTCGATGGTGGCACGCTATGGATCGATTGGCGCGAAGATGGCGTCTGGATGACCGGGCCAACTATGCACGTATGTGATGGCGTACTAACCCAAGATTTTCTGGAAACGGTACAATGACCAACGCACCAAAGTTCACCACATTGGGCTGCCGCCTGAATGCCTATGAGACAGAGGCGATGAAAGAGTTGTCGCAGCAGGCCGGCTTGGGCAATGCGGTAGTAATCAATACCTGTGCTGTCACAGCCGAGGCGGTTCGCAAAGCGCGTCAGGAAATTCGCCGCCTACGTCGCGAAAACCCGGACGCACGCCTGATTGTCACCGGATGCGCCGCGCAGACCGAGCCGGAAACCTTTGCTGCGATGGACGAGGTTGATGCCATTATCGGCAATACCGAAAAGATGCGCCCTGAAACCTGGAATGGACTTGCCTCAAATTTCATTGGCGAGACTGAAAAGGTGCAAGTCGACGACATCATGTCGGTGACCGAAACTGCCGGTCACCTGATCGATGGCTTTGGCACGCGCAGCCGCGCCTATGTGCAGGTGCAGAATGGTTGCGACCATCGTTGTACTTTTTGCATTATTCCCTATGGCCGGGGCAATTCACGCTCGGTCCCTGCAGGCGTTGTAGTGGATCAAATCAAACGGCTGGTTGATAAAGGCTACAATGAAGTAGTCCTAACCGGTGTTGATCTGACCAGCTGGGGTGCGGATTTGCCAGCCCAACCTAAGTTGGGTGATCTCGTGATGCGCATCCTGAAGCTGGTGCCGGATCTGGCGCGTCTGAGGATCAGTTCCATCGATTCGATTGAGGTAGATGAGAATCTGATGCAATCCATCGCAACAGAACCACGTCTAATGCCGCACCTGCATCTAAGCCTGCAACACGGAGACGATTTGATTCTCAAGCGGATGAAACGCCGCCATCTGCGCGACGACGCCATCCGGTTTTCTGAGGAGGCCCGTAAACTGCGCCCCGAAATGACCTTTGGTGCAGATATCATTGCCGGCTTTC
Source organism: Roseovarius sp. EL26 (assembly GCF_900327775.1). NCBI lineage: Bacteria > Pseudomonadati > Pseudomonadota > Alphaproteobacteria > Rhodobacterales > Roseobacteraceae > Roseovarius > Roseovarius sp. EL26. Next base: position 29,635 of record NZ_OUMZ01000006.1, read on the forward strand.
CAACAGAAACCGAAGCGCATTTCGAAAACTCACTTAAGCTGGTGCAAGATTGTGACCTGACATGGCTGCATGTCTTTCCTTATTCAAAACGCGAAGGCACCCCAGCTGCAAAGATTCCAAGCCAAGTGAATGGCAATGACATAAAATCCCGCGCCGCGCGTTTGCGGGCTGCGGGCGACGCGCAGGTTGCCAAACATCTCGCGTCGCAAGTCGGTCAAATCCATAACATCCTGATGGAAAACAGCCGCATGGGTCGGACAGAACAGTTTACTGAGGTCGTCTTCAACGCTGATCAACCCGAAAGCCAGATTGTGACCGCGCAAATCATTGGCGTTTCTGGCACACAGCTAACTGCATGAGCATACCTGTCCTGTGGTCCTTTCGTCGCTGTCCGTATGCCATGCGGGCGCGGCTGGCGATTGCATCATCGGATATAGAAGTAGTTCTACGGGAAATCGTTTTACGCAACAAACCAAAAGCGTTCTTGGCGACCTCCCCGTCGGCAACCGTACCCTGTTTACAAGTCGATGATCAGGTGATTGACGAAAGCTTCGACATCATGCTTTGGGCGCTAAAACAAAACGACCCCGAAGGCTGGCTTGCCATGCCTGACGAAGGAATGGCGCTGATATCAGACTGCGACGGAGCGTTTAAAACCGCTTTGGATCGCTACAAGTATTCTGTGCGTTATGATAATGTAGATGCGCAATCAGAACGCGAAAAGGCCGCACAGTTCGTTCGAATCCTGAATGATCGCCTGCTACAGTCCAACTACCTTATGGACGCAAAGCCGACATTGGCCGATATGGCAATTTTACCCTTTGTCAGGCAATACGCACATGTGGATCTAGACTGGTTTTCCGCACAGTCGTGGGCATCAGCAAAGGAATGGCTTGAGAAGTTCAAGACATCTCAGCGTTTCACCGGAATCATGCGAAAATATACGCCCTGGCAGCCAGATCAAGCGCCAGTGAGTTTTCCTGGAGCAAGACAATAGCCATTGCGCTATGCAACCTTTTGCATGAGCCTGCCTACAAGACTGTAGGAGAACGACCGTGCATCCAAATCTGGCATTCCGAAAACCTGGCGACAACGCCAACATCGCATATGCGCGGGACAATGGGTTCGGCGTTCTTGCTGTCACAACTGATGGCCCACCATTGATAAGTCACATCCCGTTTCTCCTGTCTGATGATGGGTCGCTAGCCGAATTTCATCTAGTGCGTTCGAATCCGATTGCGCGCGCGTTGGCATCACCATTATCTGCACGCTTAGCCGTTCAGGGCCCGTATAGCTATATCTCTCCAGATTGGTACGAGGTCACAGATCAGGTGCCAACCTGGAATTACGTCGCGGTGCATTTGACCGGCCAGATTGAGCTGCAACCGCCAGAGGAACTGCGCGACCTGCTGGATCGGCAATCGGCCTATTACGAGCAAAAACTCAGACCCAAGTCGCCGTGGACAGCCGATAAAATGACACCCGACGCTTTGGATAAAATGATGCGTCAGATTATAGCATGTCGGATGAAAGTTGAGACCATTGATGGCACGTGGAAGCTAAACCAAAACAAAGCCGACGAGGTTCGACTCAGAGCTGCAGATCGGGTAGAATCTAATGGGTTAGGCGCGCAAACTATCAATTTGGCAGCGTTGATGAGAGATCTACCAGTTTAACACTACAACACTCATCTCAAGACAGGAGCACCTGATGAAACTGATTTCAGCTACGCCATCTCCATTTGGGCGTAAGGGCAATGATGCTCTGGACGACTGGTATGCCGTCTTTTCAGAGCGCGACAGCATGAAAACCACCGCGCCCGAATAACGGCCTTAGAAGCTGTAGCTGATGCCGACGTTGACCGCGTGGGTCACCAGTTCAACATCCAGTTTGCCGGCAGATTGACCCGCTGCTGGATCTACAGTGACCTCGTTATCCGACCAGGTGATCTGATATTCGCCAAACAGCGCCCATTTTTCATTCAAGTTATACTTCAAACCTGCCAAACCACGCAGTGCAGGTCCGGTAACTTCGTAACCGAACGTGCGGCTAGAGGCGCCCGTCACCTGAATATCCACATGCGGAATGGCAATCCCAACACCACCGCCCACATAAGGTGTAAAGCGTTCTTGCTTAAACGCACCCGGCCAACGTTTCATGACATTAGCGGTCAGGATGTTATGGCCATCGGAAAATTCCAACCGGTCCACACCAAGAGCGGCACGGTCTGCATCAGGGGCATAGGCTTTGGTGTGCGTTCCCTCGATGCCAAAGCCAAAATTACTCTGGGTCCACCAGATCGCCCGACCACCGTAATAAAACGGGCTTTCAAAAGGCTGGCCTTCCCAGTCGACATTGCGACTCACTGACGTGCCGCCGGGCAACGTGCCACTAATGCTGCTTTCCTGCACGCTTTGCGCACCCAGATAAAAGCTTAGCTCTAGTTCAGCTGACGCCTGACCAGCCATCAACACCAATGCCGCCGCAGCGGTATTTGTAATCTTCATCATTGCAATCTAACCCCGGATTGAATTGCCTGTATGGCGCACTCATTACACCTGTAGCGCCGCTGCCACAAGCGCGACAGATGCGCGCCCCGATCAATTCATCGGCATTGCACACTGGACGGAGATTAAAACCCTCGTTAAACAACAAAATAGATGGGTGTGGATTCCGCGCCCTATTATCGTATGGGGCCGGTTACGGCTTTGAAAATGGAGAATACCTCGTGTCCCACGCAGAAGACCACGAAGGCACCCGTAGGGATTTCCTCTACTATGCCACCGCAGGAGCAGGTGCAGTTGCCACAGGAGCCGCTGTCTGGCCCCTCGTCAATCAAATGAACCCCTCCGCTGATGTTCAGGCCCTTAGCTCAATCCGTGTCGATATCGCCGATGTCATACCCGGCACGCAGCTGACTGTGAAATGGCTGGGGAAACCAGTGTTCATTCGTCGCCGCACACCAGAAGAGATAGAGGCTGCAAACGCAGTTTCAATGGATGAGCTTCCAGATCCTGACGCGCGCAACGCAAATATTGATGCAGGCTCTCCTGCTTTCGATATCAACCGCGGCCTTCTTCCGCCCGGCGCCGAAGAGGGTACCGACAGCGAATGGCTGGTGATGATGGGTGTTTGCACCCACTTGGGCTGTGTTCCATTGGGTGACGGTGCTGGCGAGTTTGGTGGCTGGTTCTGCCCGTGCCATGGCTCGCACTACGATACGGCTGGCCGTATCCGCAAAGGCCCCGCACCACAGAACCTTCCGGTTCCACCTGCGGCCTTTGTCGACGCAACAACGATCAAGCTGGGATAAGGAGAAGAAATTATGTCCGGAATTCCACACGATCATTACGAGCCAAAAACCGGCGCCGAGAAGTGGCTTCACTCTCGTCTGCCAATCGTTGGCCTGCTGTATGACACATTGATGATCCCCACACCCAAGAACCTGAACTGGATGTGGATCTGGGGTATTATTCTGACGTTCTGTCTGGTGCTACAAATCGTTACCGGCATTGTGCTGGTCATGCATTACACGCCACACGTTGATATCGCATTTGCCTCAATCGAGCACATAATGCGCAACGTGAACGGTGGACATATGATTCGCTATATCCACATGAATGGCGCGTCATTGTTCTTCTTTGCTGTCTACATCCACATCTTCCGTGGTCTTTACTACGGGTCCTACAAGGCCCCACGTGAAATCACATGGATTGTTGGCATGCTGATCTATCTGATGATGATGGGTACCGCGTTCATGGGCTACGTTCTGCCATGGGGACAGATGTCCTTCTGGGGTGCGACCGTGATCACTGGCCTGTTTGGTGCGATCCCGCTGATTGGTGAACCGATCCAGACTTGGCTTTTGGGTGGACCAGCGGTGGATAACGCCACACTGAATCGCTTCTTCTCGCTGCACTATCTGCTGCCATTTGTGATCGCAGCTTTAGTTGCCGTGCACATCTGGGCCTTTCACTCCACCGGTAACAACAACCCAACAGGTGTTGAAGTTCGCCGCGGATCGAAAGAAGAAGCAGAAAAAGATACCCTGCCGTTCTGGCCATACTTCGTGATGAAAGATCTGTTTGCTTTGGCGCTGATCTTGGTGATCTTCTTTGCAGTTGTTGGCTTCATGCCAAACTATCTGGGCCACCCAGACAACTACATCGAAGCGAACGCCCTGGCGACACCAGCACATATTGTGCCTGAATGGTACTTCCTGCCGTTCTACGCCATTCTGCGTGCGTTCACGGCTGATGTTTGGGTCGTACAGCTGACAAGCTGGATCACTGGTGGCATCGTTGACGCGAAATTCTTTGGTGTTCTGGCAATGTTTGGTGCGATTGCTGTCATGGCGCTGGCCCCGTGGCTGGATACATCCTCTGTGCGTTCGGGCCGTTACCGCCCAATGTTCAAATGGTGGTTTGCGATTCTGGTCGTCGACTTTATCGTTTTGATGTGGGTCGGTGCACGACCAACTGATTTCCCGTATGACTGGATTTCACTGATCGCTTCAGCCTACTGGTTCGCCTACTTCTTGGTCCTCCTGCCGCTTCTGGGTGTGATTGAAAAACCAACCACACCACCAGAAACGATCGAAGCCGATTTTGAAGCGCATTACGGCAAAGCCGAAACTCCGGCTGAATAAGAAAGGACTAGGGATAATGATGAAGAAACTAGGCATTGCCACAGTTACTGCCCTGACCCTTTTGGCAGGCGGTGCATGGGCTGCTGGTGGGGAAGGTCACATCGAAGATGTGGACTTCTCCTTCGAGGGACCATTCGGCAAGTTTGACCAAAACCAGCTTCAACGCGGTTTGCAGCTTTACACCGAAGTGTGCGCGGCCTGTCACGGGCTGCAGTATGTTCCCTTCCGCACCTTGGGTGACGAAGGTGGGCCACACTTGCCAGAAGATCAGGTTCGGGCCTATGCCGAGCAGAACTTCGAGACGTTTGACGATGAGCTAGACGATACACGTCCAGCCAAACCAGCTGACCACTTTCCACCATCCAATCTGGCAGAAGCACCTGACTTGAGCCTGATGGCTAAGGCGCGTGCGGGTTTCCACGGCCCTGCCGGAACCGGGATCAACCAGCTGATCAAAGGCATGGGCGGACCAGAGTATATCACATCGCTCTTGACCGGTTACACCGGTGAAACCAAGGAAGAAGCAGGTACAACCTTCTACGAAAACACAGCCTTTCCCGGCGGATGGATTGCCATGGCACCACCACTGGCGGGCGAAGATGTGGAATTTGCAGATGGGCACTCGAACGAACTGCACCATGAAGCAGAAGATGTTTCTGCCTTCCTGATGTGGGCCGCAGAACCGAAAATGATGGCACGTAAACAAGCCGGTCTGTCAGGCGTTATTTTCCTGACACTTCTGACTGTCCTGCTGTACCTGACCAACAAGCGGATCTGGGCGCCGATCAAAGGCAAAAAATCCCACTAAGCTTTGTGTGATCAAAACAGAAAAGCCCGCCAATTAGGCGGGCTTTTTTGTTGTCTTGTCTAATTCTGGTCTAAAGCTCACGACCAGCTTTGAATTCACCCCAACGCATGGTGACATTGGCCCCGAGAAACGTAAGTGGCTTTGGTGGCAGGCGTTTAGGAGCGTCCTGAGACATGACTTGATCAAGCAAATCAGATTTATGATCCGAGGCCATTTCAGCCATCAGCATGCCATGCAACGTGCCCTTGGCCACGCCTAGCCCGTTTTGGCAGCAGGCTGAAAACATCCCCTCATCAACCTCACCCAGTGCAGGCACACTGTTCCAGCTTAGGCACAGGCGCCCGCCCCAGCGGTGTTCCATCTCGACCCCGCTCAGCATAGGAAAACGTGCTTGAAAGGACTTGTCATGACTGCGGCCCATCTTCTCAACCCGGCCCTCTGGCACGCTCAGGTTTGGATCGCAGGTGAACCGGTTGCGCATGATGATCCGGTCACCGCCGGTGCCGGAAATGCGTCGCACAGTGGACCCCATGGGATCCGCCGGCGTTAGTGCCCAACGATCCCGTCCACCAAGACGCTCACATTCCTCAGGTGTTAATGCCCGTGTCATCGACCCATAAAGAAAGACATGCAAAAGCTGCCCCGAAAAATATCCGAAGCTGTTGGCATGGCCGTTGGTGGCCATGATTACTTTGGGGGCTGTAATTGAACCTTTTGGCGTTTTAGCGACCCAATCAGCACCCTTACTCAGCTCAACAACCGGTGAATTCTCATAGATCGAAACGCGATTGGATTGCAACCCCTGCGCCACGCCACGCACAAATTTTGCTGGCTGAATCAACGCCGTACCGGGCGTAAACAATCCACTTTTGTAATAACTGCTGCCGGTAATTTCAATCATACGCGCGGTATCATACAGCTCGTTAACCTCACCCATCTCAGTCAGGTGTTTGGAAAAATCAAGGTTATGTTCGTGACCTTTATCACTAGCCGCGGCGTTGATTTTACCGGACTTTACAAAGGTTTCCTCATCAAAGCCAAATTCCGCAGCCATGCTTGCAGCAAAATCAATACCGGCCCGGTTGGCTCGGGTTTGCGCCAGATCCTTTTCCAGTGCACCGCCGTAATCCTCGGACGCCAGATCATGCGGCAAATCGATCATAAAACCGGTATTGCGCCCTGCAGGGCCTTGCCCGATGCGTTTGGCATCCAACACCACAATGCAAGTATCTGGATGCAACTGAGCCAACCGCTGTGCCGCTGCCAAACCCGCAAAACCGCCACCGATTACCAACCAGTCAGCTACCTTATTCTCTTCCAGCTCCTGCGCCGCAGGTGCCGCAGGCAAAATCGCGTTCCACCCGGTGTTCCCCGGATCGCAAGGCAGCTGTTTCACTTTCATGGCAGGCTCAACTGTGATGTGCGGCCACCATCAATAGTATAAATTTGCCCGGTCACAAAACTCGCCTCATCCGAGGCAAGCCAGCAGATCAGTTTAGCCACTTCATCCGGTGCGCCCGTACGGCGAATAGGGTGAATTTTTCCAATCTGTTGACGAAATGCCTCTGGGTTACCAAGGCTTTCAACGAAATCAACATTCAGCGGCGTATCGATCCAGCCGGGGGCAACCGCATTACAGCGCACGCCGTCCTTACCGTGATCAATCGCAACCGCACGGGTTAATCCGTGCAGCCCAGCCTTAGACGCGCAATAGGCCGGATGACGCGGATTAGATCCCAACCCTTCGATCGAACCGACATTCACAATCGCCCCGCCACCCCGCTTGAGCAGAGGCATGGCATGACGGGTGAGCAAGAACGGTGCGGTCAGGTTGACCTGCAATTGCAGGTGCCAATCCTCCTCGGAGGTTTCTTCAACCGTGCCTTCGCGCATGACGCCAGCGTTGTTAATCAGAACATCCAACTGCCCGGCCTGCTCTTCCACAGCCGCAATCACCTGCTCCGGCGCTGTTGGATCACTGAAATCCGCCACGATGTTTTCGAATTCTGTTGCACCACGTTGTGCTGTTAAGACCCGCGCGCCCTCTTCAGCCAACTTCCGAGCCGTTGCTTGCCCCATGCCGCTGGAAGCCCCGGTAACCAGTGCGACCTTTCCCGCAAACCGGCTCATGTCACCGGTTTCCCACCGTTAACCTCAACCAGCGCGCCGCACATGTAGCGCGCCGCATCAGAGGCAAGAAACAAGATCACATCTGCGATCTCTTCGGGTTCTGCAATATGGCCAACGGGCACTGTTTTGTTCAACTCTTCAACCGCCTTTTCAGGATCATAACCGCGCACGACAAACCCTGTGCGCAGCATGGGAGTGTTCACCTCATTCGGGCACACTGCATTTACGCGAATCCCCTGATGCGCATGGTCACGCCCCAAACATTGAGTAAGCGATGCAATCGCCGCTTTGGACATCACATAGAGTGGATGGTTTGACCCCGGCCTCAACCCCCAACATGAAGAGGTATTCACAATTGCTCCTCCGCCTGTTTCCGCCATGAGAGGAATGGCAGCGCGACAAATACGGAATGGTGCCTGAACGTTAACGCCCATGGTCAGATTGTAATCGTCATCACTTGTTTCGGTGATGTCGCCACGGGTGATCACACCCGCATTGTTACAAATGATATCGAGCCCACCCAAAACCTCGATCACTTTACCGGGAAGCGCATCGCAGAATGCAGGATCGAGCAAGTTGCCATCGATATGTACGTCAGCTTCGATCGCTGAGCTGTCTCGATCGCTAACCGCAACCTTGGCCCCCTCGGCCCGCAACATTGCGACCAATACCTGGCCAATGCCGCCCGCAGCCCCAGTAACCAGCGCTGATTTTCCCTCAAATCTCATTGGACGACCTCCTTTGTAGGTGTTTACACATGTGAACAGATCCGCAGCGCATCGTGCATCGCTGCGGCCATGTTGCGTGATGAAATGGCATCGCCAATCCGGATCAGGTCAAAACCTCTTTCAGGCTTGCCTGATGGCAACACCGGGCCACCTTCGACCCATGCGGAGATATCAAGCTGCCCCTTGTTGCGACTTTGCGCGCAAAGAGAATGGTACAATTCATCATTCGGAAGGGTACCGTTTTCGACAACCACGTGATCAAAAAGCACGTCATCCACCTGTCCCGTCAGAACGTTTCGCAGGCTGGCGCGCAACTGGTTGCCGTCGCGGGTTAACCTCGTGCAATCCGTATCAGACAGATAGCGAATGCCATGGGCATAGAGGTCACGTAATGCGACGGCCCCGGTTGTGGGGCCCAATTCATGATGCGGAGCGCGATCAGGAGTGGCCAGCGCGACCTGGGCCCCCATGCTTGCCAACGCATCAGCAGTGACAGCACCGGGTTGATCACCGATTTCATCCAAAACCAAAACCGATCCAGACACCCGTGCACTGCCTGACAGAACGTCCCAAGACGAAGTGGTGAGCTCTGCGCCGCTGAAGTCCAATTCATTTGGCAAACCACCTGCGGCAATTACAACCAAGTCCGGTGCATCTGACAGGATCTCTTCTTCCTCGACATAGCTATTCAGGTGAATATCGATACTAAGCTGGCTTAATTCCGCTTCTAACCAATCTGAAACACCAATGGTGTTGCGGCGGGTTGTGCCTTTGGCGGCCAAACGCAGTTGCCCGCCAAGACGATCTGAAGCTTCATGCAAAGTGACTACATGCCCACGCTCAGCCAACACGCGCGCCGCCTCCATACCCGCTGGCCCGCCGCCAACAACCACGGTGCGGCGTTTGCTAGACGACGGCGTGATCACATGCGGCAAATGGCCTTCTCGGCCAGTGGCAGGGTTCTGGCCGCAAACAGCCGCCTTGCCTTGATTGACCCGGTCCACGCAGTATCCCAGCCCGACACAGGGGCGTATACGTTCCTCATCACCGCGCATGAGCTTGTTCACTAGGTGCGGGTCCGCCATATGTGCACGGGTCATCCCCACCAGATCAACCGCGCCACTGCTGATGGCATGGCGTGCTGTGGCAGTATCTGAAATACCGCCCGCGTGCAGAATGGGCAGCTTCACCGCTTGTCGAATACGCCCGGCGACGGGCAGATGTGGCGCGGACGGCATGCCCATCGGGGCTACCCAACCCGCCAAACCCAGATCATCGTAGGGCGCGCCTGCCAAAACATTGAAATAGTCTACCTGACCTGTGCGTTCGATCATCTGCGCGATGGTGACACATTCGTCAGCACTCAACCCGTTTTCAAGCTCTTCATCCCCGGTCAAACGCATGCCGATGATGAAATTTTCACCTGTTTCAGACTGAATAGAGTCTAATACTTGGAAAGTCAGTCGCAAGCGGTTTTCAAGCGATCCCCCGTATTCATCGTCGCGAAAATTGGTTGCAAGTGACATAAACTGACCCAACAAATGCGAATGTGCCAGCAGCTCGATCCCGTCAAAACCAGCCTTTTGAACCCGCATCGCAGCCGCAGTAAAATCATGAATAACGCGGTCGATATCAGCTTGCTCCATCACCTTGGGCACGGCACGGTGCGCACGTTCGCGAACGGCGGATGGCCCCATAACTGGCAACCAATGTGCGTTGTCCCAAACGGTACGCCGCCCCAGATGGGTTAATTGGATAATCGCCCCTGATCCATGCGCCTGTACGCCTTTGGCCAGTTTTTCCAACCAAGGCACAATGGTGTCATTACCGGCATAAGCCTGTCCAAAAACTGACGGGCTATCAGGCGACACGTTGGTCGAGCCGCCCATAATGGTAAGCCCGATACCGCCCTTGGCTTTTTCCTCATGATACAGGCGATAGCGATCGCGTGGATGCCCCTGTTCAACAAATGACGGGGCATGTGCCGTACTAACCACCCTGTTGCGCAGGGTCAGATGACCCAGTTGAAAAGGTTGCAGTAGGGGATCATTGCGCATGGCTTATCCCCCGAACGAGGCAATCGGCGCCCCAAACAGTGATGCATCAGGGGTTACACCCAAACCAGGTCCTTCGGGTAGGTCGATATGTCCGTCTGTGGTCTTAACAGCGTTTTCAGGATCATAGTGCCCTTCAATATACGGCTGCGCCAGCCAGACCCCTTCGAGCCTGCGAGGGTCAACCGTGGCACCGATATGTGTGCATGCAGCTGCGATCACATCGCCACCCCAGCTATCATCACAAGTATGGGGCAGATTGCGGGCCGCACAGATATCACGGAATGTGGACATAGGTTGCAGCCCGCCGATGCGTGTGATCTTCATGCCAAATCCATCCACCAGATCAGTGCCAACTGCTTCAACAACACTGGCAAGATCTTCAGATGTTTCATCCATATAGAGCGGATGGTTTAACAACGGGCGTATCGCACGCATTTCTTGCACGGTTGCACAGGGTTGTTCGATCACCAACGGAATATCCGAACATGCGCGGCTGACGAACTGCGCATCCCGTGTGGTCCAGCCACGATTGGCATCCAATGCCAATCGCATCCCGGTTCCTTGAATCTGCTCCCAGACTTTGCGTGCAACAGCGACATCTATTTGTGGATCACGCCCGCCGACCTTGACTTGCAGACGTGGAAAACCAACGTCACGTTTTTCAGCCGCAATGCGGCCAGCCTCTTCTGGCTCCTCGATTCCGATAGCATAGTAAGATGGTACACGCTCCGTCACGGCTCCGCCTAACAGGTCAGCAACCCTTAAATCCAGCTGCTTACCCAGAGCGTCATGAACGGCAATATCAACTGCGGCCTTGGCGTAATTGTTCCCCATCAACAGGCTGTCCATCTTATGATGCACTGAAAGTGGCAAACAGGAGCTACCAATCAAGCCAGGTGCCATTTCTTCCAACGCGGCGCGCGCGCCCTTGGCATGTGATTTTTCGTAGGTTGCACTCAGGGGGCAAACTTCTCCCCAACCTTCAATATCCGTATCTGTTACCAGTTTGACCAAGGTCGTCTCCAATGCCCAAATCAACGAGTTAGACATCGTATACGGCCCGTTTTTGACCGGAAGGTCATACTGGTAGATATGCAGTTCTTTGATACGCATCAGTAATCCTGGTTCAATGCATCCGCTGCGGGGATCTCCCGTTCTCGGCGTGCGATGTAATCCAAAAGGGCCTCGTTCACACCGGCATCAAGTTTAGGCTCTTCGTAAGAGTTGAGCAGATCGCGGGTGTATTGCAATGCCCGCTGATTGACCTCAACTCCGCCTTCGGCTTGCCATTGCTCGATCGAGTTGTTGTCAAACAGCTCTGGCATAAAAAACGCGCGTTGGAAGTTTTCGAGCGTATGCGGATGACCCAGATAGTGACCACCCGGGCCAATATCACCGACAGCGGCAAGAGCTTCATCAAAATCATCCCAGCGAACGCCTTGGGCCATGCGGTAAGCCATCGCGCATTGTTCTGCATCGACCACAAATTTTGCCATCGAGCAGTGCATGCCCGCCTCATTCCAGCCGGCCGAGTGCCACATGTAGTTGGTGCCCGCCATTTGCAACGCCATCAGCGTGGTAGCGGATTCGTAACCGGCCTGCGCGTCAAAGGTCTTGGCCCCACCAAGGGTATTCGAAGATCGCCACGGCACACCGTAAAAACGCGCCATTTGCCCGATCATCATGTTCATCATGCTAATCTCTGGCGTACCCGCCATTGGCGCGCCCGATTTCATGCTGACGGTTGAAAGGTAGTGGCCATAGATTGCGGGCGCACCTTTGCGAATCACCTGCGTGTAGGCCAGAGCGCTTAATGCTTCAGCGTTCAGCTGTGCGACCGTTGGCGCGACTGAGGCCGGAGTATTCGCACCACCCAAAACGAAGGGTGAGCATAGAACCGGTTGATTGCGCCTGCTAAAAGCGCGCATTGCACCCAGCATCGTTTCATCCCACACCAAAGGTGAGTTACCGTTGCAATTGCCTGTAACAACCGGGTGGGTTTCAAGGAATTCCTCACCAAACAGGATGGCACACATGTCCAACACATCTTCGGCATTCTTGGGCGAGGTGGTCATGCCCATGAACATTTTGTCCGAGTGTTTCATCGATGAATAGGTGATCCGCAGGTGGCGTTGGCTGATCGGGTGATCATAGGGCTCTACAATATGGTGGGCAGAGCTATGCAGCGCTGGCAGCATATGACTAAGCTTATGGAAGTTCGCCAAATCATCCAGCGTCGGGTTGCGACGTACATCGTCCAAATCACGCAGGAAGGGCGCACCCGTCATAGGCACAAATACGGCATTTTTCTTGCCAAACGGCAGGTTATTGGCCGGATTACGGGCGTGATATGTGAACGTCTCCGGGATCGTCTTGATCAGCTCGCGCACAAGTTCACGATCCAGATAAACTGTTTCACCAACAACCTTGGCCCCGGCTTGTTTCCAATCCTCAATCGCAATCTCATCACGGAAATGCACACCGACATTTTCCAGAATGTGCATAGAGGCCGCATCGATACGCTCGACCTGTTCCTGATCCATCAATTCGGTCAGGGGCATCTTGCGCTTGAGGCCCGGCAACATGGTGAAATCACGCGCCTGACGGGCGGATTTACGTGCACCACGCCCGCGGCGGGTTTTTCCTACTGCGTCAACGCTCATCCTACGTTGTCCCCTTCTTTCGGATCGCTCAAGTCGATCCAGATCGTTTTCATTTCGGTGAACTGGTCATGGGCGTGGATTGAGTTATCACGACCACCAAAACCGGACTGTTTGTAACCGCCAAACGGCGTGCTAATGTCACCTTCGCCGTAGCAATTAACAGTCACTGTTCCAGCCCGAATGTCGCGTGCAGCGCGAATGGCGCGACGGACATTACTGGTAAAGACGGATGCCGCAAGGCCGTAATCGGTGTCATTGGCCAGCGCGATCGCTTCCTCTTCTGAAGCAATTTCGATCACAGCTAAAACAGGACCAAAGATTTCTTCGCGCGCTTTGGCATCGTCCTTGGACACTTCGTAGACAGTCGGAGCAACAAAGTTGCCGTCAGCCTTGCCGCCAACCAAAGCCTTGCCCTTAAGGTAGCTGCTAACCTTGGCGCAGTGCTCGCTGTCTATCAGCGAACCGAGGTGGTTTTGTGGGTCCAGTGGGTCACCGGTTTTCCAATCGCGGATGCGGGCAACGATCCGCTCCATCAACGCACCTTTGACAGCCTTGTGAACGATCAAACGTGACGCCGCAGAGCAGTTCTCACCCATGTTCCAGAACGCGGCATTAACGACATGCTCGGCAACGTTATCCAGATTTTCGGCATCATCCAGAACAACACAGGGGTTTTTGCCACCACATTCCAGCGTGATCTTTTTCATGTTGCTGTCTGCAGAATAGCGAAGGAAGCGTTTACCGGTTTCAGTTGAGCCCGTGAAGCTGACCATATCCACATCGGCGTGCAGGCCCAAAGGCTCGCCTACGCCGGGGCCATCACCGGGAAGCACTTGCAGAACACCACGCGGAATGCCTGCCATATGTGCAACCTCGGCCAGGCGCAGGGCGGTCAGGCTGGTTTGTTCGGCGGGTTTCACGATGACGGAGTTCCCTGCCGCCAGTGCCGGACCGATTTTCCAGGCCATCATCAACAGTGGGAAGTTCCAAGGCAGAACAGCGGCCACAACGCCTACAGGTTCGCGCACGATCATAGAGATTGCGTCATCACCTGCTGGGGCCGTTTGATCATAGATCTTGTCAATCAGCTCGGCGTGCCATTTGATAGTGTGAATGGTTTCAGGAATATCAACAGTTTCGCAATCTAGGATCGGCTTACCGCTGTCCAAGCTTTCCATCACCGCAAATTCACGGCGACGTCGCGTGATCAGCTTACAAAAGCGGATCAAGACATCTTTGCGTTCACTTGGGTGCAGGCGTGACCATTCACCACGATCAAAGGCCTCGCGTGCTTTTTGAACCGCAAAATCAACGTCATCTGCGTTTGCAGTGCTGATTTTGGTGATCACCTCGCCCGTGGCTGGATTGACGGTTTCCATCATCGGGCCAGAACCCTTGCGGAATTTGCCATCAACGAACGGTGTGGCAGGGAAATCGATGTCGGCGGCGATTGCGCCGTATTCGTCGCGTGTCAGAAGGTCGGTCATTTGGCCTCTCCCGTAATTTTGGCAATCGCCGTGTTCATGGTGCGGATCACTTCTTCGAGCGCGCGCTTGTCATCTTTATTCAAAGGCTGCAGTGGCTTGCGCGGCGGGCCTGCTTGAATGCCACGCGTGCTGAGGCCATGCTTGATGCATTGAATAAATTTGCCGCCCTGCTCCAAAACCCGCATCAGCGGCATCATCGCCGACATGATGGCCCGACCCTTGGTGTAGTCGCCCTCAATCACACAGGCTTGATAAAGTGCAACGTGCGCTTCGGGTGCAAAGTTTGAGCCGGCACAGACCCAGCCTTTGGCACCCCAAGCAAAGAATTCCAGTGCCTGATCATCCATGCCGCATAGCAAACCCAGATGCGGGTAATCACGGGCAATCATGTGCAAGCGGTTGATATCGCCAGAGCTTTCCTTGATTCCGCAGAAATTCGGGGAGCGACCAAGACGGTCCAGCGTCTCTTCATCCATGTTCACGCCCATCCGACCCGGATAGTTATACAGCATCACCGGCATATCGACAGCGCGGTCGATGGCCAGTGCGTGCAAGGCAACCTCGCGACCGGTAGGAACAGCATAAGGCGGGGTGGCCACCAAAATGGCGTCCATATCTAGATCTTTGGCCACTTTGGCATATTCAATGCTGTCTTCGGTGCGAATGGCGCCGGTTCCACCAACCAAAGGCACGCGACCTTTGATTAGCTCCTTGACACGCTGCATCAGCCAAACACGTTCTTCAAAAGTCTGGGCGTAGTATTCACCGGTTGTCCCAGCCACGATAATTCCGTGCACGCCACCTGATATCAACAACTCAACCGTTTCTGCAAGCTCTTGCTCTTTAACGGTAAAGTCGTCGTTATAGGGCGTGACGATGGGTGTCCATATCCCTTCAAACTGCATGTTTCATGTCCTTCATGGCAAAAACGTCGATTGGCAGCGGGTCCGGGCTGACGAACTGCTCCAATCGATCGCGGGAGAGATTCCAATGTTCCAAAGTGAGCTCGAGCGCCTTGTTTGGCTCTTGTTGTTCGATTGCTTCGATCATCTGCTCGTGATGCTCAATCGCTGTTTTGATACGGTTTTGGTCGTCTTCGGATTTTGGCCGATAGAATGTCTGGCTCATACGGGTGTGATCAATCAGCATGCGGTTGAGGCTGGGCAGCAAATACGGGTTTTGTGACATCTCACCAATTTTCCAATGAAACCGGTGGTTCATAATGGATGACTGCCCAGCGTCGCCATCAAGGGTCGCCGCCCCATGGGCGCGCTGTATCTCTTTCAACTCTTCAATCTGACTGATGCGGCGGTTTTCTGCAGCCAGCTTGGTGGTGCTCGCATAGATCATCGGTGCGGTTTGAAAGAACATCCGCAAAGACGTCAGATCCATGGAGGCCACTTTAGTGCCACGGTTTTGCTCACTCCGCAGATATCCTTCACCGCTCAAACGCTGAAATACCTCACGCATCGGCGTGCGCGAGATGCCGTATTGCTCACACAAAGCGGCCTCGTCCAGATCACTGCCAGGGGCAATATCCAGCGTCAAAATCCGCATACGAATGTCTTCAAGGCATTGGGTTTTACGATCCATGTCCATTCCGAATCTTTAATTTATACGAAATGTATACAAAATGTATAAATTTTGAAAGAATTAAATTTCAACACGCAAAGGTTGAGGTTTAGAAACGCCAACCGAGATGAAATAGAACCAAAATTTGAGATTACCTTGCAGATTAAGGCATAATCTCTTTCAAATACTGCGGTGTCTCAATGACCTGTCGCGCATCAAGCCGGTATTCCACCAACTCATCAGAAAATGCTGGATCGTTGGTCTGGCTTCTTACGACTTCGCCCATTTGAAAACAGTGCTGCTGCCAAGCAAGCTTTAGCTCCTGCGTGGATAATTGCGTCCATTTTTGATGCGTGTTTCGATCATGAAGACGCTTCCAATAGAGGGGTTCAGGTACTTTTCTCAAATCTCCGAAACAGGCTTGCTGTATTATCCAAGTAGAATCGACGCTGAAATTTGTGGGAATGTTCGGCTGCATTTTCAAAAGCGGCCAATCACTCGGATGCCGCCGCATCAGTGCACGGTAACTGTAGCCACTATACAAATTGCGCATGATGTATTCGAACCGTTCACGCATTGGCCCGCGCACTTCAGAAGCAGGTAAAATGCCATCTTGGAGTTCGATATCGCTATAGGCAGCGAACGTATTCTGATCATTTTGCAAAATTTCCAGACACGCCTCGATATATCTGGGTCTCAATATATCATCGTGCGGCAGCAACATAAAATACTGCCCTCGCGCACGTGAGAGAGCGAAATTGCTATTTTCCACCCAGCCGAGCTGTTTTGAAACGTTAAAAATCCTTATTTTTTTATGCTTCCGATACTTCTTTAGGTCGGGTGTTGGATAAGCGCCATCATTCGATACGACAATCTCGATATCTTCCACAGTTTGGTTCAGAGCACTCTGTATAGTCGCATTGATAAAGTCCTGACTTTGGAATGCTGGGATGCAGATCGAAACCAAAGGCTTTTTTCGCAAGAACGAAAGCATAAATTACGCGCCCTCCAAAATTGCCTCAACACATTGAACTGCGCACCTTGCGGTGGAGGTATATTTGCCAGTTTCAATGCTCCAGTAACCCTTGCTCAGCTCGCTAGGCCCATGATCGTAACGTTGATGAAGCATGCTTGACGGGTCGCTGATATCCGTTTGGCCTCGCGCCATGATGAAATCACCTATAAGTTTGGTTTTCACCGGGAATTCAATCGCGTTTTCTAGCTTTTTATATGTTGGGTCGATTGTAGAATATCCCCCCCACGTCTTCCTGCTCAAATCCTCTGATCTGGTTTCGAGACAGGGGCGACCACCTATAATATCTTCGGTAGATGAGAAACACATACCTACAGGATACCAACTACAGTACAAACTATCATTCTGTTCGTAATAAACGCTATCGCCATAGCTGCCCGACGTCGCGGTGGCGTTTTTCGGTAACTCGTCCCCAAAATAATGAGATGCATTTTCCAAAAGAACGCCAAACTTGAAGCGTGTAAACCATTGTTCTGCAGATGGAAAACCAGATCTTCGGTCGATATTGCGCCTGTCGGCCCAGGCCGCATTTACCACAACATTGAACGGTCCATCCGGTTGGCGTTCAGGATCCTCAAAGAGGATCTGCCATTTCCCTGCACGATGTTCGGTACGCTTTATGCGGGACTCCATCATGGTTTCAATACGTGGGTGCGCGCTCACACAGCGCCGGACTGCACGCGCGATCCCAAAAGGCCAAAGCCCTCTTTCTTGTGTTGTAAAACAAGCCGCGTCTGGAGCAGAAGAGCTATGGTTTATTTCAAAATCTGGGGTTTCCGCTTGACCAAGATATGTAAGGTTAAGGTGTTGCTTTCGCTCCCGGACCTGCGTTTCGACGCGCTTGAAGTGATGTTTAATCTCCTCTACAGAAACTTTGCTGTCTCGAGGGACGAAATAGTCAAAGGTGTCAAACAAACATGCTTCGAACTCTTTGGCAGGCATCCATCGTTCTAGGATAGCTCGGAACATCAGGGCATCGTCAATGAGACGCACAGCAGTGTTAAAACCTTTATCAGCCGCGTAGACATAGCCAAGATGGATCTTGCCCTCATTCGCGGTCGATGCACGCGTAAGTAGCTCTTTCTCTTGATCGAAGATCACGACAGAATGACCACGGTCCGCAAATTCCAAAGCAGAAATACACCCCGTAAGGCCGCCACCGATAATTGCGATCTTCATCATTTCTTTCCTAGAACTGGCTTTTTCTACTCAACATGCTCTCAGAAATGTTGAGAATTCCGCCCGTCTATCGCGCGTTAGGTCAGCGCACAAGTCGTGCGACCTAAGTCACGGTCCCCATAATTTCAAAATCATCCCCCCCAATGAGAGGCGAACACGCACTCACATGATGGGCAACAGGCTTCACACTAGAGACAGAAATTGGCCTTCGATCCAGATCTCTAACCTTCTTCTGTCCAATTTTCGATAATCTCCACCGCCTCTTGTGCAGTTTCAACGAATTGGAAAAGATCCAGATCTTCGGCCGAAATAGTGCCTGCTTCAGCCAGTGCTTCCCAGTTAATGATACTGCGCCAGAACTCTTCACCAAACAGCAAAAATGGCACCCTGCCCATCCGGTCCGTCTGAATCAGAGTGAGCGCCTCGAACATCTCGTCCAACGTGCCGAAACCACCCGGGAAGCAACAGATCGCGCGGGCGCGCATCAGGAAGTGCATCTTACGGATGGCGAAGTAATGGAAATTGAAACACAGGCCCGGGGTAACGTATTCGTTCGGGGCCTGCTCATGTGGCAACACGATGTTGAGGCCGATAGAATTGCCACCCGCATCTCGCGCGCCACGATTTCCGGCTTCCATCACGCCGGGGCCGCCGCCGGTGGTCACAACATATTCACGCCCATAGCTCTGCATCGATTTTTCCGTCATCAGGCGGCCAAATTCACGGGCTTCATCATAATACTTCGAAAGATTGGCCAGTGTTTCAGTCCGGGCCTCATTCTTTTTGCTGGGCTCAGGAATACGGGCACCACCAAACAGGATGACAGTACTGTTGATCCCGCGCTCATTCAGGATCATCTCAGGCTTGAGCAATTCCAGTTGCAACCGAACGGGACGCAGTTCATCCCGGCACAGAAACTCCTCATCTGCAAAGGCCAAACGATAGGCCGGGGCACGGGTTTGCGGCGTGTCGGGAACCTGCTCGGCCGTGTTACGGTCAGAGTGGGCATCACGAAAGCGGCGTTTACGATCTTCATTCATGGCTTGCAGATCCTGTATATGTGTTTTCTACAAGAGGTATCCCTTCCATTTGGTAAAGACCAGAAAAAGAGACATTATGATGAATTGGCAGCAACAGATCAGTGACGCACAGGCACGCATTGCCGGATATATCCGTCAGACACCGGTGATTACCGCAACTGGAATTGCGGGGCAGGGTCATGTTGAGTTGAAGCTGGAACAGATGCAACACACTGGAAGCTTTAAGGCGCGCGGGGCCTTTAACACAATGCTCTCCAACGTCGTACCTAAGACCGGTCTGGTCGCCGCCTCAGGTGGCAATCACGGGGCGGCGGTGGCTTATGCTGCGGCCAGTTTGGGGCACAAGGCTCGGATTTACGTGCCCGAAATGGCAGGCCCGGCCAAGATTGACCTGATTAGGCAGTTGGGGGCTGATCTGGTTGTGGTGCCTGGGGCCTATGCCAATGCATTAGAGGCGGCAAAAACCTATGAGGCCGAGACCAGCGCGATGCAAATCCATGCCTATGACGCCCCCGGCACAGTGATTGGGCAGGGCACCCTGATGGCAGAATGGGAGGCTCAGGGGCTACAAGCCGACACAGTGCTAATCGCCGTGGGTGGTGGCGGGCTTATCGGTGGGGCGTTGGCTTGGCTGGGTGGGCGACGCAAGGTGGTCGCGGTTGAACCTGAAACCTCCTGCGCTTTGAACGCTGCGTTAAACGCAGGCGCGCCTGTCGATGTCGAAGTGTCGGGCATTGCAGCAAATGCACTAGGCGCACGGCGGATTGGTGACATTTGTTTTGATTTGGCGCGCGAACAAAACATGGAATCGGTTCTTGTCAGCGATGCGGCAATCCGGGCAGCACAAGAATGGCTCTGGCGCGAGATGCGGCAATTGGTTGAACCAGCAGGGGCTGCAGCATTGGCTGCGCTGATGTCAGGGGCATATCGCCCATCGCCGGACGAAACACTGGCGATTCTGGTCTGTGGCGGCAACATTGCACCCGATCCATTGACCTAAGGGCAGTCCCAATTTCGGTTTGCCGCGTTTGCGCTACCAGTCGTCGCATTGCACGTCGTCGCCAAGCGCCTTATAGGCCATGCCAGACAGGAAAGAATTCAGCCACGGAGAGCCTGATGTCAAACGCGCAACTTGAACAAGCCATCGAAGCCGCATGGGACGTGCGGGACACAATCACCCCAGCCACCACCGGTGAAAGCCGCGAAGCCATCATCGAGACGCTGAATGCGTTGGATAACGGCACATTGCGCGTGGCGCAAAAACTGGACGACAACAGTTGGCATGTGAATCAATGGGCAAAAAAGGCGGTTCTGCTGTCCTTCCGCTTGAATGATATGGCGATCATCGAAGGTGGCCCGGACAATGCCGGTTGGTGGGATAAGGTGCCATCGAAGTTTGACGGCTGGGATGCCGATCAGTGGACCAAAGCAGGTTTCCGCGCGGTTCCCGGCTCAATCGTGCGTCGCTCGGCCTATATTGCCAAAGGCGTCGTGCTGATGCCATCGTTTGTGAACATCGGTGCCTACGTTGACGAAGGATCGATGGTTGACGGCTGGGCCACTGTCGGCAGCTGCGCGCAGATCGGTAAAAACGTCCACCTGTCGGGTGGCGTCGGCATTGGTGGAGTTCTGGAGCCAATGCAGGCCGGGCCGACCATTATTGAAGACAACTGCTTTATCGGCGCGCGTTCCGAGGTGGTCGAAGGTTGCATCGTGCGCGAAGGCTCGGTTCTAGGCATGGGCGTGTTTATCGGCCAGTCGACCAAAATCGTTGACCGTGAAACAGGCGAAGTCTTTTACGGTGAAGTTCCACCCTATTCAGTGGTCGTTGCCGGATCGATGCCAAGCAAAAACAACGTATCGCTCTACTGTGCGGTGATCGTGAAACGGGTTGACGAAAAGACCCGCTCAAAAACCGGTATCAACGAGCTGCTGCGCGACTAAGCCTACCAGCATTCGATACGTTACAGAACACACAGGGCGCGGTGATGAGCCGCGCCTCTTGCGCCCGGGCCTCAGGGCGGGCGATGGGGCCATAACCCATCTGATCAATGGCCAGTTCAGGGAACAGGGCAAACACCTCTTCCCGCACTTCATCATCCATATCCTGCATCACGGTTGGGCCGGGGTACAAGCTTTCGCTTTCCAATCCATCCGTTGTGACAATCTCGTGCTGATCAAACAGCAGATGAACGTAAGTGACATCACCCCCCGGACAGGCGCGAATGCTGTGTTCGTTGATCAGATGCCGCGCCTTGACCAACACCTCTAGCACGCCACAACATAGCTCGGCCCGCCAGCCACGCAACAAGATGCGATGCTGCTGGGAAACCCGGATGCATCCGTGGTTGCCCAGCGCAGTGGCACCAATTTCAATCGGGGCATAGCGCCCAGTGGCTGGTACCGTGCGCCGCCCAACCCAGCACACCGGTTGCAACCCATGATCACGTGTCGGGATCAGATCACCGGGCTGCACATCTTCCACCGGGCGAGGGCCTTGATCCGTATCAATCAGCGTACCCAACACAAAACAGGGTACGGTCTTGTTCAGGGTAACAAAGGCAATATCAGTATTTCCAACTTCGTCCTCAACTTTGTAGGAAAAGGCGTTGCTGTCGTCATCAGCGCCATCTGACTGCACCTCGATGCCATTTTCGGTCAAGGTGATCACTTCGCCAGAGGGTAGCGTGATCTGGTCACCCTGCACGACAGGTTGACCGTTGATTTCAGTAATGGTCAGGGTGCTACTCGCGCTGCTGCTGTCATTGGCCAACAGATCAAATTCACCGTTTCCGTCATATTCAATCTGGTCATCTTCGGCGACCAGTGCAGTTTGTACAGATCCGCCTGCGATCAGCAGGTTACTGTCGTAATGGGCATCCCCGCCATCAGCTATACCGATTTTGATGGTGTTAATCTGATCTGGATTAACCGGGGCTTTCAGCGTCAGCGTAACGGTAAAGCCGTCCATTTCAGTGTTATACGGATCGGTTGAGGCGGGGTTGTCGACATAGAGGTTTTGATTGCTCTCATTATTGATGTTGTTGATTGTAATGTCGCCGGTGCCAACCGTCAGCTGTGCCGGTTCCCCATTCACCCAGACACCCACCGCATCGTTAAAACCAGAATCGACATATTCAAGATACTCCTCGGACGAGAACACAACCTGCATGGTCAGGGTGCTGCCCTCGGGGGTAAAACTTGCCTCAAAAACTGATGCATCATAGGTTTTCTGGCCTGAAATATCCTCCAGATCGTCATCCCCGGACTTCTTCTGGTTCGTACTGGTTGAGGATTTGACATTGGCATCCCCTTTGCTGTTGGTGACGTCTTTCGCCTTGCCCGTGGATAAAATGACCCCGCTATCCGATGGCGTGATACCCGGCGCAACATTATCGCCATCTGAGAACACGCCAGAGGCCGTGCCAGCACCGGTGTAGCTGGCGGTCTGTATGGTGATCCCGTTACCAAAGATTTCCTGCGCCATGTCCATTGCGCTGGCTTTGGTATCAATCGGCAATTCCGAGGCTTTGACCATTGCAGTACTCCGCTCATTTGAATGCGAAACAAGGCTAGGGCAAAGAAATGTGGGGGCCGTTTACAGGCGAGTAGAATCTATTTCCAATTTTAGGAAAATCCGACTCATCACCAGCTCGCGATTGACGCAACTCGCCATGACGGGTAGGTGCGCGGCATGACACAGTCTCAAAAAAACAGCAAACAGCAGGTTTTCACCCTGCTGGTCGAAATTGGCCGCAAAGACGGTGACGGCCTACCCACTAAGGCAACCGGTGCCGCACTGGTTATCTATGCCAGCGGCATTGATGAGGCTGAAGCCGTGCGCGAAACCGTTGCCATCCTGAAGCAAGCCGATACCGCGCCACTAGATGTGTCAGGCTATGGAACGCTGGAAGAGCGTGAGGCCGAAGGTCACGACATCAGTGATGAAGAACGCGTGTTGATGCAACGTGCGCTGGACGAAAACGCCGTTATCGTCGCCCAGATGACACCGTTTTACGATGACGCACCAAACTGAAATCAAGGTTGATCAATCTGAAGAGTGGCCAAACCAGTTTTGCTGGATCTCGGCGTAGGTTCCGTCTTCACGCAAATACAGCAGCGCCTTGTTGATCTCTTCCGCCAATGGGCTGCCAGAGGGCAGGGCAATGCCGTAATTTTCGCGCAGAAACACCGGACCCGCGAGCTGAGCTTTTCCGGCCCCTTTGGATTTCACATAATAGGCCAAAATGGGGGCATCAAAAACGACAGCTTCGATTTCGCCGCTTTCAAAGGCCTCTAATAATTCATCCGACCCTTCATACCCGATATACTGCAAATCACGCCGTTCCATAAAGGTTGCAGCAGTGGACCGCGAAACGGTTCCAATACGTTTACCGTACAAATCACTGAACGAACTGACCGACGAATTGATCGCTTCAATCGTCATCATCGATGTGATCCTTGCCACAAAGATCGACACAACAAACAAAGACGAAATCACCAAAATAACACCAAAGAAACGTCCGGGTGCGCTTCGGGGGACACGTTCCTCAAACCCGCCATTCACAACCAGATTGAGCGCCCACCAGAAGGCAGGGAAAACAGCCTTACCCGCAGTGTAATTGAAATAGGGCTGTTTATGGCGCTCAAACAACCACATCAACATGCCCGCAGCCACCAGCACGCCAAACGCAATAAAAACCGGGACCAACAAATTGGCACTTGAGATAATCGACCAAACGCTCACGTTGCGGTTATCCTGTGTTGGTGTCATGATCTGCAGGCCCGCACTAAAGATTGGCTGGGAAAAATCCATCACCGCTTCGCGTTCGGAAGTCACCGAAATATTCGCAATGGCAAGATCGACTTGCCCACTTTCAACCGATTTAAGCATTTCAGTAAAGCTGCGGTGCCGCTCAAACTTGAACTCAACGCCGATACGTTCCGCGATGGCACGCCACAAATCTACGGAGAATCCGGTGTCACGGTCATTAATCTCCATTGAGAAGGGGGAGCGGGAGATCGTACTGACAGTCAATTCCTGTGCGACCGAAAGCATCGGCCACAGCAAAAGTGCCAAAAATATTGCCAATTTCCTAATCATGGTTCCCTCGTGCATGCTTTCGGCGATTTAATTGAACCGTAATTGTGGCGCAAGTCTCCTGTATTCGTGTCTAATTTGTAGAGGTAATTAAGCCACGTCACCCCAAACAGCGCAGTATGTCCTAACGACACTATCAAAGCTGTGGCAGCCTGGATATTTGCTTTGCACGTGAAAGCGCGGTAGTGGCATTGCTAATCTTTGGAGTGATGTCATGTCCGATTGCCCTGTTGATCCTGCCACCCTGACCGCAGATTTAATCCGCTGTGCGTCAGTGACACCTGAAGAAGGTGGCGCTTTGGTGATGCTTGAAAGTTTGCTCACCACAGCCGGTTTTTACTGCATCCGCGTCGACCGGGGTGAGGTCAGCAATCTTTATGCCCGCTGGGGTGCAAAGGCCACGCCGCGTACCTTTGGTTTCAATGGGCATACTGATGTTGTGCCCACTGGAGCCGAGGCCGATTGGACCTTTCCACCATTTTCAGCAACCGAACAGGACGGTATGCTGTGGGGGCGCGGAGCGACTGATATGAAATCAGGTGTGGCAGCATTTGCAGCTGCCGCTGTCGATTTCGTGCAAAAAAGCCCCCCAAAAGATGGCGCGATCGTCATTTCCATCACTGGGGACGAAGAGGGCGATGCCGTAGATGGCACCACTGCCATTCTGGATTGGATGCAGGACAATGGCGAAAAAATGGATGTCTGCATTGTTGGTGAGCCGACCTGCCCAGAGCAGATGGGTGACATGATCAAAATCGGCCGCCGTGGGTCGCTGTCGGCTTGGTTCACCATTAAGGGCGTACAGGGGCATGCCGCTTATCCGCACCGGGCCAAAAACCCTATGCCGCCGATGGTACGGTTGATGGATCGGCTGGCGTCCAAAGAGTTGGACCAAGGCACCGATCATTTTGATGCGTCCACACTGGCCGTGGTGAATATTGATACCGGCAATCCCACCACTAATGTGATCCCCGCGCAGACCCGGGCGATTGTAAACATCCGGTTCAACGACGCCCATCACAGCTCGGATTTGATCAATTGGATGCAGGATGAGTTAGATCAGGTTTGTGCCGAATTTGACGTTGATGCTGACATTCGGATCAAGGTTTCTGGCGAAAGCTTTCTAACCCCGCCCGGTGCACTGTCTACACTAGTGTCCAAGGCGGTTGAGGCCGAAACCGGAGTTGCACCTGTTTTGTCGACCACCGGGGGTACATCAGATGCACGGTTTGTAAAGTCACACTGTCCCGTGGTTGAATTTGGGCTGGTCGGGCAGACCATGCACCAAGTGGATGAACGGGTAGAGATTGCGCAAATTCACCAGCTCAAATCGATTTACGCCCGAATATTGCGAGACTATTTCGCGTGAATATCGCCCGTATGCGCCATCTGGTTATTATGGTGAAAGAACCACGACCCGGCCGCGTTAAAACCCGTCTGGGGCGTGAGATCGGCATGACAACCGCTGCATGGTGGTTTCGCCATCAGGTGCGCCGCCTGTTGCACGAACTAGATGATCCTCGCTGGCAGCTGACACTGGCCGTCGCCCCTGATATTGCGGGCCTTCAATCACGTGTCTGGCCCAGCCATCTACCACGTATTCCGCAAGGGCGCGGAGATCTGGGACAACGTATGGCACGAGTGATGCATGTCATGCCACCCGGCCCGGTTTGCGTGATCGGCGCTGATATTCCCGGCCTACGTGCTCATCATATCGCCCGCGCTTTTACTGCGTTGGGGTCACATGATGCTGTGTTTGGCCCAGCGGATGACGGGGGATACTGGTTGACCGGGCTTAAACGTAATGCGCCTCCGCCACCGGGTCTGTATCAAAATGTACGTTGGTCGTCGTCCGATGCGCTGGCCGACAGCGTGACCAGTCTTGGAACTTCCAACGTGGCGTTAATCGACACATTAAGGGATGTAGATACACTGGCAGACCTAAAGGCACTGACTACGCACTCCTGACACCTTGCCGTCTTTGTGGAAATCTGGATATATGGCATCAGATGAAGGAGACGATCATGCCAGCGCGTATCTATCAGCCGGCCCGTAATACGATGCAGTCCGGCACTGCAAAAACCAAACAATGGGTTTTGGAATATGTTGCGGAAACAGCGCGATCCGTTGATCCTTTGATGGGCTGGACATCGTCAACCGATACGCAGGCGCAAGTCAAACTGCGCTTTGCCAGTCGCGAAGCTGCTGTTGAATATGCCGAAGAAAACGGTATTGATGCAGTTGTTCAGGAACCCAACAAACGCAAGCCAAACATCCGTGCTGCTGGTTACGCGGAGAATTTTGCCACGAATCGCCGCGGGGCCTGGACGCACTGATCTGCATCGAACCTGCATTCAACGTATTTCTACTCTTGAAGCTTGGCGGCGACATCCGCGGCCGGACGACCGTGTTACTCTAAAGACGCCACTTGGGGATATTCACCCTATGGGGGTGATCGCACCTTGCCACAGGAACTGACCAGTCATAGGGCTGAATCATGTCTAAAGCCACCTCATATCGCCATCATGCCCGTGCTCTGGCGCTGCTGGCTGCACCTTTGGTCGGCAGCCATCTGGCGCAACTGGCCATCACACTAACAGATGCAGCCATGTTGGGCTGGTATAGTGTCGATGCGCTTGCTGGAGAGATCTTAGGCGGAACGTTGTTTTACGTTGTCTTTATCGTCGGATCAGGCTTTGCCTTTGCCATCATGCCACTGGTGGCAGCGGCCAATGAATTGGATGATCAAATACAGGTGCGCCGCATCACACGCATGGGGGCATGGGCATCGATTCTGTTCGGCATCGCCGTGATTCCACCAATGGTCTGGTCTGAACATCTATTTCTTGCTTTGGGACAGGACCCAGAAATCGCAGCTTTGGCGCAGGATTATCTGGCGATTTTGAGTTTGGCAGTAATGCCATCACTGCTGGTGATGGTCCTCAAATCCTATCTGGCCGCGCTTGAGCGAACTCAGGTGATCTTATGGGTAACTTTAGCCGCTCTGGTGCTGAACATTCTGGTGAATTACCTGCTGGTTTTTGGCAATTTTGGATTTCCAGAAATGGGCATCCGCGGCGCAGCGCTGGCCTCGCTCATTGTAAATGTTGCATCCTTTGTCGTTCTTGCCGTCTACGTCATGCGCGCACAACCGGAGCATGCGATGTTTCAACGACTGTGGCGCCCCGATTGGGAAGCATTGGCACAAGTGTTTCGTCTGGGTTGGCCGATTGGGTTGACCAATCTGGCAGAGGTCAGCCTATTCGCGGCCTCGACCACAATGATGGGCTGGCTGGGGAAAATTCCTTTGGCCGCGCATGGAATCGCCCTTCAGGCGGCATCGGTTGCCTTCATGATCCACCTTGGTCTCAGCAATGCCGCCACTGTACGGATCAGCCAGGCATATTCTCGCCACGACCGGGTCAGCATGCGCACCATCGCGAAATCTGCAATGGCTATCACTGCTCTCGTCGCTGTGGTGGCATCGACTTTGTTTATTGTCTTTCCCGAGGCCATTTTGGGGATCTTTTTACATCCTGGAGAACCGGAAAGGGCCGCTGTGATCGCCGTCGGTGTTATCTTGCTGGCCGCTGCCGCTTTGTTTCAGCTTCTGGATGGCGTGCAGGTTCTGGCACTGGGGTTTCTGCGAGGTATCCAAGATACGCGCGTCCCCATGGTGATCGCCGGGTTCAGCTACTGGATTGTCGGGGTAAGCGCCAGTTACTATCTGGGCTTTGTCATCGAGATGGGTGGTTTGGGCGTTTGGCTTGGTCTTGCGATCGGCCTAGCAGTGGCAGCCGTACTTTTGCTGATCCGCTATTGGCAGATTACAGCGCAATCAAAACCTGACGCCTGAAATCGTCAAAGCCGAGTGCGTGTCTAATAATCACTTCTTATCGCGCGCAGCTTTTTCATCTTTGGTCAGCTTGTTGTTCCAAACATTATTGCTCAGGCCAAGCTCACTGGGCATGGGTTTGGTTTTGCCAACGCTGACTTTGCCTCCGTTATTCAGGTATTCCTGAATAAGCGCGTCATCAGTGGTTTCTTTTGGGACATGTTTCATAACAACTAGCCTAGCTCATGCCCGGTTGTCACGCAACGATGGTTATGTTGGTTGTACACCTGTGCGCAGCAAATCCTTGTGATGATACAAAACCTGCTCGATGACTTTGCAAAGGTCACCTGCAAGTTGATTATCCCCTGTATCACGGTGACGCATTAACCAGATATCTTGCTGAAATTCAGTATTTGGCAAGAGCTTTTTCAAGTCAGAGTGCGCTGCCACATACAACGGCAATAGGGCAATACCTTGCCCCGATTGGACCGCAAGCAATTGGGCATTCAGGCTGTCAAAGGACAGGTTTGGAGCGGTACCATCGGTCAGATCGTGCATCCATTGCGCCAAAAACACATATTGCAGATCACGATCCCAACCAATCAAGCGATGATTGCGCAGATCCGAAACCTTATTCATAGCTGGCATATTCTCTGAATAACCCGCGCTACAAAATAGCCCAAACCCCAAGCGCCCGATCCGCCGAACTAAGTAGCGCCCACTTTCTGGTCGCACCAGTCGAACGGCAATATCAGCCTCTCGCCTGTTGAACTCCACAGGAACAACGCTGGTGGAAATTTCGAGCCGCAAATTAGGTTGATCAACCTGAAACGCGCCCAATTCAGGTAAAATCATCTGCTGTCCCAGAAGCTCGGGTAGCGCAATCCGAAGTGCTACCTTTGCACCCGAAAGTTCATGCCGTTCCAAGGCAATCATATGCTCTTCGGCTTGTTCTGAGATAGTAAAGTAACTGCGACCGATGTCTGTCAGTGCATATCCATCATTACCACGCAAAAACAGTGTGGCATTCACAGAATGCTCAAGCTCTGCCGCACGACGGTGGACCGTTGACACGCTGACGCCCAGCAGTTTTGCAGTTCGGCTCAGCCCACCTGTACGTCCAATCGCCAATAATATCTTGATGTCATCCCAATTCATACCTTTCCATAATTCGAAAATGAATTTCCATCAATCGCTATAGAGCCATCTGCAAAATTTAGGGATTATATAAAAAAGGAGATACATCATCATGAATCATAAAATTAGACATTTCCAATATCAGAAACACGGGGCTGCGGATGTGCTGTCCTGCATAGATGCCAACATCGAATTGCCTGCTGTAGATGATGTTCAAATTCACCATACCGCGATCGGCGTAAACTATCTTGATATCTATCAACGCAGTGGCGCAGATCTCTCAATCTCTCTTCCTTCGGGCATCGGCGTCGAAGGGGTGGGAATAATCAAAGCTGTTGGGGCAAATCAGTCGCGATTTTCGCCTGGGGATCGGGTGGCATATGTCGGGGGGCCGCCCGGTGCATATTCGACAAGTCGCAATATTCCAGCATCACGGGTGGTCAAGCTTCCTGACTGGATTGGGGATCAGGTCGCTGCAGCGTTGATATTCAAAGGATTGACAGCAGAATATTTGACTCACCGTTGTGTAGATGTCCAAGCTGGCCAATCAGTCTTGTTCCACGCTGCGGCAGGTGGCGTTGGTTCTATTGCGTGCCAATGGTTGCACAGCAAAGGTGCAACTGTGATTGGCACCGTTGGATCCGAGGAAAAGGTTGATATTGCATATGAAAATGGTTGCGATCATGTTCTACTGTCCAACGATGCTGATCTCGTTAAAAAGGTGCGTGACCTTACCGGTGGGGTCGATGTTGTTTACGATTCAATCGGTCAGGCCACCTTTATAGCCTCTTTGGATAGTTTGCGCCCGCGTGGTGTCCTGGTCAGCTTTGGAGCCGCATCCGGAGCACCGCCCGAGATTGATGTAAGTGAGTTATCTAAGCGTGGCTCATTGTATCTGACCCGCCCCTCAATTGCCCATTACACATCCGACGCAGAAGAATATCAGCAGGCTGCCAATCATTTGTTCCAAGCAATTTCTGATGGGGTGATCAAGCCTGCGAACATCACCTCTCTTCCGTTTTTTGCCGCAGCAAAAGCACATTTACTTCTTGAGGGTCGGAAAACGACCGGATCCGTGATCCTAATTCCTGAAGAAGATAATGCCCGCCTGGCTGTTGTGTGATCATTTTGGGTCGGAGCACGCCATAGGCGTGCCCCGTCTTTGCTTAATGTTAAGCCGTCTGGGCGTTATGCCCAAAATACATGAATTCCCGATCCATTCCCGCGATCTCGCCCGCTTCAATCGAAAGGCTGGCACTGTCGAGCATTTTATAGCTCTTTTGTGCTTTCACCCAGTCATCCGCAGACTGCAGCGTTGTCAGAGTATAGCTTGTGGTTTCACTCAGATAATGCGTTGGGATAATCACCTTGGGCTTCAACTTTGAAACAATGTCATTGCCCTGATCATACGACAGAATGTGCTGTGATCCGTCCACGGGCATGGTCAACACATCGACCTGACCAATGGCATCCCAGAATTCTTGCGGTGGATCATGCCGGTTATCACCCCAGATCAAGGTGCGCACGCCACCGGTTTCCACCAGATAGACCACCATATCCATATGGCTAACGTTATCAGGTGGGCAGGCCTTAACTCCAAATTCATCCAACGCATTTGTCCAATTGTACCAACCGGGTGCCCTACAGACGTGTTTGTCAGCAAAACCAGTGATTTTCAGGTCGGCAAACTCAAAATTTCCAACCATTCGATCCAGTACCATGGTGGACACAGGGCGGTGAATCGCATCGTGATCAAAATGGGTGTGCGTGGACATGCAGATATCAACAGGTGTTTCCGGAAATTCGTTCTTGAACCAAAGCCCCCATGCGCCAGATGGGTCATCACGCCAAGGATCGAACAATACCGTTGCTCCTCCAGGAGAGGTGATTTTGATCGCGCAATGACCAAAGAAATCAATTCCAACGGCACCACCGACGGCATTGCCCGTTGTCTTTTGCAATTCGATCACACCGTTGTTGTTACCCGGTTGCGTCCAATCCGTCGATTGCGCTTTGGCGCTTGTGCTGCCTAGCAACGTTGCAGCGCCACCGACACCGGCAGCCCCTGCTGCCATAAAAAACGATCGTCGTGATAACCCGGGGGTCAAATCGTCCCGATTCCCCTTCAATAGTGTCGGTTTCAGATTGAGATCCTCTTTTTCCATTTGCTTTCCCCTGTTGTTTATTGCCGGGTCACGCCCGGGTATACGCAGAGTAACAATGAAGCCACGTGTAACCGTCATCGAAATACTATTGGGGAAATATGGGGTAAATCCCCATATTATTGCAGCGACAATAACAAGCTGCGTAAGTTCTGGCCGCTGCGCTTCAAGCCAAGCTTGTGTCGGATATTATTGCGATGAAACTCTACCGTGCTCGGCTCTCGTGAAAGAGTGCGGGCAATATCCTTGGTCGTCTGACCACGCATGATCATCTGCGCGATCTCTTGCTCGGTCGGCGTCAGGGATTCGAAAATCGTTGTCAGCTGGCCGCTCATTGTCGAGGTGATGGACTTTAGGTTTTGTTCTGCCAGCTCAACGTACACACGGCCTGCCGGATCAGCCTCTAACCGACTGCGTAGTTTTGCCAAATGTGGCATCACGAGCCCCTTTATCTGACGCAGGACATTGGCATCATATTCCGCGCGCGAGGTTTCGACACTATTTAAAAGTACTCGCAGGGCGGTGTTGGCCTCTTCCAGATCCGCAGTGCGGTTAATCACCCTAAGTTCAAGTTGATCCAGTGTTGCCTGCAACTCCGCCTCCAACTCCGTACGGTGTTTAATTTCAACCAATAACTCCAAATCCGCTTCAATCACTCTTGCGAATTCCTGCAATCCCTTCCGAAATAAAAGCGCGCGGCGGTTGCGACGGGTGTCGAGAACACAAATAGTGCCGAAAACCGTGCCATCCGGCCACTTCAAGGGATAGCCAATATAGAAGCTCATCCCATGTTCCAGATCATCGTTGTCTGCCCACTCTGGCTCACATGCAGCATCCTCAACCAAAAGTTCTCCATCGCGTTGAAGCACGCCATAACAATAGAGTTTTTCGTTCAGGGTAAATTTGCACCCCGGCTGGTAAGGGTTATCCATACTTTGGCTGGTCACAAAGACCGAATGATACGGCTCATGTGTGCGCATAACCAAACTGGCAGGCACATCAGCAACCCGTGCAATCAAGTCAACAATACGTTGCCACTTCTCAATGGTTTCTGGCGATATTTCAGGTTTATGACCAGTCATGTCAGCCTCAGTATGTATTGCTTTTCCATGTGTGAGGCAAATTTCTCGTAGGACAAAACTCTTTCTCGGCGATCACAGTTTATTTGTTGGGAATATTTTATTTTCATGAATATCGAAATATAACTTGCCATTTACAATTATTTCTATAATTCTAGAAATATGAAAAAGATTGATACTGATAACATAGAACTTCAAGTTGCCGCCTCGACCTTTGCCGCTTTGGGTAGTGAGCAAAGGCTAATGGTCTTACGTGTACTTGTCCGGGCCGGATCTAAAGGCCTGAGCATCGGCGAGCTGGGCCAGCGCAGCGGTGTTACTGGGTCGACATTGACTCATCACATGAAAATCTTGTCGCAAGCGGGGCTCGTGACGCAGGAAAAGAAAGGACGCAGCATAATCTGCGCTGCTGTGGCTTATGATCGGCTGCATCATCTTTCGGAATTCCTGCTGCATGAATGCTGCGCAGACGCACCAGAAGAGCAATAGGCGGACCAACCTCATGGCAGATGCAACTGCAAACAAACCCCTCGGACTTGTCCGGGGGATGGACCGGGTATGGCTGGCGCTTACCTTCATTCTCATCCTAATAGCGCTTGTGGATTGGCCGCAATTCTTTCCAACGGTTCAATTTGCATCAAGCGCATTATTAGGCACCGCGCCATTCATTGCCTTTGCCGTATTTGCGGTGGCTTATCTCAAGGCGACAGGGGCCGAAAGCCTGCTGGCGCGCGCCTTTCAGGGCAATCAGATTCGGATGATTTTTGTGGCCGGACTGATCGGCGGGCTGGCCCCGTTTTGTAGTTGCGAGGTTATCCCCTTCATTGCTGCCATGCTTGCCCTTGGTGCGCCTCTGGGGGCGGTTATGGCCTTTTGGTTGGCATCACCGTTGATGGATCCGGCGATGTTCTTGATTACTTCAGGTACGCTGGGCTGGGATTTCGCAGTAGGCAAAACTCTTTCTGCGGTTGGTGTTGGTCTGTTTGGTGGGTTTATCACCATGATACTGGCAAGATCCCCTTTGTTCGCCGATCCACTACGCGAAGCCCCCCAAGTAGGCTGCGGTTGCGGTTCCAGCAATTCATTTGAAGGCACACCAGTATGGCGCTTCTGGACTGATATAGACCGCTTGAATGCTTTCAAGACATCTGCCCTGAGTAATGCAAAATTTCTGCTCAAGTGGCTTGCGCTTGCCTACGTGATCGAGGCCCTGATGCTGGCTTATATTCCAGCTGAAACCGTGGCTCGTATTTTAGGCGGTGAGGGATTGGGACCAATTATCCTTGGTGCAATCGTCGGCGCACCTGCCTATCTGAATGGATATGCGGCCGTGCCACTGGTGGACGCACTGTTGGCGCAGGGAATGAGCCAAGGTGCCGCGATGAGCTTTGTCATTGCCGGGGGCATCAGCAGTATTCCTGCGGCAATTGCTGTCTGGGCGCTGGTGAAACCGCGGGTTTTTGCAGCTTACATTGGCTTTGCGGTCGTTGGAGCAGTGATGGCGGGGTCTCTTTGGCAGGTCGTTGCGACATGAAAAGCCGCAATTTCATAGAATAACGTCGTTTCGAATCCTCTCCCCTCGGTTGCCGCAATGCAGTAAATATCCTAATCCTTAAAAAACAGAAAAACAGGGTTGGATTTATATGTATCGTGTCTGGAATTTCGTCGCGGAATATTCGCTGCTGTTGATCATTGGCGCAGTTACTGCCCTGATATGGGCCAACACAAATGCTGAAAGCTATCACCATTTCGTCGAGTTCGTGATTTGGGACCATGCACCGATTGGCCACCTGCATGACGGGCATCGTACGCTTACGCTACACTATCTGGTCAATGATGTTTTGATGGCCTTGTTCTTTGCTATTGCCGCCAAAGAAGTATGGGAGGCCGTAATCCTAAAGAACGGCTCCTTGCGCGGAAAAAAGGCTGCAACACCCCTGTTTGCAACCGCTGGCGGCATGTTTGGCCCAATCGGCGTTTACCTTGGCCTTGCGATGCTAATGGGATCAGATACCTATCAGGCCGTCGCGAATGGTTGGGCGATTCCGACGGCAACCGATATTGCCTTTTCCTATCTGGTTGGTCGCCTTGTCTTTGGCGCTGGTCACCCGGCGGTCCGTTTTTTGCTGCTGCTGGCAATTGCCGATGATGCGGCCGGTCTTATCATTCTGGCAATCTTCTACCCCAGTGGCGATCTAGCGCCCGAATGGTTGTTGCTATCTGCGGCTGGCGCATTCTCTGCGTTTTTCTTTTTCAACTACCTGCCGCGCAGAATGGATCGGGGCAATCAAGACCGCCCAAATTCCACCCGCATTCGCAAACTGTTCGGAGGTCTGCCCTATATCATCGGTGGCTGCATCAGCTGGTATGGGTTCATGCGTTCGGGGCTGCATCCGGCCTTGGGTTTGCTACCTATCGTGGCGGCCATACCGCACGCCGACCGGGCCTTTGGTATTTTCAGCGCCGCCGAAAAGCACCTGCATGATTTGTTGAACGTTATGGAACATGCACTCAAACACCCGGTTGAGATTGTTTTGTTCCTCTTTGGTCTGCTCAATGCTGGTGTTGAACTTTCAGCCATTGGTGATGCGACGTGGTTGGTTCTGGCTGGCCTGATTATCGGCAAGCCCGTGGGGGTTCTATTGTTTGGCTGGATAGCCGCAAAACCTTTGGGGTTGGGTCTTCCGCAAGGGATGCGGATTGTCGACTTAGTGGTCGTCGGATGTGTGGCCGCGATTGGCTTTACTGTATCGTTGTTTGTGGCCTCGGTCGCGTTTGATGTCGGTCCGGTTCAGGATGCGGCAAAAATGGGTGCGTTGTTCAGTTTCGGAGCTGCTGTTATTTCAATCATCGCTGGCAAAGTGGCGCGTGTGCAAAAACAAGAGCTATGAACACAAACTTGGTTGAAGCTTTGAACCGGCGTTTAAACGCCGGTTTTTCTCATCAATTGCAAATTTTTTCGTATTTCGTGTGTTACATTTATGTCTTCCAACGTCACGGATCATTATCTGACCAATGAAGCCTTAATAAAACCCGGATATACAACTTATTCAGGCAATCAGGCCAACAACCGGAAATTCGCATGCTCGAGTTCGAAAATGTCAGCAAGTCCTTCTGGACTGGAACCCAGCGCAAGGTCATCCTTGATCAGGTGTCGTTCCGTGTTGAGTTGGGCAATTCCATGGGGATTTTGGCCCCCAACGGAACCGGAAAAACGACGTTAATCAACATGATGGCCGGATTGGAAAAACCCGACGAGGGGACAATCCGCCGCAAATGCCGGATTAGTTTTCCACTGGGCTTCATGGGCGGGGTGGTCAGTCGCATGTCAGCGATGGAAAACGCGCGCTACATTGCCCGTTTATACGGTATGGACCCCGATTATATTGAAGCCTACTGCCGTTGGCTCTGTGATCTGAAGGAATATTTTGATCAACCTCTGGGCACCTATTCCAGCGGGATGAAGTCACGATTCACATTCGCACTGATGCTGGCATTGGATTTCGATATCTATCTGATTGACGAAGGCATGCCCGGATCGGGAGATGTGGAGTTCAACCGCAAAGCCGGAGATATTCTGGCGGAACGTTTACAGACCACAACGATCATCATCGTTTCGCATGATCCCAAAACACTGGAAAACTTCGCACGTTCTGCAGCTGTGCTTAGGAATGGCCAATTATACATGTTTGACACCTTGGAAGAGGCAAAGCAGCTATATGACTATGAAACCTAAAGTCGCAAAATACCGTACTGCGCATAAGAGCAAAGGCAATGCTGACCAAGCAGGTGATTCCGCAGTTGTTTCTTCAAGCGATGACAACACTACAACCGAGATCAGCACAATCGCTCAAGAGCTTGAGAGTATTCGTCAAGAAGGGCTGACAGGCCGGCAACTGCGTATGGCTCGTAAACTGGCACAGCGTCACAATCTTGCGGCAACTTCGGATTACGACGCCGTGCGCCTGTTACGATCGCGAGGCCTTGATCCGTTCAAACGCCCCAATGTGGTGGGTGTGGAATCTTCGGCTGGCAATGACAATACCCAGCCTAATCGAGTTCAACTACCCCAAACCACGACATCGGCTCAGAGTAACCTACCAGCACACGCTCTTAGTCCGATGGAGCGTCGCGAATTAGAAATCTCAGAAATTCGTCAAGATATTGCCCGCCGCCGCCGCCGCAAACTGTTGCTCTTGCTGAGCAGACTAGCAGCCTTTGTCTTCCTCCCAACATTGGTAGCAGGCTATTACTATTATGCGGTCGCCACACCGATGTATTCTTCGAAATCTGCCTTTCAAATTCTGACGGCAGATGGCGCAGGCGGCTCTCCGGCCGGAGGGCTATTGCAAGGAACATCTTTTGCAACTGGCCCAGATTCAATTGTGACGCAGGATTATCTTCAATCAATTGGAGCCATGACCCGGCTGGATGAAGATGTACAATTCAGAGACACGTTCAGTGACGAATCCGTTGACCCATTACAGCGGTTGGATCCGGATGCAACAAACAACAAAGCCTATAAGCTTTATAAGAAATACGTCAAACTGGGATACGATCCCACTGAAGGCGTTATCCGCATGGAAGTGTCATCCCCTGATCCGCAGGCAAGCGTGGCATTTTCCGAAAAGCTGATCGAATATGCGGAACAGAATGTCGACCAATTAAGCCAAAAAAAACGGCGTGATGCGCTCGAGGTCTCTTCGGTCAGCATGGATGCCGCCAAAAACGAACGCCGTCTCGCACAACAACGGCTTGTAGCACTACAAGAAGGCTCTATTCTTGATCCACAAGGAGAAATTGCTAGCATCAGATCATTGATCGCAAATGTTGAAATACAGTTGCAAGAAAAGCAACTGGCGCTCAACACCCAACTGAGCAATAGCCGTCCCAACAAATCCAAAGTTGAAGCCCTTCAAGGCGAGGTTGCCGTTCTTGAAGCTGAATTAGCACGCCAGAAAGCGCGCCTAACTCAAGCTACTGATGGTGAACTTTCTCTTGCAGCGAAGGCAGCAAAAATTCAGATTGCACAATCTGATCTTGCCACCGCAGATATCGTACTACAATCAGCATTAGAAACTAAACGTCAAAGCGAAGTCGAAGCTAACAAACAGGTCCGATATCTGACTGTCAGTGTCCAGCCCGTCGCCTTAGAAGCACCTTCGTACCCAAGAGCATTTGAAAACACCGTCCTTGCGTTCCTGATCTTTGCTGGTATCTACCTGATGCTATCTCTGACCGTTTCAATCCTCAAAGAACAGATGTCATCGTAGAATATGAAACAAGTTACATGCTCCGGGCTGACCATTGCAAATGACCAGCCACTTTGCTTGATTGCTGGCCCCTGCCAGCTGGAAAGCGTTGATCACGCCCAAATGATCGCAGGCAAAATGAAAGAAGCCTGCGAAAAATCTGGCGCACAATTCATCTTTAAGGGCTCTTTCGATAAGGCCAATCGCACCTCACTTTCGGGCAAGCGCGGCTTGGGCGTAGATGAGGGACTCAAGATCATGCAGGCCGTCAAAGATGCATTCAATGTGCCAGTGCTAACTGACGTACACCTGCCGGATCAATGTGCTGACGTCGCCAGCGTCTGTGATGTGTTACAAATTCCTGCATTCTTATGTCGCCAAACGGATCTGCTGATTGCCGCCGGTGAAACAGGCGCGGTGATCAACGTCAAAAAGGGTCAGTTTCTAGCACCCTGGGACATGCCCAATGTCATCTCAAAAATTGAGAGTACTGGAAACACCCGGATCATGCTGACTGAACGGGGCACGTCATTTGGCTACAACACGCTAGTCGCAGATATGCGGTCGCTTCCGCAGATGGCGGCCACAGGCTATCCCGTGGTGATGGATGCCACCCATTCAGTACAACAACCAGGTGGGCAGGGTGTAAGCAGCGGTGGCCAGCGCGAATTTGCCCCCGTGATGGCGCGTGCTGCCATCGCTTTGGGCGTGGCATCGGTTTTTATCGAAACTCATGAAGACCCAGACAACGCCCCCTCAGATGGGCCAAATATGATCCCCTTGGACAAAATGCC
Organism: Roseovarius sp. EL26; assembly: GCF_900327775.1. Lineage (NCBI taxonomy): Bacteria > Pseudomonadati > Pseudomonadota > Alphaproteobacteria > Rhodobacterales > Roseobacteraceae > Roseovarius > Roseovarius sp. EL26. The sequence continues at coordinate 68,340 of NZ_OUMZ01000006.1, forward strand.
CGCGCTACTGGGTGAGTTGATGCAATTCGATCAACTTGCCAAAGCCAACCCAATCCATATTTAACGATCATCAGGACACTTTTCCCATGACCAAGCCAATTTACGAAGTCACCCCAAATACGTGGTCATTCCTGCGCGATGCGATGATCAAACCTACCGGGTTCCGCGAATACGATGCGCGCTGGCAGTACCCCGAAGAAATCAATCTCCCGGGTATGACCGCACTTGGCCTTGGTTTGGGGACGCAAATGCAGCGCCGCGGAATTCCACCAGTGATTGCCGTAGGTAACGATTACCGTGATTACTCAGTCGCAATCAAAAACGCACTGATCATCGGGTTGATGCAGGCAGGTATTCAGGTCAAAGATATTGGTCCAGCTCTTTCGCCAATGGCCTATTTCGCACAGTTCCATCTGGATGTACCTGCTGTGGCAATGGTTACCGCCAGCCACAACCCCAACGGCTGGACCGGGGTGAAAATGGGTTTTGAACGCCCTCTAACCCATGGGCCTGACGAAATGAACGAACTGCGCGATATCGTGCTCAACGGTCAAGGTGAACCACGCGCAGGCGGCAGTTATGAGTTTGTCGATGGTGTGCGCGAGGCCTATTTAGATGATCTGGTTGGTGACTTTAAAATGTCCCGCAAGCTTAAAATTGCCTGCGCCACCGGCAATGGTACGGCTTCGGCCTTTGCACCCGAACTGTTTGAGCGTTTGGGCGTCGAAGTGGTTCCAAGCCATAACGAGCTAGATTACACCTTTCCGCACTACAACCCTAACCCGGAAGCGATGGAAATGCTGCATGATATGTCCGCAACCGTAAAAGCTTCGGGTGCAGATATGGCGCTGGGTTTTGATGGTGACGGCGATCGCTGTGGTGTGGTTGACGATGAAGGCGAAGAGATATTCGCCGATAAGGTCGGCGTGATTATGGCCCGTGACCTGTCCAAGATTTATCCTAACGCAACTTTTGTTGCCGATGTGAAATCAACCGGTCTGTTTGCCTCAGACCCTGAACTGAAAGCCAACGGCGTCAAGGCGGATTATTGGAAAACCGGCCACAGCCATATGAAGCGCCGGGTGAAAGAAATTGGCGCATTGGCAGGGTTTGAAAAATCCGGTCACTACTTTTTGGCTGAACCTGTGGGCCGCGGTTATGACTGCGGCATGCGGGTTGCCGTTGAGATCTGTAAGCTGATGGATCGCAATCCCGATATGTCGATGTCAGACCTGCGCAAGGCGCTACCGACAACCTATAGCACGCCAACGATGTCTCCATGGTGTGCCGACACTGAAAAGTATCAAGTGCTGGAGCGGTTGGTAGAAAAATTAGTGACCAAGGCCGAAGCGGGCGAAACAATGGCGGGTCGGGCGATCAAAGAGGTGGTCACCGTCAACGGCGCGCGGGTCATTTTGGATAATGGCAGTTGGGGCCTTGTGCGGGCATCTTCAAACACCCCCAATCTAGTTGTGGTTTGCGAAAGCTCTGAAAGCGAAGCTGAGATGCGCGCGATTTTTGCTGATATTGACGCAGTCATTCGCACCGAAGGCGCTGTTGGCGATTACGACCAGACGATTTGATTTAGCTCCGGGTCGCTAACGCGACCCGGCTCGTATCGGGCACACTGGCTCCACATTCTTCGAATACGATTAGAACGCTTTTTCTTTGCAGATGTTACCGCGCATACATAGTGCAGATGTATCAAGCATTTCCTTTGTCGGTTGGCCAAAACCCATGCCGCCACAAGGGTCGAGCTCGAGCAAATAGCCGTCATCATCTTTTTTAAGAAACGCCAGATATTCAATACCAGATCTAGCGCCACCACACCATGGTCCAAAACAACGGACATTCAGAGTGATGTCTTGATCAAAGGACTGAGAATAGCCATCCAATCCCAATGAACGTCCCTTTAAGGTTGCAGGAACAAAGGTATCAGGTGGGGTGTTCTCTTGATTATCGAAATCTTCTTTTGGCACTCTTTTTTCATCAAATGACAGAACACCATGGACGATAACATAAAGATCTTCCACCTCTGATGCGGTTTTAAACGTCCGCGCCACGTCCGGTGGCAGGCACGATAAAGATAAAGCCGGCTGGGCGCAGGCTGCAAGCGCAGTCGCCAAAATAAGATTACGGGAAAAGATCATAGCTGCGCTCCGAATTCTTGAACGACTTGTTGGTACACTTCCCGTTTGAACGGCACGATGTTATCGACAAGATCGTTCACTGGTAGCCAGCGCCAGTGTGAAAATTCCGGATGCTCCGTCTGGATATTTACGTCACTATCGATTCCGTGAAACCGCAACAAAAACCATTTTTGTTCTTGCCCACGGTAGCGGCCTTTCCAGATTTTGGGCACCAGATCATGCGGAAGATCATAGGGTATCCAGTCTTTGCTTACAGCCAAAACAGAGACTAATTTAGGCAAAACGCCCGTTTCTTCCCAAAGCTCACGCAACGCGGCATCATGGGGGTCCTCACCCGGATCAACACCGCCCTGCGGCATTTGCCACGCAGGCGCCTCATTATCGAGCCGCTGACCTACCAACACCTCGTTTTTATCATTCACCAGCATTACGCCTACGCAAGGGCGATAGGGAAGGTTTTCAATCTCTTGCGGAGTCATGCGGCCAATCCCCGGCCTTTCAGCAAAGCCTCAACCCCCGGCAAACGGCCGCGATAGGCAAGATATAATTCCTCGGCATCTTTGGAGCCACCCGTCGACAAAATATGCGTTTCCAGCGCTTTGGCACGCTCCACATCAAACGCCCCTCCAGCCTCTTCAAAGGCCGCAAAGGCATCGGCATCCATTACTTCGGACCACATGTAACTGTAATAACCACTGGAATAGCCATCACCTGAAAAGACATGCGCGAACTGCGGGGTTGCATGACGCATGGTAATCGCCAGCGGCATGCCAATCTGGTCCAGAACTTCAGCCTGCTTCGCCATCGGATCGGACGGGGCCGCGCCTTCGTGAAAAGCCAGATCAACCAAAGCCGACGCGACATATTCCACGGTCTGAAAACCCATATCAAATGTCGCAGCACCCAAAACCTTGTCGAGCAGTTCTTTGGGCATGGCGGCACCAGTGTCCGCATGCGTGGCGAATTCCGCCAACACTTCAGGAACCTCTAGCCAATGTTCATAAAGCTGGCTTGGCAGCTCAACAAAATCGCGTGCAACATTTGTGCCAGATACCGATTCATACGTCACATCCGACAGCATCTGATGCAGGGCATGACCAAATTCATGAAACAACGTGCGGGCATCATCATAAGACAGCAGGGCAGGGTCACCCTTGGCAAAGTTGCACACATTAATCACCACCGGCCCTTGAACCTTGGGGAATTTCGCCTGACCTCGCATCGCGCTGCACCAAGCACCCGAACGTTTGGACGCACGCGCGAAGTAATCCCCGATGAAAACAGCCACGTGTTCGCCGTTACGCGTTACTTCCCACGCGCGACAATCAGAGTGGTACAAAGCCACATCTAGCGGCTTGAATTCCAACCCAAACAGACGATTGGCGCAGGTAAAGGCAGCGTCAATCATGCGATCCAACTGAAAGTACGGTTTAAGCTCAGCCTCATCCAGATCATGTTCTATTTTGCGGCGTTTCTGGGCATAGTACCGCCAATCCCACGGTTGCAGGGCGGCATTTACGCCATCAGCCTGCATCATACTGGTCAGTATGTCAGCATCAGCGTTGGCCTGCGCTTTGGCGGGTGCCCAAACTGCCATTAACAGGTCACGCACAGCGTCTGGTGTTTTGGCCATTTCGGTTTCAAGTTTGAAATCGGCGAAGCTATCATATCCCAAAAGATTGGCACGCTCGTGCCGCAGGGCCAGAATTTCGGCACAGATCACCCGGTTGTCTGTAGCGTCCCCATTCGCTCCGCGCGCCGCCCAAGCCCGAAAAGCCACTTCCCGAAGGTCGCGACGCGGGGAGAATTGCAAGAACGGAACAATGAGCGACCGCGACAGAGTAATCACTGGGTTTGACAGATCTTTTTCCTTACCCGCAGCACGTGCGGCCGTGATCAGAAATTCGGGCAACCCTTCCAGATCAACTTCTGACAATTCCATTTGCCAGCTGGCCTCATCTGCCAAAAGATTTTGGGTAAATTCAGTGCCTAATCCAGCCAAACGCGTCATAATTTCACGCATCCGTCTTTCTTGCGATCCGGTTAGTGCCGCTCCAGATCGTCGAAATCCACGGTAGGTTAGCATCAAAACCCGAGCCCGCTCTTCGCTTAGCTCCAGCACATCACGCTGCTTCCATAGGGTTTCAATGCGGGAAAACAGGGCTTTGTCACTGTATATATCAGATGAATACGCCGCCAATTTCGGGCTGAAAGCACGCTGCAATTCCTGCCGCTTTGGGTTGCTGTCTGCGCCTGCCATGGAAAAGAAAACCGATAAAACCTTATCCAGCTGTTTGCCTGCACTCTCTAATGCTTCGATCGTGTTGGCGAATGTGGCTGGGGCATCTTGTTGCCCAATCGCAGCAATTTCGTCCTTAGCTTCCGCTAGTGCAACCTCAAACGCGGGGGCAAAATCAGCATCGCTTACCTTGTCGAACGGGGCCATTTCAAACGGGGTTGTCCATTCAGACAAAAGCGGATTGGTCATGGGCGTATCTCCTTTGTGTCTTAGCTATGCATTTTTGCGGCTCGTCGCAATCGCACTTGCACCATCGTGGCGAAACTGTCGGATTGTTCGCTTGTCAGCAGGTGTGAAAAAGCCGACTGAACTTACGCGGATTAAACCGCATATCGCTGGACAAAATTCCGCAAAATGACTTCTGGCGCATACACATCAGCGGCGTGGCACATTGCAATCAATGCATCAGCGTCTTCGGGTGGGAAATAGCCGCGGTGTTTGTAGATATTTATACGTGTGGAAAATCCGTCAGCATCTGCTTCGGGGTGGAACTGTGTCGCGTATACATTGCTTTTGTATCGCACCATCTGAAACGGGCAAGTCGGAGCGCTAATCAGATGTTCACAGCCATCAGGCAGTTCTTGCAAAGCTTCCTTATGGCCCACAAAGGCAGAAAATTTTTCAGGTATTTTTGCTAGAATAGGGTCTAATCTTCCAGTTTCAGTCACGGTACAATCTGCAGCGCTAACCGGTTCACCATAAGCGCGTTTGCTAACATCAGAATGCAAATGCTTCCCAAGAATTCCAATACCGTAACAACAACCCAGAAATGGTGTATCATTATCAGATATTTCAGGCATCAAAGACAATATGTCTGCTTCAATCCGGGCTTCGATCTTTGGTTTGGTATTCGGGTCATCACTAACACAGCCCGGACCACCCCCGACGATCACCCCAGCGTAATCCTGGAGGTTCAGATCATTCGGCATAGGCATCTGGTCCAAGCGAATTCGACGCACCTGTGACGAATCCAATGCCCCTTTGCGCAGAAAGGCAGCAAATTCATCGTCAGCAGCTTCGTCTTCAGGCCGAAGCTGAAAAATCAAGAATGGCTTAGACATCTGAATAACCCTGATGGCATCATTTCCTTGTGGTTGGCCGGTTTCTTTGTCGAGGTCAAGCCAGACGCCGCTCCATATGCTTAACTGGTACGCTTGACCCCGGGCAGTAAACGAATAGTGTGCCGGCAATTTCATACCGCCGAAAGGATCACAAAATGGCACAACGCCTGCATCTCGTTTTTGGGGGGGAACTGATCGAACCTTCAAAAAATGTATTCAAGGATGTCAGTGGTTTACATATCGTTGGGATTTTTCCGGATTACGATACGGCCTATAATGCCTGGAAAGAAGAGGCACAAAAAACCGTTGATAATGCTCATATGCGGTATTTCATTGCCCACCTTCACCGCCTGCGCGACGAAAATATTGCCGCCTCTGCCACAGAAGAGTTGGGTTAATTGCAACAATGATGCGCCAATTGCCGATAAAAAATTATCTGCCAGCGGCACGTCGTTCTGTAACTTCGTCCTCACAAACCCGTACGTCACGCCCCAAGGGGCGGCTAATTTGGGCGCATGCAATTGATTCCGCACGTTATGACGCGCTTGTTCAATTAGCCGAACGTCTGGTGATGCAAGGCGACGACGTGCATGTGCTTTTGACAACCTCGATGAAACTTTCACCGCCTGATCGCGCGGGCAATGGCCTAATCTGGCAACCCCTGCCAGAAGACCGGCGCAATGCGGCCGAAGATTTCATCACCCACTGGAAGCCCGATTTGTGTCTTTGGACAGGAGGAAAGCTGCAGGCACACATTTTGGCCAGTGCGGAGCGAGCAAACATCCCCCTGCTTCTTATAGATGCTGAACAAAAACTACTGGGCCGTCAAAACTGGCGTTGGTTTCCGGATGTGTCACGCGCGTCGTTAAAAAAGTTCACCCACATTCGCACCCGTGACTCCAAAACCCATAATTTTCTACGAAAAATGGATCTGGGCGGCGTCTCTATCGAAATCACCGGCCCGCTTTTGGAAGGCGCGGTTGTGCTGCCCTATGTAGAAACGGATCGTGATGAATTATCGGTCTTGCTACGAGGGCGGGCAGTATGGATGGCTGCGATGCTGCAACCTGAAGAGATTGAGGCCGTCTTAACCGCACATCGTGAGGTATGTCGGCTGTCACATCGGGCTTTGCTAATCATTGTACCTGATGACCTGAAACAAACCGAGGCATATAGCGCCGCGCTCAAACAGCAAAAATGGCGCTGCATTAACTGGTCAGACGGACAGTTTCCTGAGGAAACCACCCAAGTTATTCTGGCCGATACTCGTGGCGAAATGGGGTTGTGGTACCGTATTGCACCGGTAACCTTTATGGGGAGCTCATTAAGAACCGGCCAAACCGGGCGCGATCCCAACGAGCCTGCGGCTCATGGTTCAGCCATATTGTACGGGCCAAACGTTCGCCGCTATCGAAACAGCTATGACCGATACGCCAAATCTGGCGCGGCACGGGCGATTACCGATGCGCGTACATTAACTATCGGTGTTCAGAGACTAATAATGCCGGAACAGGCTGCAAAGATGGCTTTAGCAGCTTGGGATGTAGCTTCGCAGGGGGCCGGAGTGATGGACCAGATCACTGATCTGGTCCAAGATCAGTTTGACCAGATGGATACACGATAATGCGCACGCCCACCTTTTGGTTCACGCCTCCAGATACGCCATCGCTACGTACCCGACTATTGGCACCGTTGGGGTGGATTTATGCCCAAGCCACCGCCCGCCGTTTGCAGCAAAACGCCAAGCACCGGCCCGATATTCCCGTGATTTGTGTTGGCAATATCAATGCCGGCGGAACAGGTAAGACACCGACTGTGATCGCGTTGATCTTGGAGTTACAGGCACGAGGTCACACCCCCTATGTGGTGTCACGTGGGCATGGCGGCAAGCTGCAAGGACCGGTTCAGGTCGACCCCAAGCAACATACAGCAAATGATGTTGGCGATGAGCCTCTGTTGACTGCGGCGTTTGCTCCCACCTTTGTGGCCAAAGACCGGGCTGCTGCCGCACAGGCCTCTGAGGCTGCAGGCGCGCAGGTGATCATCATGGATGATGGGTTTCAGAACCCGCAGATCGCCAAGGATCTGTCGATTGTTGTAGTCGATGCCCACAAAGGTTTTGGTAATGGGCGCTGTATTCCCGCAGGCCCTCTGCGGGAGCCTGTTGATATTGGAATGATACGCGCTGACCTTCTACTCTCGATAGGCTCTAATTCGGCTCAAGATAGTTTTCTGACCACTTGGGCCGCGGAAGTTTCCATACCTCACCTCAAGGGTCATCTTGCACCACTCAATACAGGCATGGATTGGTCAGGCACCCGAATTCTAGCCTTCGCAGGAATTGGTCACCCAGAGAAATTTTTTGAAACCCTACGTAGTTTGGGCGCCACTTTGGTTCATGCAGAGCCATTAGAGGATCATCAAAACCTCAGCCCTGCTTTGATGACCCGCCTGAGCCGCCAAGCACAGGCTTTGAATGCGCAACTGGTCACAACCGAAAAAGACGCCGTACGCTTGCCTCCTGAATTTCGCGGTCATGTACTGACAGTACCCGTACGGCTGGAATTCAAAGAGCGGCACCCACTGGATGCCGCCCTATCAAAACTTGGATTATAGCTCGGATTACGACTCAAGTTTGCCGTCGATCAGCGCCTTGAGGTCATCATAGCTCATATTGCTGTGCTTCTTGCCATCGATGATCAAGGTAGGCGTGCCGCTGATTTGATCAGCCTCTGCATGTTCCTGATACCAAGCCACAAGCGTTTTAGCCTTCTCATTGTCATTCAGGCAGACATCCAGCTGCTCTTCTTCTAATCCAGCGATTTTGCCAATCCGACGCAGGTTATCGGCAATTTCAACTGGGTCTTTGCCACCAGCCAGCCAGTCTTTTTGCTGATTATACAGCATATCCGAAATGCCAAAGAACCGTTCTTGTCCGCCACAACGCGCGACCATGGACGCCCACAGGCCGAAGCGATCAAAATACACATCGCGGTAGATGAATTTGACCTTACCAGTATCGATAAAGTCCGATTTCAACTGTTTGAACGCGCTTTTGTGGAAGCTGGCACAATGCGGACAGGTGAATGAGGCATATTCGATAATCGTTACTGGAGCGTCTTCTGCGCCCAATGTCATTTCAACGATTGATGAGGTATCAATTTCAGCGGCATCGCTGCTTTCTTGGGCGTTTACCGCGCCATATGGCATGTCCGGTGTCGCAACCGGGGTGGAGTTCGTCCACCAGGCACCGGCAGCGATGGCTGCAACGGCCACTGTTCCGACAAGAGACAATCGTTTCATCTGTTTCACCTTATTGATCTGTTATTTGTTTTTGGACAGAACATTCTGTCCCAAAATTTCGAGCGCTTCCCGCAAAGTGCTATCCCCGACCGGCAACGTCAATTCTGACGCTTTGTCGCGGGCCACTTTGACCGCCTGCTCTGAGGGCGGTTTTTTGGCTGGAGCTTGATGAAGAAATTCCACCTTGCCGTCGCTAAATCCTGATGCTGCCGTCTGAGTTACACGCACCCGTGCGATAGCATTATAGCCGTAAACCGCGTTGACCCGCTCGCGGATAATTTCTTTTTGCATCTCAAGTAGGGGGGCCAACGCACCGTTAGTCAGCACACTAAGTGTTGCCCCCATGCCTTGACGACCATAGGATACCTCGACCGGGCGGCCCATTGTGGCAATTTCAGAGCCGACAATTTCAGCCCAATGCGTCAGCACCCGTGACACAGCAAAGCCGCGCGATTCCGACGCTTGCCGGATCGGTCGCTGCAAAAGCTGCGAGGTGCGTTTAAAGCCCGTGAAACCGGGCCGCTTACTGGGCATAGGGCCTCCTGTACTTGCGGGCCATCTTAGGGCATGTGTCATGACATGCCATAGCCTTTGCCGCAAGACAGGGATCAAAAATGCGTGACACGCAACAAGCCGCCGATTTACTGGACTGGTATGATCGCCATGCCCGTACCCTGCCGTGGCGGGTTAGCCCAGCGGATCGGACAGCAGGAGTTGTGCCCGACCCTTATCGCATCTGGCTGTCTGAAATCATGCTTCAACAAACCACCGTTGCCGCCGTAAAAAAATATTACGAACGCTTTACTTTCCTTTGGCCAAATGTGGCTGATCTTGCGGCAGCGGATGATGCTGACGTCATGGGGGAATGGGCCGGTCTGGGGTATTATGCTCGGGCGCGCAACCTGTTGAAATGCGCCCGCACCATTGCACAAGATTATGGCGGGACGTTTCCTGACACCCACAAAGAGCTGCTAAAATTACCCGGCATCGGGCCTTATACGGCCTCGGCCATTTCATCGATTGCCTTTGACCGCGCAGAGACTGTTGTAGATGGCAATGTAGAGCGGGTGATTTCGCGGGTGTATAACATTCGCACACCATTGCCCGCCTCTAAGCCGGAAATTACCGAAACCGCTAAAAAGCTGACGCCCAAGCAACGTCCCGGTGATTATGCGCAAGCAATAATGGATTTAGGCGCTACGATCTGCACGCCCAAATCCCCGGCTTGTGGTATCTGCCCATGGCAAACCTCCTGTCAGGCGCGAACCTTAGGCACGCAGGCCGAATTGCCATTCAAATCCCGCAAAGCCCCCAAGCCCACACGCCTTGGCATCGCTTATGTCGTGCAGAGATCCGATGGTGCGCTTTTGCTAGAACGGCGCCCTAACAGGGGATTGTTAGGTGGAATGCTGGGATGGCCCGGCAGCGATTGGAACGATGCACCTACAGACACACCCCCAATGGATGCCGACTGGTACATTCTGCCCGAAGAGGCACGACATACCTTCACACATTTTCATCTGCGCCTCCAAGTTAGGATAGCCCGCGTTAACCACGATCAGATCCCAGATCGTGGCAATTTTGTTGAGGTTGACGCATTTGCACCGTCAAAACTCCCCAGCGTAATGCAAAAGGTTTTCAAGCTTGCACGTGACGCGATCGACCCTATCACTTAGAATGATTGAATAAGTCGCGATAGATGACGGATGTTACGATGATCACGCAAGATCAGTTTGCCAGACTAAGAAGTGCAATCCCGTTTTGGATGTCATTACTCTTTGTTCCGATGGTAATGTTTGGTGCATACAAAGGGGGATGGGCACTTTGGGTTTTACCATTGTTTGCCTGGTATTTTTTTGCACTTCTTGATGCTTTTCTCGGACTCAACCTCGACAACGCTAATCCAAATTGGGGTGATGAGCATATAAACTGGTATCGGTTGGTCACAGTAATCTGGGCTCCGCTTCAGTTTGTTCTATTGTTTGGCATGATCTGGTATGCCAGCCATACATCACATCTGTCTGTCTGTGAGAAGTTTGGCCTCTTTTTTGGGGTCGGCGTGATTACTGGCACTGTCGGCATCAACTACAGTCATGAATTGATGCACCAAAAGAACCGCAACGAACGCTTTTTGGGCGATTTTCTTTTATCCATGGTGCTTTATTCACATTTTCGGTCTGAACATTTGCTGGTGCACCACCGCCATGTTGGCACTCCGCGTGACCCAGTTACAGCGCGCTACAACGAAGGGTTTCACCGCTTTTTCCCGCGTGTGCTTAAACAATGCTGGATCTCTGCTTTTAATGCAGAAAAAGCAATGCTGGCCCGCAAGGGAAACGAATGGGTTGACCTGTCGAACCCGTTTTTTAAATACTGGAGCTTGCAAGGGGTAATGATACTGCTGGCCATTCTTCTTGGCGGCTGGATTGGTCTGATATTGTTTATCTGGCAAGCGTTTGTCGCCGTCTGGCAGTTGGAGTTGGTGAATTATATCGAACATTACGGCCTGACGCGTAAACATCTGGGTGATGGGAAATATGAACACGTCAAACCGCGCCACAGCTGGAATGCGGCACACAAAGGGTCAAACTGGTTATTGATCAATCTGCAACGCCATTCTGATCATCATTACAAACCCGACCGACGATTTCCACTGTTGCAAAACTATGATGCCAGCGAGGCCCCACAGTTGCCTTTCGGTTACCCAGTGATGACCGTTGCAGCGATGGTGCCACCCCTATGGCGGCGGGTCATGAACAAACGGGTTCGCCGCTGGCGCAAAATGTATTACCCAGAAATCACCGACTGGAAACCTTACAACAAGGCTCAAAACCCTGTCCGCATCTCGTCATGAATCCAAGCAATATTCAAAGGGATTATCATACCCCTTTGTCCGGGTTTTGTTTGCAATTACTGTAATCTGGTTGCTGTCCAGCGAACCTGTGTATGCCCATGCCTCGGAACAGGGATATATACTGCTTTTACCCACAGATATTTACATCATGGCAGGGGCCGCCACGGTGATCTTGACCCTGCTACTACTGATTTTTCTGCCCGCCTCGGCAACAAGGCGGCTGTTTGAAACTTGGTCACTGTGGCACTGCCGTCCCTTGCCATTTCGACATCTGATCAGCTGTATCAGTGCCATTGTTCTTGCGGCATTGATCTGGCAGGGCTTGATCGGCACGCGCGATCCGTTGGCCAATCCGCTCCCGCTTGCGGTTTGGGCGGTGTGGTGGATTGTTTTGGTGTTTCTTCAGGGTTTTTTATGCGACCACTGGAAATATATCAATCCATGGACCGGCCCAACAGCCGGGTTGGCGTGGCTCACAGGGCTACGCCCGCCATTTCGATATCCGCGGTGGTTTGGACATTGGCCCGGGGTGGTATTACTTCTCGCGTTTGCCTGCATTCTAATGGTTGATCCGGCCCCGGCTGACCCATCAAGACTGGCACGTTATGTAGGGATTTACTGGTACCTGACGTTGCTGGGTCTGGTCCTTTTCGGCCCGGTCTGGTTGATCCGTGCCGAGGCCCTGACCATCATGATGCGTACCTATCGGCAGGTGGCCATCATCGGGTGTAAAAATGGTCGTCTGGCTTTGGGTCTGTCTGGTTGGCAAATGACCCATCGCCCGATTCCCAAGCCCGGATTGGCGGTTTTCATGCTGGTATTGCTGGGCTGTGGCAGTTTTGATGGGCTCAATGAAACCTTTTGGTGGATGGGGCAACTAGGCATCAACCCGCTAGAATTTCCCGGTCGTTCCGCCGTAGTAGTCCCCAATTTCGTGGGCATGTTGCTGGCAAATATATTACTGATTGCCAGTTTTACAGCCTGCCTGTGGCTTGGTCATCTTCTGATCAGGAAAGGCACAGGACTATTGAACGCATTTTGCCTTTATGCCCCAACATTACTGCCCATCGCATTAGCCTATCACCTTGCACATTACCTGCCCAGCTTTCTGGTTGAAGGGCAGTATGTTCTTAAACTGGTGAATGAATTTTTGGGCCTTAATGATGTCTACGTCACCACCGGGTTTTTCAGCCGTCCAGATGCGGTCAAGGCAATTTGGTTAACCCAAGCTGGGGCCGTTGTTGTCGGCCATGTCATTGCCATTTTACTGGCGCATCTGCTGGCATTGCGCAGCCATTCCACCCATTCGAAAGCTTTGATTGTGCAGCTTCCACTGGCAGTATTTATGGTGTTCTATACTGTGTTTGGCTTGTGGCTTTTGGCCTCGCCGCGCGGATGATAAGGCCGATTTCCACGAGGTAAAAAGCTGGACAAACGGTAAAATTCCCCTCAGACAAGGAGCTTACCATCCCTATATTGGATGCGCAGAAAACGGATTTGGGAGCAAAAGCACCATGATCACCCCTAAAAACAACACAACCCGTCGCAATGTTCTGAAAACGCTCGCCGGTGGCGCAGCCGGGGCTGCCGCCCTACCGCTCTGGTCACGTTACGCGCAGGCGCAGGCGTCTGAGCCGATCAAAATCGGCTTTCAGGTTCATCGCACCGGAATCGGGGCGGCTTATGGGCGCTGGTATGACCGCACCACTATGGCCGCGGTCGATCTGATTAATGAGCAAGGTGGCATTAATGGCCGCCCGGTTGAAATCGTGACTGAGGATGACGGCACCGACCCCAAGCGCGGTGCTGAAGTGGTTGAAAAATTCACCAATCAGCATGGTTGTGATGTCGGCTTCGGGACGTTGTTTTCTCATGTTGTGATCGGCTCGTCCCCACGTGCGGGTGAGCTAAAGCTGCCTTATTTTGTGGTCTCCGAGGGGCATCACGTTGCCTCAGGCATGCTCAACCGTTACACTTTGCAGCCCGGCATTACGGACGTAAAAAGCCAAGTGCAGGCGATGGCCCCCTTTGTGGCTGAAAATCTTGGTAAAAAGGTCACGATGGTGTTCCCTGATTTTGCCTTTGGTCATGATCACCGTGATTTCTTTACTCAAGCGATTGAGGCGCAAGGTGGTGAGGTACTGGCCCATATTGCCATTCCTCCGTCAGAGACGTCTTTCACCAAGTATTTCCCGAAAATTCCTCGCGAAACCGAAGTTTTATACCACGTGATGGTCGGCCCCGCAGTTTTGACTTTTGTCAAAGAACTAGGTGAGTTTTTTGGTCCTTCTCGCCCCGAAATGTTCGGCTTTATCGACAGCCTTGAGGCGGTTGATATCTCCAGCCCGGGTCTGGAATACCTTGAAGGCACCTATTTCTGGGAGGGCAATCCTCGCCACACACAGGATGATCAATCAGAGCATGACCAGTTCTACCGCGCCGCAGTGGGTGTTGATGATCGCGGCGCATCGATCAGCGACCCGTCGGATGTATCCACTTACGCCCACATGTTCGGCTGCTGGGAAACCCTGCATGTGATCAAAGCTGGGATGGAGACCGCAGGCTATCAATCCCACGCCGACCGCGCGGCCCTGATCGAAGCGGTTGAGGCTATGACCGACATGCCGCTCAGCCAAGCACACCCGCAAGGTGCCAAGCTGTTCAACGGCAAAACCCACCAGGTCTTTGGCCATCAGTACATTTCAAAAGTCACTGACGGAAAACTGGTCAAAGTCCACACCACATCAATCGAGGATACGCTTTATCCAGATGAGGTGGACTACACCACGCAAAGCTTCTGATAAAAATGCCCCGGTTTGAACGTCGGATCGGGGCATTCAGTTGGGACATTTTGTCCAACTCGCGGCTTTTTCTGTGTCATCTTGGAGACAGCATAATCCGTCAACTCTCTGAACAAAATAATATTCCGGTTTATCAAATCATTTCACCTGCAACCCTTGATTGGTGCGGCGGATCGGGCTTTGATGCTGCCATGAACCCTCATCAGGTTCTCGGAATTTTATCTGATCGCATCTGGGAGGAAAGATCATGAAATTTGTTACCGCCGCCGTGGCCGCGACTATCGCGCTCAGCGCCACAACCATTTCCGCAAATGCCGCATGTGACGATGGTGAACTTGTCATCAAATTCAGCCATGTCACCAACACTGACCGCCATCCCAAAGGTATCGCAGCATCGTTGTTGGAGCAGCGCGTTAATGACGAGATGAACGGCACCGCCTGTATGGAAGTGTTTCCAAACTCGACGCTTTATGATGACAACAAGGTGCTAGAGGCATTGCTGCAAGGTGACGTTCAACTGGCTGCGCCATCGTTGTCGAAATTCGAAGCTTTCACCAAGAAATTCCGCCTGTTCGATCTGCCCTTCATGTTCGAAAGCGTTGATGCGGTGAATGCATTTCAAGGCTCTGACGCTGGTCAAGAACTCAAAGACAGCATGCAACGTCGAGGCCTGCAGGGGTTGGCATTCTGGCACAATGGCATGAAACAAATGTCGGCGAATGTGCCATTGATCGCACCCACAGATGCCAACGGTTTGCGCTTCCGGGTCCAGAGCTCTGACGTTCTGGTCGCTCAAATGGAGGCCATCGGCGGTAGCCCGCAAAAAATGGCCTTTTCCGAAGTTTACGGCGCCCTGCAACAGAAAGTTGTCGATGGGCAGGAAAACACTTGGTCGAACATATACGGCAAAAAGTTCTTTGAAGTTCAGGACGGTGTGACCGAAACAAACCACGGCATTCTTGATTATCTGGTTGTCGCTTCAACGGAGTGGCTAGACGGTCTTGAACCAGATGTACGTGATCAATTCCTGACCATTCTATCCGAGGTCACAGAGACACGGAACGCGGAATCATTTGACGTGAATCAAAAAGCCCGTCAGGCGATCATCGATGCCGGTGGTGAAATCCGGGAACTTACCGATGAACAACGCGCGATATGGGTAGAAACCATGAAGCCGGTTTGGGACAAATTCGCCGATGATGTTGGTCAAGAGAACATCGACGCGGCACAGGCGATCAACGACAGCCTGTAATCACTTTATCATCGGGGCCCATCTGTTGCGGGCTCCGATGGCCCAAACCAAGGCGCCACGATGCATCCAAAATCAAGACAAAGCTTTACCGATCGGATCGAGGAAAACCTAATCGCCGCCTTATTGGGGACGATGACATTGATCACATTCGCCAATGTTGTGGCCCGCAAAGGTTTCAATTCCAACATCCTTTGGGGGCTGGAATTAACGGTGTTTCTGTTCGGATGGCTGGTGCTTTTGGGCGCGTCTTATGCAGTCAAGAAAAGCGCGCATTTAGGCGTGGACGCCCTAATCAATATCGTCTCGCAGACAACACGCCGGATACTTGCGCTGATCTCCGTCACCGTTTGCATTGTGTTTGCACTACTCTTGTTGAAAGGGGCCTGGGATTACTGGGCCAATTTTGCCAATCTTCCCGCGACTGAAGGGCGCTGGTTTCCTCTGGGTTTTGAGGACAAGTTTTTGGCCAAAGGCTGGTATGAAGTCGACGACATCCCGCACCCCACCTTTCTGAAATGGATGGAAAATGCATTCAACGAGGGCGAAGCCTATTCCAAACTGCCCAGAATGATCCCCTATCTGGTTTTGCCTATGTCGATGGCGCTTTTGCTATTTCGGTTTATTCAAGCTGGCATTGCCATTTGGACTGGCATGATTGACCGGATTGTTGCCAGCCACGAGGTTGAGGATGAGCTTGAAGAGGCTCACGACCAAATCAGGGAAAACACCTGATGTCCGTCGTGCTATTGTTCGTCATGGTGATCGCCCTACTGATGATCGGGGTTCCGATAGCGGTATCTTTGGGCATGTCATCAGTCCTGTTTTTGCTTTGGTTTTCAGACACCTCTCTGGCCTCAGTCGCACAAACATTGTTCGAAGCCTTTGAGGGCCATTACACGCTGCTGGCCATACCGTTTTTCATCCTCGCGTCCAGCTTCATGTCAACCGGCGGCGTGGCCCAACGAATAATTCGGTTTTCCATCGCCTGCGTTGGGCACTTGCGCGGGGGCTTGGCCATCGCAGGTGTTTTTGCTTGTATGCTGTTCGCCGCTTTATCCGGATCATCACCCGCCACAGTGGTTGCTATCGGATCAATTGTAATCGCCGCCATGCGACAGGCGGGATATTCCAAAGAGTTCGCTGCAGGCGTGATCTGCAATGCTGGCACATTGGGCATTCTGATCCCACCGTCGATTGTCATGGTCGTTTACGCGGCAGCTGTAGAGGTTTCTGTCGGCAGGATGTTTTTAGCCGGCGTCATCCCCGGAATTCTTGCAGGCCTCATGCTGATGATCGCCATTTATATCATGGCCCGCGTGAAAGGCATGCCCAAAGGCGACTGGTTAGGTTGGGGAGAGATATGGGCGTCGTTTCGTGACGCGGCATGGGGCTTGTTGCTGATTGTCATCATTATGGTCGGAATTTACGGCATTCCAGGCGTAACAGGGGCCTTCTTTACCCCAACTGAGGCGGCCGCAGTCGCATCTGTCTATGCCTTCTTTGTCGCATGCTTCATCTACCGCGATATGGGCCCCTTGGCCGCGTCACAAGACGGGCAAAAGCTTAACCTGCTTAGCAAACCCATCGCACTTGTCACCGCATTTTTTCACGCAGACACGCGCCGGACACTATTTGAAGCTGGAAAACTCACCGTCACGTTGATGTTTGTGATCGCCAATGCGCTGATCCTGAAACATGTCCTGACCGAGGAACAAATTCCACAACATGTGGCCAATGCAATGTTATCCGCCGGGTTTGGGCCGGTCATGTTCCTGATTGTAGTCAACGTTATCCTGTTGATCGGTGGTCAATTTATGGAACCTTCAGGTCTTTTAGTGATCGTCGCGCCCCTTGTGTTCCCCATCGCGATCGAACTGGGTATTGATCCCATTCATCTGGGTATAATCATGGTCGTGAACATGGAAATCGGGATGATCACGCCGCCTGTTGGTCTGAACCTTTTTGTCACGTCTGGGGTGGCAGGTATGCCAATGATGTCGGTTGTGCGGGCCGCCCTGCCATTTTTGGCTGTACTGTTCGTGTTCCTGATCATGGTGACATACATTCCATGGATATCGACAGCTCTTCCCAACAGCATCATGGGCCCCGAGATCATCACGAAATAACGTCCCTCGTGGACAACATGACTTGCCAATTCCATCCAATGCTTGCTTGATGCACGTGCGCATCAGAACGGAGCAATATGTATGTTGGGACATTGGGCAACTGTCTTGCAAAAACAGTGGGGCATCGACGCAGAGCTGACCCGGCTGAACGGGGAATATGACCTGAATTTTTTGGCGGAAACCAATGATGGTCAACGCTATATCCTCAAGGCGATGCGCCCCGATTGTGAAACAGGGTTGGTAGATCTTCAAATCAAAACCCTGCAGCACATCGCAGAACACGCCCCGCATTTGCCGTTTCCCCGCGTTTGCAGCACATCGGGTGGTCAGATGCTAAAGGCTGCCCTCGACGAAAATGGGTATAGCCGCCTAGTCTGGGTTCAGGCTTGCCTCCCAGGACGCTGCTACGCCGCTTCAGAGCCTAAATTACCTGAACTTATCCAAAATATTGGCAAAAACCTTGGCGAAACAGACAAAGTTCTAGAGGAGTTCAAACACCCCGAGCTGGAGCGTGACTTCAAATGGAACCTGATGCAGGCCGCTTGGATCGGCGCGCATTTGGATGCCATTTCCAACCCCACTCGGCGTGCTCTGATCAATGACATCACCACCAAATTCATCACAATCAAAGAGCAATTAGCGGCCTTGCCAAAGCAGGCCATTCACAATGATGCCAATGACTACAACATTTTGATTGATGGCACCTTGTCAGAACCACAAACAGTTTCGGGGCTGATTGATCTGGGCGATATGTGTGCTGCACCACGCATCTGTGATTTGGCAATTGCTGGGGCCTATATTGTTCTGGATCACCCCAAACCAGAGCAAGCGCTTGCAGCATTGGTACAAGGGTATCATGAAACCAATCCTCTCTCTACAAATGAGGTCGATTTGATCTGGCTTTTGCTGCGCATGCGTTTAGCCGTATCGGTGGTAAATTCCACAGTGATGGCGATAGAAAATCCAGATGATCCTTATGTTACAATCTCGCAGGCCCCAGCGTGGCGGTTTCTTGAGAATGAAACGCTCAATGCTGATCTGATGCCCGCTCGGCTGCGCGCAGCTTGTGAGTTGCCTGTTATTGACGGCGCTGAACGTGTCCACGCTTATCTGAAAGATCAACGCGGTCAGTTTGCACAGCTTTTTGGACAAGATCTATCTAGTACGCCAATGGGATCACTCTCAGTTGAGCATTCGACTTGGCCACAAAACCCGTTTCACATGCCACTAGAGGAAGCCGCGCGCGTGGGCGAGGAATTTGGCCCAGATTGGTGGCTGGGATATTATAACGAGCCGCGCCTGATATATGCTGAACCGGGCTTTCGTAAGGGGCCGTGGAGGGCCAGTGACCGCCGCACTGTTCACTTAGCTGTAGATGTCTTCGCCCCGGAAGGGACGGCCCTTTATGCACCGTTGGATGCAATTGTCGAAGTTGTCGAAAACCGCAACTATCACCTTGATTATGGCGGGGTCGCGATTTTGCGCCACGAAACGCCTGATGGGGATGGCTTCTATACGCTCTACGGTCATCTGGATCCGGAACTTTGCGAACGCCTGACGCCGGGTGACAAGATCACCAAAGGCGAAAATTTCGCCAAGCTGGGCGACCCCACGCAAAACGGCGGCTGGTCGCCGCACGTGCACTTTCAGCTGGCCTTGACCACCGTGGGTATGGAGGCCAACTGGCCCGGTGTCGGTGACCCGGATGAAATGCAGCTGTGGCATGCTGTTTGCCCAAACCCGGCGGCCCTGTTGAACCTGCCAGATGAGAAAGTGTTCTATCAGCCCACCGACAAGCACCAGATCAAACAGGGGCGCAACGATCATTTCGGTCGAAACCTGAGCTTGACTTATGACGATCCGGTCATGTTAGTTCGGGGCTGGAAGCATCATATGTTTGATGAATGGGGCCGTCCCTATTTGGATGCCTACAACAACGTGCCGCACGTCGGCCATGCACACCCACGTATTCAAGCAGTGGCTGCAGATCAACTGAAACGGATGAATTCTAACACCCGTTATCTGCATCCTGCGCAGACCGCGTTCGCTGAAAAAATTCAGTCGAAACTTCCTGATCATCTAGAGGTTTGTTTTTTCGTCAATTCAGGTACAGAAGCCAATGAACTGGCTCTGCGACTGGCGCGCGCTCATACCGGCGTCAAAGGTATGATTACCCCTGATCATGGGTATCACGGTAATACCACCGGGGTGATTGATGTCTCAGCATATAAGTTCAACGCCCCAGGTGGCGTTGGGCAGCCCGACTGGGTTGAACTGGTTGAGGTTGCAGATGATTATCGCGGCCAGTTCAAGCGGGATGATCCTGACCGCGCTGGTAAGTTTGCTGACCTGATCGATCCTGCCATTGCGAAGTTGCAATCAAATGGTCATGGATTGGCTGGCTTCATTGCAGAAACCTTTCCATCTGTGGGCGGGCAGATCATTCCGCCCAAAGGATATCTTGCAAAAGTTTATGATAAGATCCACGCCGCAGGCGGTGTCTGTATTGCAGACGAGGTTCAAACTGGTTTGGGTCGATTGGGTGAATATTATTTTGGCTTTGAACATCAAGGCGCACTACCTGATATCGTTGTAATGGGTAAACCGATTGGCAATGGCCATCCATTGGGCGTTTTGGTTACAACCCGCGCCATAGCGGACAACTTTGCCAATGGGCCAGAATTTTTCTCAACCTTCGGCGGCTCAACCCTGTCGTGTCGGATTGGCAAGGAGGTGCTTGATATTGTTGATGACGAAGCCCTTCAAGAAAATGCCCGAGTGATGGGTGAACGCCTAACGCAGGGCCTACAGCAGATCGAGACTGAGTTTAGCTGCGTTGATGATGTGCGCGGTATGGGTCTGTTCTTGGGGGTTGAATTGATCAACTCCGATGGCAGTGAGGGAACTGCGATTTGCAAATACATCAAAAACCGCATGCGCGACCACCGCATTCTGATCGGCAGTGAAGGACCAAAAGATAACATCCTGAAAATTCGCCCGCCGCTAACAATCGAAGCCGAAGATGTGGATATGATCCTGCACAGTCTGCGTGAAATTCTACAGGAAGTTCAAGACTCAGAAGTCACATGAAAAAGGCGTCCCGATTTGCATCGAGACGCCTTCACGAGGTAGGTCCTGGAGGAGACCTAGTTATTCGCTGCCATCCAGCGAAAGCGCAACAAAACGCGGGTCACCGGCACGACGCACCAGCAGCAATATCGATTTACGGCCCGCCTCTTTGGCGTCTTCAATGCGTGTTTCAAGATCCTCAATGCTGGTCACGTTTTGCTGACCAGCTTCGGTGATAACATCGCCAGCACGCATGCCCTTGTCATACGCCTCAGATAGGTTGTTCAGATCGCGTACCACCAGACCAGTGGCATCGGCGTCCAGATCAAGCTGTTTGCGCAACTCGCTGTTCAATTCACTCAACTCCATACCAAGTACGGTTTTTTCAGTTGGGGCGACATCTTCTTCCTCAACACCCTCTTCAGGCACAGCACCTTCGGCCGCTTCGCGACGACCCAGCGTGATCTTGAGCGTTTGGGTTTTCCCATCCCGGAAAACCACCATACGAACAGTTTTACCAACTTCGCTGTTGCCGACTTCACGAACCAACCCGCGTGTATCCGAGACGTCCTTGCCATCAAATGACATGATCACATCACCCGCCAGCACACCGCCCTCGGACGCAGGGCCCTCTGGGACATCCGTCACCATCGCGCCAGCTGCTTTTTCAAGGCCAAGCGCCTCGGCCATATCTTCGGTCACATCCTGAATGCGGACACCCAACCAACCCCGGCGGGTTTCACCAAATTCCTGCAACTGATCGACCACCCGGGTCACAACGTTAGAGGCCATTGAAAATCCGATACCGATTGATCCGCCGTTAGGCGACAAGATCGCGGTGTTCACGCCAATCACTTCACCGTCAAGATTGAACAGTGGTCCACCAGAATTACCTTGGTTAATGGCCGCGTCAGTTTGGATGTAATCATCATAAGTGCCACTCAATGCGCGATTACGGGCCGATACAATCCCGGCACTGACGGAAAAACCCTGACCCAGCGGGTTGCCCATAGCCACAACCCAGTCCCCTACACGGGCAACATCACTATCGCCGAATGAAACAAAGGCCAAAGGCTCATCTGCTTCGACCTTCAGAAGGGCGATGTCGGTCTTGGGGTCCGTGCCAACAACCGTAGCTGTCAACTCTTTGCCGGAATAGAATTCAATGATGATCTCATCGGCGGATTGAATCACATGGTTGTTTGTCACCACATAGCCGTCTTCAGAGATTACAAAACCTGATCCCAGCGCCTGTGTCCGCTGTGGCCGGTCGCCTTGGCCGCTGCGATCACGAAATTCACGAAAGAAATCCTCAAACGGGGATCCCTCTGGCACGATCGGTGATGGCCCACCATTCGCGACAACCGTCGACGTTGTGATGTTTACCACCGCCGGGCTGAATTGTTCGGCTAGATCGGCAAAACTATCCGGGCGGGCCGAGGCTGCGATGACCTGCAGAAGCAACATGGCAAATGCTAGTGCCAATAACCAAAATGACTGCAACACACGATGAACATTAAATTCTGCTGATACTGTTCGGGCTTTCACACCGGGGCCTCCTGTTGTGCGGCCTACGTAACCGCTTTATCTTTATGCAATGTAGGTACAATCACGCAGATCGCAAACGACGCTACATCATGTCACGTGCATGTGAACGTTTTCACAGCCATAAATCAAGCACCAAGCGCCTTGGCGATCCAGATCGCGAAAACACCCAGTGCCATAGCGACCAATCCCATCACACGCCGGCTGCCTTCGGGCATTTCTTTAAATGCCGTAAGGAACTGCTCAACAAGAGAAGGGGCCAGCGCGTAGACCAGCCCCTCAACCACCAAGACCAGCCCTACGGCCAGAAATAGCATCCCGATCATTATTGTGCCGGAGCAGAAGCAGGTGCACCGGAGTCAGAACGCAAATAATTGAAGAACTCGTGGTCCGGCGACATCACCATCGACGAGTTACTACCTTGCAACGCTTGTCGATAGGCATTGAGCGAGCGGTAGAATTCAAAGAACTCTTCGTCCTTACCAAAGGCCTCTGCAAAGATTGCGTTACGTTCGGCGTCTGCCTCACCACGGACGATCTCGGCTTCGCGGCGTGCTTCAGATGTGACTTCAACTACGGTTCTATCGGCTTGCGCCTGAATACGCTGCGCCGCTTCGTTACCACGAGCCCGCTCATCCGTTGCTTCACGAATACGTTCGGCGCGCATCCGATCGAATGTGGCTTCAAGGTTTTGTGGCGGAAGGTCAGTGCGTTTCAGGCGCACGTCGACGATCTCAACACCCAGCGAAGCAGCATCATCATAAGCTCCATTGCGAATTTGCAACATCAAAGCTGCACGGTCTGTGCTAAGGATGTCATTCGACGAAACCGAGCCCAGAATTTCCCGTGTTTGCGCACGCAGAATCGAATCCAACCGGCTTTCTGCTGTCGCGATCCCACCAGTACCAACCGCCAAACGGAATTTTTCCACATCTGCAATACGATAGCGTGCAAAAGCATCAACCATGAGACGACGATCATCCAACGGGGTGATTTCCAGAGGATCAATGTCCCGGCTGAGAATACGGTCATCATAGGTTACAACTTGCTGAATGCCCGGAATCTTGAACCCAAGACCAGGATCTTCTTTCACAGCGACGATACGACCAAATTGTAAAATAAGTGCTTTCTCACGTTCATCTACGATGAAAATGGACGACAAAACACCAGCAACACCAAGCGCCAGAATTGGCAGGATGAATTTTGACTTACTCATATTATTGTCCTCCGTCGTTCGAGCGACGCAATTCGTTCAGTGGAAGATAAGGAACAACACCCTGACCGCTCCCTGATGTGTCATCAAGAATGATCTTATTAACCCCGCCCAGAACATCTTCCATCGTTTCCAGATAGAGGCGTTTACGGGTCACTGCAGGCGCTTTTTCATATTCTGTAAGAACAGCCGAGAAACGGCTAGCCTCACCCTGCGCCTCGTTCACAACACGGGCACGATAGCCTTCGGCGCGTTCCAGTTCTTGCGCGGCATCACCACGGGCACGAGCCAAAACCTTGTTCGCATAAGCATCCGCTTCGTTTTGAACCCGGCTACGTTCCTGTTCAGCGGCCTGAACGTCCAAAAACGCATCAATCACTGACCGCGGTGGGTCGGCTTTGTCAAAGTTTACACGCACGATGTTCACACCACTGTTGTAGCTATCCAATGTGCTTTGAATCAGCTCTTCCAGACGCGAGGCAATTACACCCCGATCCCGGTTCAAGATCGGCGCAAGATTGGATTGCGCAATAATCTCACGCATCGCGGATTCACTCACCGCAACAATCGTGGCTTTAGGGTCTTCGAGATTGAACAGATATTTGGCTGGATCACTAATGTTCCAAACGACCTGGAAATCAATGTCGACGATGTTTTCGTCGCCGGTCAGCATTAGGCCCGCTTCAGACCCGCGATTGCCAACACCGATATCTTCGTTTTGCTCCCGCGTAACCGGCAATTTTTCATAGGTCACAAAAGGCCAAGGCGCGACATTCAGACCAGAGTCCGCGGTTTTGTAGTATTTGCCAAGGAACAGCTCAACAGATTGTTCTTCAGGTTTGACAGTATAGACACTTGCCATCAGCCAGAGCCCGACAGCAATCAGGCCGCCAAGCACAAAAGTCCCCTTGCCAAATCCAGGGCCACCCTGACCAGAGCCGCCAGACTGACCATCGCCGCCCTTGCCGCCCATCAAGACACGCAAGTGGTCTTGGCCCTTTTTCATCAGCTCATCAATTTCAGGAATCTGAGGGCCGCCCTCGGGCGGGCGTTGACCGCCGCGATTCTTGTCATCGCCACCGCCTGAGTTTCCGCCGCCGCCCCATGGGCCGCCAGAATTTCCAGCCATCTATTCTCTTCCTCTGTTGCCTCGCCTTTGCAGGCGCTTCATTCTAACCTGTGCAGGCTGGTTGAAAAATCAACCTGTCCTGACGGGTGTTTTCATGGTTACGATTTCTTCCGACATAGTCGGATGAACTGCAACCGTTCGGTCAAAATCTTCTTTTGTGGCGCCCATCTTCACCGCCACACCAGCCAATTGGATCATTTCACCGGCGCCGGGGGCCACGATGTGGCATCCTAGAACCTTGCGTGTGGCTTGGCTAACGATC
Source organism: Roseovarius sp. EL26 (assembly GCF_900327775.1). NCBI lineage: Bacteria > Pseudomonadati > Pseudomonadota > Alphaproteobacteria > Rhodobacterales > Roseobacteraceae > Roseovarius > Roseovarius sp. EL26. The sequence goes on from NZ_OUMZ01000006.1 coordinate 93,404, forward strand.
AGCTTCATCATCACCCGCGCCGCACGCCCAGCAAAGCTTTGCTGCATCGGCTTGAACGATGTTGCATAAACCTCAATCGGTTCTTGCTCGCGCGCGGCTTCTTCACTCAACCCAACGGTGCCAATCTCAGGCTGGGTGAAAATTGCTGTAGGGATCAAGTCATGATCAACCTTGGTTGGATTGCCGTTAAACACGGTTTCAACAAAAGCCATGCCTTCACGAATAGCCACAGGTGTCAGATTGACCCGATCGGTCACGTCGCCCACAGCGTAAACCGATGGCACCGAGGTCTGAGAATACTCATCAACGACAATCTCGCCTTTGCGACCCAGTTTCACACCGATGTCTTCAAAACCCATATCGCCTGTATTTGGGCTACGACCGGTAGCAAACATAACTTGTTCAAAGACCTGTTCGGATCCGTTGGTCGCTTTGACATTGTAGCCACCTTCAACCGGTTCCATCGAGAGGATGTTTGTGCCCAGATGCAGGTCGATACCTGCGGCGATCATTTCCTCTGACACCAACCCGCGCGCCTCTTCATCAAAGCCACGCAAAATCTGTGCGCCGCGATAATACTGCGTCACATCCACACCAAGACCATTCAGGATGCCCGCGAATTCACAAGCAATATAGCCACCGCCGATAATCAGAATGGATTTTGGCAGCGCATCAAAATGGAACATGTCATTGCTGGTCAACCCATGCTCAGCACCCGGCAGATCGGGTTTCACCGGACGACCGCCTGAGGCCACCAAGATATGCTTGGCTGTTTTACGAGTACCATCAGCCAGCTCAACTGTATGAGCGTCAGCCAGTCTGGCACGACTATCAAATGTCTCGACCCCGTTGGAGTTCAGAATGTTGCGATACACGCCCTCAAGCCGGTCCAACTCTGCGTTGAGTTTACCTTTGAAGGCATCCCAATTGAAGCCACCAGCATGCACGGTCCAGCCATACGCCTGCGCATCGGCTATGTGGCCAGGATACTCGCTGGCGAACACCATCAGTTTTTTCGGCACACAACCGCGGATCACACAAGTACCGCCATAGCGATCCTCTTCGGCCAGTGCGACCTTGGCACCACCCTGTGCCGCAACTCGCGCGGCTCTTACGCCGCCAGAACCGCCGCCAATCACAAAGAGATCATAGTCAAATGCCATTGTTATTCGCCTTTAGTCTTGTAGGTCAGTGAACAGATTATCGGATTCTTGAAATTCAAGACGGTCCTTCGCCACTGTACCCTCGTTAATGTCACGTGTTTCCACCCGGCCATCGCCATAGCCAAGGATCACGACATCGCAGATATCAATGAACAGCCCGTTTTCAACCACACCAGGGATTTGGTTCAGAACCATCGCCATCTGATACGGGTTGCCAATGCGACCCAGATGCAGGTCAAGAATGTAATTGCCTTCATCAGTTTTAAATGGGCTATCACCTGTCATCCGCAGTGAAATTTCTTGTCCCAGCACGTCCATACTGACCAAAAGTTCTTCTGTCAGTGACTTGGTCGTCTTCCAGCCAAAGGGAATTACCTCAATCGGCAGTGGGAAAGAACCAAGGGTTTCAACCTCTTTGCCAACATCAGCAATCACAATCATTTGATCGCTAGCCGTGGCCACGATCTTTTCTTGCAGCAGCGCACCACCGCCGCCTTTGATCAGGTTCAGATCTTTGTCAAACTCATCTGCACCATCAATCGTGATGTCCAGCCATTTGGCCTCATCCAGCGTCACAACCTCAATGCCAACCTCGCGGGCCAGTTTGGCGGTACGGGTCGAAGTCGGTACACCCTTTATCTTGAGCCCGTCTTTTTGAACCAGTTCGCCCAGGCACCGCACCATCCAAGCGGCCGTGCTGCCGGTTCCCAGGCCAACACGCATTCCGTCTTCGATAAAATCCACCGCACGTTTTGCAGCAACAAATTTTGCCTTGTCGATGGGTGACAGCTCTCCGGCCATGGCAGCAACTCCAATAGTTTTGAAGGTTATAGCAAGTTCTCCGCCACGCGCGAGGGGGGACAGCAACGTTTTTGAGCCCATGGCCGCAAAATCCCCTGAAAATATACACGCACAGCCGCAAATACATCGCTTCGACCCATTTTTTGCCAAAGAACGAATGGGGCTATTACTGGGTTATTCTTCCCTGTTATGATTGAAATTCAATCACGGCGTTCTGTACCTTATAAAACATGTCGCTTTTGCGATATTATGTTCGCCTATATTCGGGCATGTGCGCAGAAAGCCAATACTAACTTTGGAGAATTCAGGAATGTTCCTGTCGGTGTTTGACATGTTCAAAGTGGGCGTTGGTCCATCCTCATCCCATACCATGGGACCCATGGTGGCAGCGGCCAACTTTCTGGAAAAAATGCGCGCCGCACCTTTTGACTTCAAAGGATTGCGTGGGTCTTTGCACGGCTCACTTGCGTTCACGGGTATTGGCCACGCCACTGACCGCGCGACCATCCTAGGGCTGGCCGGATTCATGCCCGACACCTATGACAACGACAAAGCCGAAGCAGCGTTGGAACATATTCGCGACACACACACCGTGACCCCCGAAGGGTTGCCGACGCTGACCTTTAATCCAAAAGAAGATCTGGCCTTTGATTTTGGTCCAAACTTGCCCGGCCATGCCAATGGCATGATTTTGATGGCAACAGATGCGCAGGGTGATGTCATCTTGCAAGAAACATATTACTCCATCGGCGGCGGTTTTGTTGTGACCGAGGCCGAACTGGCTGAGGGACAATCCACGCAGGATGAAACACCTGTGCCTTATCCGTTCACCTCTGCTGCGCAAATGCTGGAAATGACGGAGACATCCGGTAAATCCATTGCACAAATGAAGCGTGAAAACGAAATTGCGCAGAACGGCGAGGATCATTTGAAAAATGGTATCGCACGTGTTTGGCAAGTGATGAATGACTGTATTGAACGCGGCCTTGTCACCGATGGCATCTTACCGGGCGGCTTAAACGTCAAACGCCGTGCCAAGAACATTTATGATGCCCTTTTGGAAGAACGCGGATCAAATCAAAACGCCCCACATAAAATCAATGACTGGATGAGCGTCTACGCCATGGCAGTTAATGAGGAAAACGCCGCTGGCGGGCAGGTTGTCACGGCCCCCACCAATGGTGCCGCTGGCGTTGTGCCAGCGGTGATCAAATACTGGCTGGAACATGTGCCCGGTGCGTCTGAGAACCGGATTGAAGAATTTCTTCTCACTGCTTCTGCAATCGGTGGCCTGGTTAAATTCAACGCCTCTATCAGCGGAGCTGAGGCCGGATGCCAGGCCGAAGTAGGCAGCGCATCCGCTATGGGAGCCGCTGGATTGGCCGCCGTTTTGGGCGGCACACCGATGCAAATCGAAAACGCGGCCGAGATCGCGCTTGAACACCACATGGGCATGACCTGTGATCCGGTCAAAGGTCTGGTCCAAGTCCCCTGTATTGAACGCAACGGACTGGGCGCAATCAAAGCTGTGTCTGCGGCATCACTTGCGATGCGTGGTGATGGTACTCATCTGGTACCGCTAGATGCCTGCATCGAAACCATGCGTCAAACCGGTCTCGATATGGGTGAAAAATACAAGGAAACATCGCTGGGCGGGCTTGCGGTCAACATTCCGAACTGTTGATGGATCAGGCAAACCGCACCAGTCTGGGTATACTGATGATGGTGGGGTTTGCCATTCTTGCCCCAGTGATGGATGCCTGCGCCAAATTGATTGGTGATGGCCTTGCTGTTGGGCAAATCGTAACCACACGGTTTATTTTCCAAACTGCGATTTTGCTACCTATCGCGACTTACTATGGTTGGCTGCACAGACCCACCAAACATGAGACCTCATTACATCTGGCGCGAGCGGTCTTGATCATTATTGCAACGTCATTTTTCTTTACCGCACTGCGGTACATGCCCATCGCCGATGCTATCTCGATCTTTTTTGTTGAGCCATTCATTCTGACCCTGCTGGGGGCTTGGTTGCTGGGGGAACAGATCGGGCCACGTCGCTACATCGCATGTATCATTGGGTTTGCAGGCGCACTTTTGATCATTCAGCCCCGTTTTATAGATATCGGGTTTGCAGCATTCTTGCCGTTGGTCACGGCGATGTGCTTTGCTTTTTATCTGATCCTGACACGGCAAATGGCAACCCGCATGCACCCGATCACCCTGCAGGCCTATACCGGCATAGCCGCACTAATTATTGCGTTGCCGTTGCTTTGGGGGTTTGACGGGTCAGGATTTTCACCACTTGATCCGTCTTGGCCAGATCAACACGAGCTTTGGCTATTAGTAATCTTGGGTTTGATTGCGACGATGTCGCATGTCTTTATCAGCTTTGCATTATCTCTGGCACCTGCATCCTTGATTGCGCCAATCCAATATCTAGAAATCGTCAGTGCCACCATCTTGGGCTACTACATCTTTAATGACCTACCCGACCGTATGACATTTTTGGGCATCTTTTTGATCGTCGGATCAGGATTGTTTGTCTTTCTGCGCGAACGCCATATGGAACGCCGTCCGACCCCAGCCCCATAATACCGAGGTCAATCCCATTGTGCAGTCACCTCTTGCAAGGCTTGCGCAACTGTTTTCAAGGTATGATGCGGAAGAATGACAAGCATCTTGGGCGCCGTAACATCCAGTTGCACCGCGCCCGTTGTTCGGTTTGATGTACCAATACGCCCATCAGGTGCGAAGTTCAGTCCGTTGATTGGCCATTGCAGCCCATCTGACATCCCCTCAACCGCACCCATAGGGAACAATGAGATCCGGCAATCTGCTGGTAGATCCAGAGATATCGATGGTGGGCAAAGAAAAACTACCTCGCTCAAACCCACCAAAACACAGCGATGTTGCGGAAACCGAACCAACGCATTGTAGGCCGCAAGTTGGTGGTCCTGACGGTCTCCAGAAAAGCCCACAGCCAAAAGTAGAGGCGCAGCGATATTGCACAGGCATTTTTCAAAGTCGGTGCTGTCTTGTTCTGCCATCGGGAAGAGCCGCGAATCTGGTAGGTTGGCCTTGGTAATTTCTGAAATCGAATCAAAGTCACCAATCACGGCAAGTGGGTTCAGTCCTTTATTCACGACAAAATTAGCGCCGCCATCTGCTGCGATCAATTTGGGCGCAATTGAAAGAACCCGACTCAGATCATCCTCTGATATATTTGCACCACCAATGAGGGTTATTGGATCTAAACTATCAACAATCACGATACTTTTCCAAGAATTAACCAGTTGCCTGAAACAAAACACATTCTGACCATCAAATAATACGCTAAAATTCTAACAATCGAGCATCTTTAGTCCTGCTGAGGATGGTATACGAATTATTGTACGCAAAAAAAGCGAAGTAAATATGGTTAGTTCAAGTAAAATTCTTACGGTTTCCTATGGAACTTTTTCATGCACGTTGGAGGGGTTTGACGACTCTTTTGAAACCATGAAAGCAATCGCGGAATACTTCCGGGATTTGTCCGCTGATGACCGATATTTTGGCGCTGAGCCGTCCATTCCGGATACCGAAGTTCTGGCACGTATCGCGGAAACCAAAAGTGCCCAGCGAGTAGAGGCGCGTCAAGACAATGGCAATGTTGTACTGCGCACTGAAACGCCTTCCGAAGCGTTGACAGATAATGACATTGAAACCAAAGACGCCGATTCAGGTGAAACCAATGCTGTAACACCTGACATTGACAAAACATCCGAGACTGAAACCGCGCCTGATAGTGCGGCGTCAAAGCTAAACCGCATTCGCTCTGCCGCGCCAGAATCCGACATCGCATACGAAGAAGACTATAGCGATGATGAACCCATCGACATCATTGATGAACCAGATCAAGCATCGCGCTTTTCTGCAGCATTGTCTGAAGCTGATGGCATGGAAGAACCGCTGACGAATCCAGACACGTTGTCCCAACTGGTGGATGACGCTCGCCCTGATTACATAGACCAAGAGGCCATCCCCAGTAGCAACCAACCTGACGCGCCCAAAAACACATCACACGATAAGATTGATAAAGTCCCCTCTGTTGACCCTTATGAGGCATCTGATGATGTTTCGCGTATTTTTGAACAAGCCGAAGATCAGCGCCATGCGCCTGAATCCAGCACTCGCCGCAGCGCCATTCAGCACCTGCGCGCAGCAGTTGCTGCGGCACGCGCGGAAAAGTCTGCGGGGTCAGAGCTGACAAAAGACGTCGATGAACAACCTTATCGCAGTGACATTGAAAGCGTCATGCGCCCACGACGGCCGCGCATCCTAGGAACTCATTCCCCAGAGCGGCCCGACACTGAGCAATCTTCCGCGCCATTGAAACTTGTTGCAGAGCAACGCGTTGACACAGCGCAAGATCCCATTCTGCCACGTCGACTGTCGGCCGAGATGGCCGCGTCGACAACGCCCACCAATGCCATTGGATCTGCACATGGTACGTTCATGGAATATGCTCAGGAAATGGGCGCTGATGACCTTGCAGATTTGCTTGAGGCAGCAGCGGCATACATGTCTGATATTGAAGGTTTACCTCAGTTTTCCAGACCCATGCTGATGGGGAAACTGAAAGAGCTTAAGAAATCAAACTACTCCCGCGAGGACACACTGCGTTCTTTTGGGCAGCTTCTGCGCCGGGGCAAGATCAAAAAGCTCAAAGGTGGACGTTTCTCTATCACAGATGAAACAGATTACCGCGCGGATGATCGCAGCGTTGGCTGATACTGTAACATTTGCTAGACCAAACTTGTTAAGAACTTACGATTTTTGAACATTTGTCGGTTCGCGTGGCCATTTCCCGCTGACCGACAAACATCTTCGTGATCGGGTTTGCAGTTGTCTTATGTCGCCGTTAGCTAACGCCAATGAAAAACAGCGCCCAGCATAAAAACGCCCCAAGGCGCCAGCTTGTCTATTCAGGGCTGAGCGCACGTATTCAATACTGTATATTGATGACGCTGTATCGCTTCGCCTTTACACGAGGGGCGTATGGGCGATTTGCCCGGAGCCTCAGCCGACTGTTTCCCTCAAATAATGCTGTATGGTTGCATCTTGATGATGGTCCCGGATTTCGTATTACCATGGATGACGCGTATTGGACACGCTTTGCTCTTTTTCATTTTCCCTATGAGCCAGAAATTGACACGATTTTACGCACCTCCGTTGGTCGAACCAGCCTTTTTTGCGATCTTGGCGCAAACAAAGGGTTTTGGACAAGCCGCGCAGCACCTTTGTTTCAAAAGGTCATTTCCGTCGAAGCCTCAGCCCAAACATTTAGCATCTTGAAGCAAAATGCCAAAGATCTACAAAATGTCCGACTGCACCACGCCGCCATCCACAATCAAACCGGCGAAGAGCTGACTTTCGTGAACACATATCTCAGCCACGCCTCTGCCAGACTTTTGCAAGACGGCACTGCCGGGCAGGCGGACCAGACTGAAACGGTCACGACGCTTAAGGTCGATGATCTTGTACCTGTAGGCATGCCTGCCCTGATCAAGATGGATGTCGAAGGCGCTGAGGTAAGCGCAATTGAAGGGGCAGCGCGCACGCTCAACGATGGCTCCGTCCTGATTTACGAAGATCACGGCGCTGACCATGATTGCGCCCCCAGCGCGCATTTTCTGTCGCGTCCGGAAATGCGTCTCTATTCGATCGAAGATGGGCTGAAACCTGTGAAGTCGCTGGATCAAATCCGCCAGATTAAAACTGACACCTACAAAGGGTATAACTTTCTGGCCGCGCAAAAAAACTCTCCTTTGCTGGGCGCTATTGTCGAACATTTTGCAAATCACACTTGAACCGGCTAACTCTGACGTTCAACTTTGCATAAGGATCACACGTGCCCCAACCTCGCGCATGGCAAAAAATGTTGTCCGGTCGCAGGCTTGACCTGCTGGACCCAACCCCAGTGGATGTTGAGATCGAAGATATCGCGCATGGCCTGTCTTTTGTCGCGCGTTGGAATGGCCAGACCTCTGGTGACTTTGCCTATTCCGTTGCTGAACACTCACTTTTAGTCGAAATCTTGTATCATCGGCTTAATCCTAAAACACCGGCCAAATGGCGTTTGGCCGCATTGCTGCATGATGCCCCTGAATATGTCATCGGCGACATGATTTCACCGGTAAAGGCTGCCGTTGGGCCCAGTTATGACCAACTTGATGCACGATTGAATGCAGTCATTCATATCCGCTTTGGTCTGCCTGCAACACTTCCGGTAGCAGTCAAAAAGCAGATCAAAAAGGCCGATAAGATCAGCGCTTGGATGGAAGCCACAAAAATCGCCGGTTTTAGCGAGACTGAAGCCAACAAATTCTTTGGCAAGCCAGATCGATCTGTAATGGATGGACTTGATATTCATCTACGCCCGCCAACACAGGTGCGTGCCGATTATACCGCGCGACACAATGTTTTATTGGCAGAAATGGAATGATCTATATTCGCCATGCCGGGGCACTGGATGCCAACGCAATGGCCAGACTGCTGAATGAGATCATCCACAAAGGCGGCACAACTGCGTTTACTAACCCCGTCACTTGCGACACCATCACCCAATGGCTAACCCATCGCCATGACGCATCTGCATGGCAGGTGGTAGAAGATGACAACGGCACCCTATTGGGATTTCAATCCATCGAGCCCCGTCAGATCCTGCCAGCAGATGCCTGCGACATTGGCACATTTGTCAGTCCCGATAGCGTCGGATTGGGTGTTGGCACAAAATTATTCGAAGCCTCACACAAAGCCGCAACCGCACTTGGGTATCGCTGGATCAATGCGACCATCCGCACTGACAATGCCGGGGGGCTGGCCTATTACCAAAGTCGCGGCTTTGAAAATTACGCCCTCCACCCCAATATTCGGCTTGAAAACGGGTTGACGGTGGACAAGATCAGCAAGCGCTTTGATCTTTAACGTGGCGAGCGTTTCGCCAAAATACGCTGCAACGTCCGGCGGTGCATGTTCAGACGCCGCGCAGTTTCAGACACATTGCGATCGCAAAGTTCATACACCCTTTGGATATGCTCCCAGCGCACACGGTCCGCGCTCATCGGGTTTTCCGGGGGTGGGGGAAGCTCATCACTGCTGGCCAACAGCGCATTGGTGATGTCCGTCGCATCCGCAGGCTTTGACAGGTAATCAGTAGCACCAATCTTCACTGCAGCCACCGCCGTAGCAATCGCCCCATATCCGGTCAGGACAACAATTCGACTGTCGGGGCGTTTTTCGCGAATGGTTTCAACAACATCCAAACCATTGCCATCCCCCAAACGCAGATCGCAAACCGCATAGGCCGGGGGACGCGCCGTGGCAATCGCCTTGCCAGCCGCAACTGATTCAGCCGTTTCAACATCAAATCCGCGTTTCTCCATGGCTTTCGCCAATCGTTTGAGAAACGGCTCATCATCATCCAACAGAAGAAGCGAGCGATCTTCGCCAAGGTCCCGCAGGTTTTCGGCCATCATGCCTCTCCATATTCAAGCGCTAAAGGATTTCTAGCCCGCCGCCTCTTGCGCGTCAAACCGCATCCAGAAAACAGGCCACCCGATCTGCCACTTGTTCGGGCGTCAGGACTCGTTGGAAAAACTCAACAAAGCCATATTCTGGCAATGTCAGATAGGACATTGTCGTATGGTCCATCAGATAGAAGTCTTCATCACCATCCTCAGACGGCTGCTTTTGATAAAAGACGCGGTAGGCCTTAGCCGCAGCGCGAACCTGCTCTTCACTGCCTGTCAGCCCCTGCATATTAGGGTGCATATATTCGGTGTATTCTTTCATCACCTCAGGCGTATCGCGTGCGGGATCAACAGTGATCATCACCGGTTTGATGTTTTCGCCACGTTGCTTAAGGATATCCGCCGCTGCTGCATTGCGCGCTGAATCCACGGGGCAGACATCGGGGCAAAAGGTGTAGCCGAAGTAGATCAATGCTGGCTTATCGATCACCTCTTTGTCAGTCACCGTCGCTCCAGTTCCATCAACCAATGTAAAGGAACCGCCGATTTGCCCGGCACCACCTGCAATTTGGCTACCGCGACATTGCGCAAACTGGTCGTTCGATCCGGATTGGCTGCTGACATAATATGTCACCCCCAACAAGCCTACCGCTGCCACACCTGCGATTACCGCAACCATTCGTGCCATTTCACTATCCTTTTGCTATCGGGCTTGCGCATCCACCTGCCGCACATCTAGCATTGGATCAGAAACTTGCAACGGGACGGAAGCGCACATGCCACAAAACGCAGATACTGCGCTGAAACACCGCTACTGGATTCGCCTGCGGACGCTTGTTTTGCTGCGTTGGTGGGCGATTATTGGTCAGACTTCGGCCCTGATCATTGCTCAGCGCCTGTACAATCTCGATGTGGAAACCGGCCTCTGTTATGCCGTCATCGGCGTTTCTATCATCAGCAATTTAGTTGCGGCGTTTATTTACCCCGAAAACAAGCGGTTGTCAGAATCTGAAACCTTCTTTGTTGTTCTGTTCGACCTATTGCAACTGGGGTTGATGCTTTATCTGACTGGTGGACTTAACAATCCGTTTTCCATCCTGATTGTTGGTCCTGTCACTGTCTCGGCCTCGGCCTTATCCGTCCGGTCCACAGCAGCATTGGGGCTGGTGGCAATCGGCATTGTATCTGTGTTGTTGTTCTATTATTTACCACTGCGCACTGATCAAGGGTTTGTCCTGCGTATGCCTGACATATTCCGGTTCGGAAACTGGGCTGCGATCATCATTGGAATTGTCTTTTTAGGTGTCTATTCCCGCTGGATTGTATCCGAAATGACCGCCATGCACGATGCCCTGCAAGCCACTCAAATGGCGCTCGCCCGCGAACAAAAGCTTACCGATCTTGGTGGAGTCATCGCCGCAGCGGCCCATGAAATGGGAACGCCACTGGCCACCATCAAGCTAACCAGCGCAGAACTAGCTGATGAGCTTTCAGACAATGAAGACCTGCAAAGCGATGCCTTGCTAATCCGAGAACAGGCAGATCGTTGCCGTGATATTCTGCGCTCCATGGGGCGGGCCGGAAAAGATGACCTACAAATGCGCTACGCACCCATTTCCACCGTCATTGAAGAGGCGGCAGAGCCGCATACTGACCGCGGCAAGTCGCTTAATTTTGATTACGCATCAGCAAGTAAAGTCAATTCGTATCATCCGGTCATACAGCGGCGCTCTGAAATCATTCATGGGCTGCGCAACCTGATACAAAACGCCGTCGATTTTGCGCAAAGCACGGTATGGATCGAAGCCCACTGGAACGCTGATAGAATATCCATTCGCATTATGGATGATGGCAAAGGTTATCCAATTGATATGATAGGTCGAATAGGTGATCCTTTCATGCGTCGCAGGGCGTCTGCACCTGACACCCACAGACCCGGTTATGATGGCATGGGGCTGGGGTTGTTCATTGCCAAAACTCTACTGGAGCGCTCTGGTGCAGATCTAAGTTTTGCCAATGGTACAGAAGCAGATAGCAAGCGTTTTGGCGGCGGGCATAGGTTAGGCGCAATTGTCGAAGTCAGCTGGCCACGTGCAAAGTTAGAAGTGGCTGAGGGCGCAGATCGCAAGCCATTAGGGGAAAACCAACCGCATCTGGCCTGATACAAAGCAATGTCGCCGTCTTAACCTTACATTAACTATGTTTGCCCAATCCTGAAGATCTCAAACACAGCTCTGGGGGCACTATGTCTGTATGGGTTTATATCGGGGTCGGGGTTGCGGCGGGGATATTGTCTTTGGTGGTAATCAGCATCGCCGCCTGGCTATTCTCTTCTCAAGCCGCACCAGATGGCCCCCAGAGCAATCATACCACTTCAAGGTTTCTGTTTCATGCCGATCAACTGATTGACCATAACCTTAATGATCTAGACAGCCCACATACCGTAAAACCGACCCTTCAGACCTGGCAGGATTTTCGCAACTGGACAGCAGGGCGATTTGGCACGCTGCCCGAAACACTTGCCCATCACGCACCACAAAATGTAAAGATTTTTGATGAAAACGATGGTTCTGCCACGCTTGAGATCCGTTACAAAAATTGTAATCACCTTGTCATTTTGAGCGACGCCTCTGAACTTTCACCCGTGGGAAAACATCAGCTGCTACGCAACAGCAGAGCGCGAATGGCAGAGCAAGGCACATTAGAATCCGCACCCTGCGCGATCTTACAAATCAATCCCCAAGACGGACAGCGTCAGGAAAGCGCCCTTTGGCAACAGTTCACCAATGATCAGAAGGATATTCTTGATCGTGATATCACCGAAATGCTCGAACAAAACATCACACAACCCAGACAGATCGCCCTCAACCAGGCATCGGGCACGCGGTGGGTAGAACTTATGGTGCATGAAACCGAGGACCTCCGATCGTGCTATGCCACAGACATTTCAGAATTGGTTGAAGCTAAGAACGCGCAACGAGCCTTTTTGCAAACCTTGACTAAAACATTTGCGAACCTGTCTACGGGTCTATGTATTTTCGATCGTGATCATCAATTGGTGCTGTTCAATCCTGCCCTTGTTAACCTGACTCATTTACCGATTGATTTTCTTAGTGCACGGCCAAATTTGATGAGCTTCTTTGACAAATTACGCGACCTTCAGATGATGCCTGAACCGAAAAACTATGCCGCATGGCGCATTCAAATCAACCAGATGATCACCAGTGCCGTTGGTGGAAACTATGATGAAACATGGCCGCTGCCAAACGGGTTGACCTATCGCATCACCGGGCGCCCACATCCGGACGGGGCTGTCGCATTTCTGTTTGATGACATCACAGACGATGTTGTGCTAACCCGTCGGTTTCGCACCCAAATCGACATTCGGCAAACCACCCTTGATTCACTCGAGGATGCCATCGCTGTCTTTTCCCCAGCCAAAACCCTGTTGTTCTGTAATGCAGCCCTGGCCCGCCTGATCGGATTTGACCCCGATCAAGGCATTACTGAAATTTCTGTGATTGACCTGATTGAACGCTGCGCAATTGGTTCCACTGAATTACAGAGCTGGAACGAAATTGAAAAGCAGCTGTCGACACCAACACACCAAATAGCGTTTTCTAAAATCATTCAAGGCAAGTCTGGACCACGCTGGCAATGTCATATTGCGCCCCTTGCAGGGAATTTGCTCATGCTGCGGATTTGCAAGCCTGACATCAAAAAGCTGGTCAAAACACAGCCGGAAATCGCCTGATCTACATTGCAGGCAGCGGCAGCACGTGTAATGTCGTATCATGCCAACCTTTAGCCAAATCATCACCTCTCACTCTCCTGAAGAGACGTGCAAACTTGCACAACAATTGGCACCCTGTCTGGATGTCGGTGATGTTGTATTGTTATCGGGTGGCATTGGTGCCGGGAAAACACATTTTGCTCGCTGCTTCATTCAGGCCCTGCTGGACGTGCCCGAAGATATCCCATCGCCGACATTCACATTGGTTCAAACATACACCGCGAAGGGGTTGGAAATCTGGCATACTGACCTTTACCGCCTCAGCGATGTCTACGAAATCGAAGAGCTTGGCCTGACAGAGGCCTTTGAAACCGCCATCTGTCTTGTTGAATGGCCGGATCGGTTAAGAAATTTCGCACCCAAGGGCGCATTAAATATCACTCTCAGCAGCACCCAACAGGATGATCAGCGCAAGCTGCATCTGAGCTGGGATAATCAAAGTTGGGGTGAAAAACTAAAAGGGCTTTTGAATGCCGTCGCGTAACGATTTACTCAACAATTTTATCACCCACTCTGGATGGAGTGAGGCCGAGATCAGCATGGTGGCTGGCGATGCGTCCAACCGAAAGTACTTTCGTCTGCGGCAACACGATAACACCACTGCTATTATCATGGATGCCCCGCCCGAAAAGGGTGAAGATGTTCGGCCTTTTGTCAACATATCAACCCACCTGTCCGGGCTTGGCTTTAGCGCACCCCGCATTCTGGCACAGGATGATACGGCCGGGTTCTTGTTGCTCGAAGATCTTGGCGATGATCTTTTTGCGCGGGTGTTGAAAAATGATCTTTCGAAAGAAAACCGTCTCTATTCCGCGGCAACAACGTTATTGGCAGATCTTCACACCCATCCTACACCAGAGGGCCTGGGCGCATACAGCCCAGCCGTAATGGCAGATCTGGCCGCGCTGGCATTTGACTGGTATCTCACGCAGGCAGATAAAAAAAATAACGCCGCTGCTCAAGAGTTTCGCCAGAAAATGCAGCAGGTTCTTGAGGATTATGCCCCAGATACAAATGTCCTCATTCAACGGGATTACCATGCTGAAAACCTGCTGTGGCTGCCTGATCGCAACGGAACCGCGCGGGTTGGGCTTTTGGATTACCAAGACGCCCTCAAGGGTCACCGCGCCTATGATCTTGTCTCGCTATTGCAAGACGCTCGCCGTGATGTCAGCCCGCAGGTCCAACAAGCCATGCTGGAACAGTACATTTCGCAAACTGATGTCAACGACACGAAATTCCGCAACGCCTATTATTGCCTTGGTGCACAACGCAACCTGCGTATTGTTGGCGTCTTTGCCCGACTTTGTGTACGTGACGGCAAAGCGCATTATGTTGACCTGATCCCACGGGTCTGGGCCCATTTAATGCGCGACCTCGACCATCCCGCGATGGCAGACGTTGCGACATTGGTGCGTGATACCCTGCCCAGCCCAACCCTCGAAACCCTGCAAAGGCTCAAAGACAAATGCGCAACGCTCCAGACGCCGTAATGTTGTTCGCTGCGGGCTTTGGCACTCGCATGGGTGCACTGACCGCAAATTGCCCCAAACCGATGATCCCCGTCGCAGGCAAACCACTGATTGATCATGCGCTGGATCAGATCACTGATTTCGGTATGGGCACCATCGTCGCCAATCTGCACTACAAACCCGAGCAGATTATATCACATCTGGCCAGATCTGATATCCTGTTTTCTGACGAAAGCGATGAAATCCTTGAAACCGGTGGCGGCCTGCGCGCTGCGCTGCCACTATTGGGTAGCCGACCCGTATTTACCATGAATACCGATGCCGTGTGGAAGGGGCCTAATCCTTTGGATCTGCTGGCAAAGGGTTGGAATCCTGAAAAAATGGATGCGTTACTACTTTGTATTCCGCTTGCAAATGCGGTCAATCACACCGGTAAGGGTGACTTTCTTATTGATCCATCTGGCCGTGCCAGCCGGGGGCCTGGCCTTGTGTATTCGGGTCTCCAGATTCTGAAAACTGATGGGTTACATGCGATCCCAGAGCGCGCTTTTTCCTTGAACCTATTATGGAATAAGATGCGGGAAAATCAGCGACTATTTGCTATTGCCTACACCGGTCACTGGGCTGATGTCGGGTCACCCGAGGGGATCACCGCCGCCGAATCCATGCTGGATCAGGATCATGTTTGACGCCTTGGACCACCCGCGTGTTTATGGCGTGTCGTTGGGGTCCGACTTTCCCAAAGCTTTAGTTAATGGGCTGGTTGCGCGCACAGCAAACTTGCCGCCCGATGCTTTGGCCCGCTGTCATTTGGTGGTCAACACCCGCCGTATGGCCCGGCGCGTTCGTGCATTATTTGATCAGGGGCCACCATGCTTGCTGCCCAAAATTTCTCTAATCAGCCAATTACCTGACACCTATTTTCCCAGTCAGATTCCGCCAGCCGCACCACCATTGCGCCGCCGGCTTGAAGTGGCGCAATTGATCACCCGTCTGCTGGAAAGTGATCCAAGTATCGCATCTCGGGCCTCGGTTTATGATCTGGCGGATCAGCTGGTCGCACTGATGGATGAAATGCAGGGCGAGGGCGTCTCACCTGATATGATCGATGCACTTGATGTTTCAGATCAGTCCGGTCATTGGCGTCGCATAAAATCATTTTTAGGCATTGTTAGTCCCTATTTTGAAAGTAATCAAAACGAACCTGATCCTGAGGCACGTCAACGTCGCGCCATCGAACAGCTAATCGAATCCTGGCACGCATCCCCACCTGATCATCCAGTGATCGTCGCCGGATCCACCGGGTCCCGTGGTGCGACACAGATCTTGATGCAGGCGGTCGCAAAGCTACCTCAGGGTGCGATTATTCTGCCCGGTTTTGATTTAGATATGCCGGGCGCGGTCTGGGATCGCCTTATGCCCAACAACTCTGACGGGCTACCGCTTGAGGATCATCCCCAATATCGTTTTGCCGACCTAATGGAAAAACTGGGCCTGCAGTTTGATGATGTGCCGCACTGGCATCAGGCGCCCCCCGCAAACCCAAACCGAAACAAGGTCTTGTCACTGGCCTTAAGACCCGCACCTGTTACGGATCAATGGTTGATTGACGGCCCGAACCTGCCCGATTTGCCCGCAGCCATGCAGGATGTCACCTTGCTGAATGCTGCCTCACAACGACATGAAGCGATGGCCATCGCCCTGCGTCTGCGGCAAGCCGCACAAGATGGCACGACCGCCGCGCTGATCACACCTGATCGTAACCTCACCCGGCAGGTATCTGCTGCGCTTGATCGTTGGAACATCACCCCGGATGATAGTGCAGGCATGCCATTGCACCGCTCGGCTCCCGGGCGATTTTTACGTCACGTCGGTGATCTGTTGCGCCAACCCCTGACGGCAGAATTACTGCTGACTTTGCTCAAACACCCGCTATGCCATGCGGGGCAGGGACGCGGCCCACACCTGCGATTAACCCGCGAACTTGAACTGCATTTGCGCCGCAAAGCTGCCCCATATCCAGATGAGGAAACCTTGCATAACTGGGCTGAAGGGTGCGGAATTGAAGGGGCAAAAGACTGGATAGTCTGGCTCTGTTACTGCTTAATTGGTCAAAATAATGCAGCAGATCAACCAATGTCAGATCTCATCGTGCATCATATTGATCTTGCTGAACGGCTTTCAGGTGGGATCGATCCGGATGATGCACCCGCATTGTGGTCTGGCGATGCAGGAAAGGCCGCACATCAAGTAATGCAGGAACTGGTTGAGGCCGCGCCTGCCGCCAGCGTGCTGAATACATTTGACTATATCAACATCTTTTCTGCTGTCCTTGCGCGCAAAGAAGTTCGCAACCCAATTACACCCAACCCAAACATTTTGATCTGGGGCACGTTAGAGGCTCGCGTTCAAGGCGTTGAGCTGCTTATTCTTGCCGGGCTTAACGAAGGGTCTTGGCCCGAAAGTCCCAGCCCGGACCCGTGGCTTAACCGCGCCTTGCGTCACCAAGCGGGCCTGCTTTTACCGGAACGTCGGACGGGGCTATCGGCACATGACTTTCAACAGGCCGCCTGTGCACCAGAGGTTTGGTTTACCCGGTCTCTTAGATCTAACGATTCTGAAACGATTACCTCTCGCTGGGTGAACCGCTTACAAAACCTGCTTTCTGGCCTGCCTGACCAAGGCGGCCCAGAAGCCCTGCAACAAATGCAAGCCCGCGGGCAGCTGTGGCTTGACCGTGTTCAAGCTCTTGAAAACCCTACTCCAATAGACCCAGCCCCGCGCCCTGCACCATGCCCACCGCCATCTGCACGGCCAAAGCGGTTATCAGTGACCGAGATCCGCCATTTGATCCGCGACCCCTATGCCATCTATGCCAAACACATTTTAAACCTACGCCCGCTTGACCCGCTTATGCGTGGCCCAGATCCGGCAATTCGCGGCACGGTATTGCATAAAGTGCTCGAAAAATTCATCCGCGCCACGCTGGATCATTCAGAAACCTTAACTAAATCCCATCTGTTACAATTGACGCAAGATATTTTGGCCACCGATGTACCATGGGCTGAGGCGCGCACATTATGGCTGGCGCGAATGGAACAGATTGCAGATTGGTTTATCGAAACTGAACAGGTACGCCGCACGGTCGCCCGCCCAACCGCGTTTGAGGCGCGCGGCAGCGCCAGTTGCACGGACCCCGAATTTTCCCTGAACGGCACAGCCGATCGTATAGACATGGATGAAACTGGTGCTGTGCATGTCTATGATTACAAGACCGGCACCCCACCAACCAAAGATCAACAGGTTCATTTTGATAAACAACTACTGCTAGAGGCCGCAATTGCACAGCAATCCGGCTTTGGCAACCTTGCTCCGGCCCATGTTGCACGCGCGGTATATATCGGCCTTGCCAGTGGCGGCAAAGAGGTTGACGCCCCGCTTTTGGATGAACCGCCCGAGGTAACATGGGATAAGCTAAAAATGCTAATTTCGGCCTATTCAGAGACCGAAACTGGCTATACAGCCCGACGCGCGATGCATCTGAAGCGTGATTATGGTAACTATGATCAATTGGCCCGATTTGGCGAATGGGACATCACTGATGATCCGGATAAATCAAGGGTCGGATGATGCAATTTGATGACGCCACTCAAAAACAGATCAACGCTGCACGCCCGGAAAGGTCAACTTGGTTGTCGGCCAATGCCGGATCCGGCAAAACCCGTGTTCTAACCGACCGTGTTGCCCGGTTGTTGTTGGATCAGGTCGACCCGCAACACATTTTGTGCCTGACCTATACCAAGGCCGCCGCGAGTGAGATGCAAAACCGTTTGTTCAAACGTTTGGGCGAATGGGCAATGCTGAATGATCCAGATCTGACCGATGCATTGCAAGTGCTGGGGTATGAAAGTGCGATTACCTCACAAATTCTTGCCGATGCCCGCCGCCTGTTTGCCCGCGCGATCGAAACCCCCGGTGGGTTGAAAATCCAAACGATCCACTCGTTTTGTTCATCCTTGCTACGCCGGTTCCCTCTGGAATCTGGCGTCAGCCCACAATTTGTTGAAATGGACGAACGCGCAGCGGCTCAGTTACGGAGCCAAATCATCGAAGATCTTGCCAATGGCCCACAAGCCGAAGTTTTGGCGAAAACCGCGCTGTATTTTACTGGTGAAACGCTAGCCGATCTGGCAGCCGAGGTTGTTCGTCAGCAAACGGTATTTGAAAAACCCTATGACACTTCTGCACTTCATCAGCATTTTAGTCTTGATCCTGACATAACCACTGGCGATTTGATTGCCTCTGTCTTTCTTGGTGGGGAGCTGGAGCTGCTGAAAGCACTGATTGCCGCACTGCGCCAAAGTGGTGCCAATGATCAAAAAGCGGCAGCACAGCTGATGTTGGTTAAGTTCGCAGATCAAAATGCTTTGCCTATTTTGGAATCTGTTTTTCTGACAAAAAGCGGAAAAACACCTTTTTCAGCCAAAATTGGATCTTTTCCAACCAAGGCTTGCCGAGAAACACTATCTGATCTCATGCCTCAAATCGAAGATTTGATGCGCCGCGTTGAAACCGCACGAGAGGCCCGCATAGCCCTGAGTGCCTTAAATAAAACCCGTGCACTATATGACTTCGCGCAGGCATTTTTGCCTGCGTACTCAGCCGCCAAACAATTTCGCGGCTGGTTGGATTTTGACGACCTGATCCTGAAGGCACGTGCGCTTTTGACCAATTCGGATGTGGCAGCTTGGGTATTGTTCCGTCTTGATGGAGGGATCGACCATATTCTTGTGGACGAAGCACAGGACACCAGCCCAGTGCAATGGCAGGTAATCGAACGTCTGGCACAGGAATTCACCAGCGGAGAGGGCGCGCGAGCGGATGTGTTGCGCACAATCTTTGTTGTCGGCGATAAAAAACAGTCAATCTATTCCTTTCAGGGGGCCGATCCGGGTGAATTTGACCGGATGCAGCTAGAATTCGATAAGCGCCTGTCATCAATAGGCACACCCCTGCAAGGGCTGGAGATGGAGTATTCATTCCGCTCGTCTCAGGCAATTTTGTCTTTGGTGGATCAAGCTTTTCAGAACAATGAAACCAGTGGGTTTGCCGCCAATCTGACTCACAAGGCATTTCACGCCGATATGCCAGGTCGGGTTGATCTGTGGCCGCTTGTTGAAAAAAACAATTCCGAAGATGGCCCTGAATGGTTTCAACCTGTTGATGTCAAAGCCGCTAGCGATCCGACGGTGATTTTGGCACACACCATCGCCACCAATATCCGCCAGCTTATTGATAGCAAGTCCGCCATTCCCGACGGTCAGGGAATGCGCCCCGTGCAAGCTGGTGACTTCCTGATCTTGTTTCAAAAACGGTCTGAACTGTTTCACGAGATCATTCGCGAGTGCAAGGCGCAAAGCCTGCCCATTGCCGGCGCTGACCGTTTGAAAATCGGGGCCGAACTGGCGGTTCGCGATCTAGTGGCAATTTTGTCATTTCTCGCCACACCCGAGGACAGCCTGTCACTGGCTATCATCTTAAAATCACCGCTGTTTAATTGGTCAGAGGCACAGCTATATAATTTGGCCCACGCTCGAGCCGACAAATACCTTTGGACCAGTCTACGCAATCGTGCAGATGAATTCTCAAACGTTATGGACGTCCTTGATGATCTGCGGCAGCAGGCGGATTATATGCGGCCATATGAATTGCTAGAGCGTATCCTAACCCGTCATGATGGACGTCGCTTGTTCTTGGGCCGCCTTGGGTTTGAGGCCGAAGACGGCATTGATGCGCTGCTGGCTCAGGCAATCGCATATGAACAACAGGCCGCCGACAGCCTGACCGGGTTTTTGCAGTGGATGCAGGCAGATGATCTGGAAATAAAACGCCAGTTGGAAAATTCCGGTGATCGTATTCGCGTCATGACCGTACATGGCGCCAAGGGGCTTGAGGCCCCGATTGTCATTCTGGCAGATACCGCAAAGCAGCAAAGCCGTCAGCATAATCAGGTCATAACTCAGGGCGATCTGGCATTTTGGCGCACCAAAGCTGATGAAACGCCAAAGAATCTTGCACAGATCACGGAACATTTGAAAACCGCTGACACTGCAGAACGCAATCGCCTGCTTTATGTCGCAATGACGCGTGCGGAAAAATGGCTGATCGTTGCTGCGGCGGGTGATCTCGGTAAATCTGGTGATACTTGGCATGATAAAATTCGCACAGCGATGGAGCATCTTGGCGCGGTAGAGCATTCTTTTCTGCGTGGCACTGGATTGCGGTTGGAACACGGAGATTGGTCCGAACCTTCACAGACCAGTGAAGAACCGTCGCCAGAAGATATTGTCCCTTTGCCTGATTTTTATCATCAAGCAGCCCCCAACCCGCAACAGCCGACCAAAACGCTCAGCCCTTCAGAGCTGGGCGGAGCAAAGGCCTTACCCGGTGATGATGGGCTAGATGAAGAGGCAGCCAAACGGCGCGGGCGGCAAATTCACCTATTGCTGGAGCACCTGCCCAAATTTGCCACCACTGATTGGCACAGCATGGCAGTTGAATTACTTAATTCAGGCTCTGATTCAGCCCAACCTGATGAAATTAGCGCGATCTTTGCCGAAGCGTCAACAGTTCTCAACACATCGGATTTGGTAACGCTCTTCGCTGAAAATACGCTGGCCGAAGTACCCATAACCGCAACACTTCCTGTGTTGAATTGCCAACGCATTCATGGCGTCATTGACCGGTTGATCATCGATGAACACCGCATTCTTGCCGTGGATTTCAAATCAAATGCAACTGTGCCCGCCACGCCACAGGATTGCCCAGAAGGGCTATTACGACAAATGGGGGCCTATGCGCTGGCGCTTAGTCAGATCTATCCAGATCACAAAATTGACGTGGCCTTGCTTTGGACCAGAACCGCAAGCCTCATGTCACTGCCGCACGATCTTGTGACTGATGCCGTGTCGCGTACCGTCATCCCTTGACGCCCCGGCCTGTCGTTCTTAGGTTCGCAACCAAGTTCAACGCCCCATTTTCAGGAGACTGCCATGTCCACCGTCGCCGTTACAGATGCCACCTTTGATGCCGAAGTCAAAAACTCTGACGTTCCTGTTGTTGTAGACTTCTGGGCCGAATGGTGTGGCCCCTGCAAACAAATCGGCCCCGCTCTGGAAGAGTTGGCGGCAGAAATGAACGGCAAGGTTAAAATCGCCAAGGTTGACGTTGACAGCAACCCCAATGCTGCTGCGGCCATGGGTGTACGCGGTATTCCCGCGCTGTTCATTTTCAAGGATGGCGAAGTGGTGTCTAACCGTGCTGGTGCCGCACCTAAGGCAGCACTGCAAAGCTGGATCGAAGACAGCATCTAACCTTGCCATTCAGGTTTTATATCAGGGCTCGCTTTTGCGGGCCCTTTTTATTGCACAAATTCTTGCACCTTGGTCCAAGCCCTTCCATATAAGTTACCAACATGACGGAGGCCCCATGAATAACGAATTCCCCGGTTGGCACGGCACAACAATTATCGGCGTCAAAAAAGGTGGCGAAGTTGTCATCGCAGGTGATGGCCAGGTCAGTCTTGGCCAAACCGTAATCAAGGGTACGGCCCGTAAGGTGCGTCGCCTGCAGCCCGGTGGATATGACGTAGTCGCGGGTTTTGCCGGGTCAACCGCCGATGCCTTTACCTTGCTGGAACGGCTAGAGGCCAAGTTGGAGGCAACACCCGGTCAACTGCAACGTGCCAGTGTTGAGCTGGCCAAGGATTGGCGCACGGATAAGTACCTGCAAAAGCTAGAGGCAATGCTAATCGTCAGCGACGGTCGCGAGCTCTATGTCATTACCGGCGCTGGCGACGTGTTAGAACCAGAGCATGACGTGACGGCCATTGGATCGGGGGGTAACTTTGCCCTCGCAGCCGCTCGCGGCATGATGGACAGTGAGAAATCAGCCGAGGAAGTCGCTCGCTCAGCCATGGCGATTGCCGCAGATATTTGCGTTTACACAAACGGAAAGCTGACTGTTGAAACGATAAAGGGCTGACGCAAGCCAGCCCAATACCGTTTTTCCGTGAGTGGAATAAATTCAGTGTTCGTCACCCAATTTGGCAACACCCAGTGGTACGCTGAACTTGCGGCACCAGATGTAAACCTCGTTATATTTTGAGACGTCGATGCCTGCAGGTACGGCATAACTTTGCTTGCCCTTCAGGTTTTTCAATTCGCCCAAATCTGTATTTGGGTCAAATTTACCGTCCTTACCCAGACCAACACGTGGATCAGGGGCACCATCCAGGCTGAAGTCTTTGAACAATACAACTTCGTTTTTTGCAACTTCGGCCTTGCCGGTTGTGATATGGTTATTACGCCCAGAGAATTCGCCAATACGGCCATGTCCACCCGCAAATGCTGGCGCAAACCCCGTTGCAATTGCCGCTGTGGCAGCAGACGCCGTAAATTTTAAAAATGTTCTACGATTGGTCATATCGTTCCTCCCGATCCGATTGGCGCAAAGATATACCCTTCAGCACAAAGTGGAATGGGCTTCGCCGTTTCGTGATTAAGCGCGAGAAATTCGTGTACAGACTTGCGTTTTTCGTGATCGCGTATACCTAGCAGCAAACGACTTTCATCAAGGGATGACTATTTTGACCGATCTGACACCACGCGAAATCGTATCTGAGCTGGACCGTTTCATCATCGGGCAAAAAGATGCCAAACGCGCCACTGCCGTCGCACTACGCAATCGCTGGCGCCGCAAACAGCTGGATGATGATATTCGCGAAGAAGTCTATCCTAAGAACATCCTGATGATTGGCCCTACCGGTGTCGGCAAAACCGAAATCAGCCGCCGCTTGGCAAAGCTAGCACGTGCTCCTTTCATCAAGGTTGAAGCCACCAAGTTTACAGAGGTCGGGTATGTCGGCCGCGATGTCGAACAGATCATTCGCGATCTAGTTGACAGTGCCATCATCCAAACCCGCGAGCTGATGCGTGAAGAGGTTAAAGCCAACGCTCATGCCGCCGCCGAAGAGCGGGTGATTTCCGCCATCGCCGGCGAAGATGCGCGCAAAGGCACCCGTGATATGTTCCGCAAAAAGCTGAAATCAGGTGAGCTGGATAACACTGAGATTGAGCTGGAGCTGGCAGACCATTCTAATCCCATGGGCATGATGGACATTCCCGGCCAACCCAGTGGACAGATGGGCATGATGAATTTGGGCGACATTTTTGGCAAAGCCTTTGGCGGGCGCACTGTCAAACGCAAGATGACAGTCGCGGAAAGCTACGAAGTTCTGGTCAGCGAAGAGGCCGACAAGCTGCTGGATGATGAAATAGTTAATCGCAGCGCCATGGAGGCCGTCGAACAGAGTGGTATCGTGTTTCTGGATGAGATCGACAAAGTCTGTGCCCGCAAAGAGGCTCGCGGTGGCGATGTCAGCCGCGAGGGTGTGCAGCGCGACCTGCTGCCACTGATTGAGGGTACAACCGTTTCCACCAAACATGGTCCGGTGAAAACCGATCATATCCTGTTCATCGCCTCTGGTGCGTTTCACATCGCCAAACCATCCGATCTTTTGCCCGAACTTCAGGGCCGCTTGCCGATCAGGGTGGAGTTACGCGCGCTGACCGAAGAGGATTTCGTGCGTATCCTGACCGAAACCGACAATGCGCTAACACGTCAGTATTCGGCACTGATGGGCACCGAAGAGGTTGAGGTTGAGTTTACGGATGACGGCATTGCCGCACTCGCACGCATCGCGGCCGAGGTGAACCAATCCGTTGAAAACATTGGTGCGCGGCGGCTTTATACCGTTATGGAGCGGGTGTTCGAAGAACTATCATTTACCGCACCAGAACGGTCGGGCGACAAGATCACCGTCGATGCCGAGTTTGTGGAAACCAACCTGGGCGAACTGATGGGTTCTGCTGATCTGAGCCGCTACGTGCTGTAAGTCGACGATTTTTCTTTCCTTCCGGGTTTTTCCGGGCAAAAGGGAAGAATGGTCGTTTTTGATTTCATCCGTGACAATCTGCGCTGGCTGTCTGCCGGTATGTTGCTGACGTTTCTCAGCAGTTTTGGCCAAACGTTCTTTATCTCGATCTTTGCGGGTGAAATTCAATCCGCCTTTGATTTAAGCCACGGCCAGTGGGGTGGCATTTATTCACTGGGCACCACCGCTTCGGCCATATTGATGATCTGGGCAGGTGGTCTGACAGATCAATTTCGTGTCCGTGTTCTTGGACCGGTTATCCTTGCTTTGTTGACAGTGGCCTGTCTGTCGATGGCCATTTCCGCACAGTGGTGGATGCTGCCGTTTGTGATCTTTGCCTTGCGGTTCACCGGGCAGGGGATGAGCAGCCACATCGCGGTGGTCGCCATGGGGCGCTGGTTTGTGTCAACACGAGGTACCGCCCTGTCTATTGCCACGCTTGGGTTCGCAATTGGCGAGGCTTTGCTGCCAATTATCTTTGTATTGCTTATGGCCAGCTATGACTGGCGGATATTATGGGTTGTTGCCGCAGTCATTGCTGCCTTGGGTATCCCCATATTGCTGCGCTTATTAATGCAAGAACGTACCCCACAAAGTGTTGCAAAGCTCAACCAGTCCGTTGGCATGGATGGTCGTCACTGGACGCGCAATCAAGCTTTCAGCCACAGGTTATTTTGGTACATGATCCCAGCGCTGTTGGGGCCATCGGCATTTTCAACCGCTTTCTTTTTCCATCAAGTGCATTTTGCCAGCGTCAAAAACTGGGAACATCTGCAATTGGTGAAGATTTTTCCGTTTTATACTGCCGTCGGCATTTGCGCGATGATTGTCTCTGGCCACGCATTGGACCGTTTGGGGACAGCGCGCTTAATGCCATTCTTTCAAATCCCTATTGCTATCGCTTTTGTATTTTTCGCCATCGCAGACACCTTGATGACAATGTATGTCGGATTCTTCTTTTTTGCCCTGACGGTTGGCGCAAACGCAACTTTGCCAAATGCGTTTTGGGCGGAGTTTTATGGGACAGCTAATCTGGGTTCAGTCAAAGCTATGGCCGCGGCTGTGATGGTTTTAGGGTCCGCCATTGGGCCAGGCATAACCGGCGTTGGGCTTGATTATGGTATTAGCATCAATCTGCAATACCTGTTCGTTGCTGGCTACTTTGTTTTTGCAACAGTTCTGATGTGGATCGGGATCACACAAGCCAAACCTGATTTACCGGCTCCGTCGTAAGTAAACATAATAGGCGCCACCTCCACCATGCCGCAAATGTGCCTCGCTTACTTGTAAGACCAACTGATTAAGCGGTGGAATAGACAACCACTGCGGCACCGCATGACGTAACACACCAAATCTAACCGGGATCGGCCCGCCATCATCACGTTCCTTGCCCTTGCCCGTCACCACAAGAACCAGCCGTTTCCCATCGGCCTGCGCCCGCAGAATAAAAGAAGTCAAAACCGGTTGGGCCTGTGCCAAGGTTTTCCCATGTAGATCAATTTTTCCCTCTGGTTTGAGTTTGCCCTTTTTCAATCGCCCGAAAGCCTTGGCGTCCATACCCAACGGGGCTTTGGCCAACTGTTCCCGAATACCCGGCAATATGTCATGGGCTTGTGTTGGTTTTGATGGCGTTGCACCAACGGAAAACGGTTTGGGTTGAAACCTCTTGGGTTTAGGGTTTTCAAATATCTCAGGCGTAAAAGGATCTTCTTTTCGCTCAGGGTGAAACCTTTCAGTGGTCCTACTCACCCGGTGCCACAGCGCCAGGTCTTCGGCAGATAAACGGCGTTTTTTCATTGCAGACCCCCGGGCAGCATGGCGTAAGCCCGCTGAATTGGAAGCAGCACAACCATTCGCCCCGGATCCCTCAATTGCCCCGCAGCGCGCCCCGCTGTATCGCCGGTGCCAAAGAATATATCCGCTCGTTGCGGGCCTTTGATGGCTGATCCGGTATCTTGTGCAATCGTCAGTCTACGGATTGGGTTTTTACCATCTTTTTCAACCCAGACCGGCGCACCGAGAGGCACATATTTTGGGTCAACAGCAACGGTTCTGCCCGCTGTGACAGATCGGTTCATCGCACCATAAGGTCCTTTGTCCGCAGGTATTTTGGTTAGCTTCCTAAAAAACACATAGGTGGGATTATGATAAAGCAGTTCCTGCCCTTCAATCGGGTTCCGACGCACCCAGTTTTTGATCACCTCAGCCGACACCTGATGTACATCATAAATCCCGCGTCTCACCAACTCTGTCCCGATAGATTGGTAGTTATGCCCATTTGATCCACCATAACCCACCCGGATCATGCGCCCATTGGGCAGGCGAATACGGCCAGATCCTTGAATTTGCAGGAAGAACAGCTCAACTGGGTCATCGACCCAAGCGATCTCAAGACCACGGCCTTTCATCACCGGACCTGTTTCAATCTCGCGCCGGGTCAACCAAAGGCTTTCATAAGGGATCTCAGGGGGTTTACGATAAATCGGGTATTTATATTTACCGCCCGGTGACAATGATCCGTTCAGCTCAGGTTCAAAATAACCGGTGAACAGCGCCTCAATCCCGTCGCCAATCACCACTGGCTTGAAAAGCAGCTCAAAGAACTGCTTTGCATCTGGGCTTTGCTGTGCAAGCGCACAAATTGATTGCCAGTCTGGATCTTTGAGGTCCTTGCAGGTCATCAAAAAGGCGCTGAGCGCCTGATCATGATCGTCGCTTTCCCAGGATTCGAGATCCTTGAACGACAATATCTTATGCGCAATATCATCCGATGCCGCGCCAATAGTGGCTATCAGCCATATATTCAGCGCCGCAATAAGCCGGAAAATCATTCGCTGGTGGCAACAAGCCGCCAGTTCGGATCGTCGGTTCCCATAACGCGCTGGAATGTCCACAGGTCTTTCTGGCGCTTGGATTGACCCGGTTTGCCCTCAATTGCATTGCCATAGCTGTCGCGTACAACAGAGATCAGTTCACCAATAAAACGAACCGAGACCTCGGCAGTTTTGCTGCTGCTGTCGAATGTCGCATCCGCAAGCGTTGTTTCACGCACCCCGACAAATTCCGCCTCGATTGTTAGCCCCTGATCTTCGCGTGATTTGATCACCTGCGAAAATGCATCGCGTACATCGTCGGATAGAAACGATTCAATTTCTTCAATATTACCACGCTCAAAGGACATCAGGATCATTTCATAGGCACCTTTGGCACCCTGTAGGAAGTCGGCCACGCCAAAGTCCTGCTCAATCCGTTTCATTTCAGCCAAAGCGCCAGCAGCTTCAGAATCTTCAGCGACGTGATCTATTATATCACGATCTGGGCCATCATTGCTGATCACTTCGAAATCGCGGCGCGTTTGATTTTCTGCCGGAAGCTGAGAGCGCGGTGGTCCTTCAAAACCATCACGTGTTCCCAGCACATTTTTCAGGCGCAAAATCAAAAACACTGCAATACCAGCCAAGACCAGCAGCTGAATAATGGGAGAATCCATTGAATACCTCTTTTCGTGTCTGGCATGGTAAGATGTGCCACATGCTCTTATCTAGGTGAGAGTAGCGGGCAAGTCTAGCAGTGCGCCTGTAAATTCAGAGGACAAACTTATGTGGCTATTTATCGCGTTTCTTTCAGTGCCATTAATTGAAATCGCGTTATTTATTCAGGTCGGCGGCCTGATCGGGCTTTGGCCAACGCTGGCTATCGTCATTATTACAGCAATATTGGGGACCTGGCTGGTCAGATCCCAAGGGCAAGCCGCAATGAATGATCTGCGCGGCTCTTTTTCACAACTTGATGACCCATCAGAACCGCTGGCCCATGGGGCGATGATCTTATTTTCAGGTGCCTTACTGCTAACACCGGGGTTTTTCACTGATGCCGTTGGGTTTGCCCTGCTTGCCCCGCCGATCCGAAAAACAATCATCTCCTATGCCAAGACGCGCATCAATGTTCAGCATATTCAGATGGGGCCTGATCCACGCCGACCGCACCAACCTGACAACAACGCTGATGTGATTGATGGGGATTTCGTAGAGGTTGAGCCAAATCATTCAGATCAACCCGGCGACTCTGGCTGGACAAAGCATTGAGGCTCAAATCACATCCTGATAAGCAATGCCCAAATTATTTCCCTAAGGAGGCGCCCCAATGGCTGAACAAGAAAACGGTGCAGCAGACGCTGCAACCCAAGCCCAAGCTCAAGTTAAACTTAATGTACTGACTCAATTCGTCCGCGACCTGTCATTTGAAAACATTCTGGCACAACGCGGTATTGGCGGCGACGTACAGCCCGACGTTCAGGTTGCTGTCAACCTGGACGCCAAGAAGCGCTCAGCTGAAAACCAGTATGAAGTCACCACAAAAATCACTGTGAACTCCAAAAACAAATCCTCAGAAGAGCCCCTATTTTTGCTTGAGATGGAATATGTTGGCGTGTTCCACATCGAAGGTGTTCCAGAAGATCAGTTGCACCCATTCTTGTTGATTGAATGCCCACGCATGACATTCCCGTTTCTGCGCCGCATCGTCAGCGATGTAACCCGTGATGGCGGCTTCCCGCCACTTAATCTGGAAACCATTGATTTTATGAAACTTTACAGAAATGAAATCGCACGCCGTCAAGCCGAAACACCAAAAAAAGCTGACGCCTAATTATACGTCTTCCAAAGCGCACCATCGCCTAGTTGTTCAACAAAGGTCTGGTGCGCTTCTTTTTCCTGATCAGACAGCCGCGAGGGCAATGTCTTTTCGCGCGACTGCGGTCGCCAATCTGAATTCCCATTCTGAGCAACATCCGCAGAAGCCTCCGCCACGACATTCAGTGCAAAATCAGGTTGACGGCCACCAATCAGCTCAAGATACACCTCAGCCAGAATTTCCGAGTCGAGCAAAGCACCGTGAAGTGTCCGCGATGAATTGTCGATGCCAAAACGACGACACAGCGCATCCAAAGACGCTGGAGAGCCGGGAAATTTTCTGCGCGCAATATCAAGGGTATCAAGCGCCTGCTCCCAAGGGAGCTGCGGCAGATCAATCCACTTCAATTCCGCATTCAGAAACTTCATATCAAATGCAGCATTATGAATGACCATCTTTGAATCTTGGGCAAAATCCAAAAATTTCTGGGCGATCTTTGAAAACACCGGCTTGTCGCGCAGAAAATCATCGCCCAAACCGTGGACATCGAAGGCCTCTTTTGGCATCGAACGTTCCGGGTTGATGTATTCATGAAACGTCACGCCTGTAGGCATGTGGTTGAACAGCTCAACCGCACCGATTTCAACAATCCGGTCACCTGAAAAGGGATCAAAACCGGTTGTTTCAGTATCCAGTACGATTTCACGCATTGCCCAATGTTTCCCTAATTTCACTTACGATCATATGGACCTGCTGTTTGGCATGATCCAGTGTTGTGGTTTCAACAATATAATCAGCGCGTTCACGTTTTTCCGCATCCGGCATTTGTTTACTAAGAATAATCTGAAAATGCGCCTCTGTCATGCCAGGTCTGGCAAGCACGCGTTGTTTTTGAACTGACGCTGCCGCAGTAACACATACCACCGCATCCATTTCACCCTGACTTTTGGTTTCAAACAGCAATGGAATGTCCAACACGATAATGTCTCGGTTTGAATTTTGAACAAAACCGGCGCGATCCGCACGTACCAATGGATGAATAATATCTTCGACCTGTTTCAACGCCCCTGGATGGGATGAGATGATTTGCTTCAACTTGTCACGCGATACAGCATCATTTTCGATCGCATAAGGGAAAATCTTCTCAATTTTGGCAACCGCCAGACCATTTTTGGAATACAGCCTGTGCACCGCCGCATCTGCATCCCAGATATCGCAACCCTCATTCGCAAACAGGTTAGCGGTGGTTGATTTCCCCATTCCAATTGAACCCGTCAGACCCAGTATAAATGTCATTTTAATGCGGCTTTCCGAGTGTCTTCATCAACTTCGGGTCGCACACCAAACCAACGTTCAAAACCTGGAACCGCTTGATGTAGCAACATGCCCAATCCATCAACTGTTGGGCAACCGATAGCTTCGGCCTCGGCCAACAGCGCGGTTTTCAAAGGGGCATAGACAATATCTGTCACCAGTGTCTTTTTGTTTAGGTTAGCAAGTGAAAGCGTCAGTGGGGATTTACCGGTCATACCTAATGATGTGGTATTCACTAGCGTGGCAACGTCGGATACGGCATCATCCGCCTGTTCCCAATCCACCACCTTAAGTCGCGCACCAAATTCCTGACACAGCGTTTCAGCGCGAGCCTTCGTTCTGTTGGTCAGCAGGATTTCAGGAACCCCAGTGTCCAACAATGCAACAATGATCGCCCGCGACGCACCGCCCGCACCCAAGACAAGAGCCGGTCCTAACCGTGGATCCCATTTTGGTGCTGATTGGCGAAGGTTTTGAATAAAGCCATAGCCGTCTGTGTTGTCGGCGTGAATTTTACCATCAGCAGTAAATACCAACGTATTCGCCGCGCCTATTTTTGCCGCATGATCCGAGACAACATCGGCAATTTCCAAGGCCTGTTCTTTATGAGGAATTGTGATATTCGCGCCAACATAGCCCAGCTTAGGCATATTTCTAAGAACATCTCGCAAATTCTCTGGTTCCACATGCAACGGAACATAATACCCTTTAAGCCCAAGCGTCTTTAACCAATGGCCATGAATTTGTGGCGATTTTGAATGCGCAATTGGGCAACCGATAACACCGGCCAACGGAATTTTATTGTCGCTCATATCTCAAGATCTCCACGGTCGATCAAAAAGGTCATGACCTCCAATAATGGTAAGCCCAGCACATGGAAATAGTCGCCATCAATCCGTGAAAACAGCCGGCTACCCTCTTCCTCAAGTTTATAGCCGCCAACGCAATAATGCACACTGTCCCAATTTCGATCTGCATAGTCATCAATATAGTCCTCTGACAGCTTGCGCATGGTCATTTTTACCACACCAATGTGACGCCAGACTGGGCTAAAGTTTTCATAGATCACCGCGGCTGAAAGTAGCTCATGTTTTTGACTACTCAATGTTCTGAGTTGATCTTTCATCTCATCCTTATTGGCAGGTTTCGAAATAAGCCCACCATCAAAAGACAGAGCTTGATCACAGCCCAACACCAAAGCGCCGGGCCGTTTTGCACTGATTTTGCGCGCCTTTTGTTCAGCAAGTGCATCGGCAATATCACGGACCCTTGCGCCCTCAGCGATCATTGCAGATTTAATCGCAGGTTCATCGACTCTTGCTGGAAGGGCTTCGACCGAAATACCCGCATTTTTCAAAAGCGTTTGTCGTATTTCCGATGATGATGCCAGAATTATACTTTGGGACATGTGGAAACCTAATGAATAAGTTTGGGATCATTAAAGGCAAATCGCACAAAATTCCAAGACTTCCGTAGATTTTGGGTTTCATCCCAGCCTTGTCAGAAAATTCAGCCGAGTTTTCCTACTGTGTAAAAGGATATGTTTGTATTTCCTGAATTTGATTTTTAGCCAAATTTTTATACTTTATCCCCGGAAATAATTTTTGTGTTCCTGAACTAATCATTTGTATATACTATATTTAATAATGAAATTATCTATTTCTCCATAACCTTTTCCACAGTTTAAATTTTTGTGGATAAAGCGACTTAAAACTTTTGATCCACAGATTTTTATTATCCTACTTAAATCATCAATTCTTTTTCTTTTATATATTATTATATGTGTCATTGGCGAACCTCGGGGATAACTCATGATCGATTTTCTAAGCATTGCGTATCCTTGGGTTAAAGCCCTTCACATCATGTCCGTTATCGCCTGGATGGCAGGTATTTTTTATTTACCACGATTATTTGTATATCACGTCGAAAAATCTATTTACGGTGATCAACAAGATCAGATTTTTCAAGAAATGGAACACAAGCTTCTGCGCGTGATCATGAACCCGGCGATGATTGCGACTTGGGTCTTTGGATTGGTTTTGGTTTTTACACCAGGTGTTATTGATTGGTCTGCTGTCTGGCCTTACACGAAAATGGCAGCCGTTTTAACGATGACATGGTTTCACCATTGGTTGGCAAAACGACGTAAAGAATTTGCATCGGGCAAAAATATTTTATCCGGCCGCCAGTACCGCATGATGAATGAGCTTCCTACAGCGCTGATGGTGATCATTGTGCTATCTGTGGTGGTGCGCTTTTAGTTCGAATTGACTCGGGGCTTCAGGCGGCTTAAATAGCCCTCTAAGACCCGTCCGGGTTTGTATTTCTCCGAAACACACATTGAATTGCTGCGATGCGGTGAATTCTATAGGTATATCTCTATGTGCAGTCAGCGCCTGAACCTTTCTGAACTTAAGGCACAAAGTGCCAAAACACTTCTTGCGATGGCGGAAGAGCTGGAAATTGAAAACGCTTCGACCATGCGTAAAGGCGAGATGATGTTCTCGATCTTGAAAGAGCGGGCCGAGGAGGGTTGGATCGTTTACGGTGACGGTGTACTTGAGGTGTTACAAGATGGTTTTGGATTTCTACGCTCACCAGAGGCCAATTATCTTCCGGGTCCGGATGATATCTATGTTTCGCCAGATATGCTCCGGAAATATTCTCTTAGAACTGGGGATACGATCGAAGGTGAAATTAGACAACCTGATGATAACGAACGTTATTTTGCAATCACATCAGTGAGTCAAATCAACTTTGAAGAACCAGAGAAAGCGCGCCATAAGATCGCCTTTGATAACCTGACACCCCTTTATCCAGATGAGCGTCTGAAGATGGAGATCGAAGATCCAACCATCAAAGATAAATCGGCCCGTGTGATCGACTTGGTTGCACCGATAGGTAAAGGTCAGCGATCGTTGATTGTGGCGCCACCGCGCACCGGTAAGACGGTTATTTTGCAAAATATTGCTGCAAGCATCGAGAAAAACCATCCTGAGTGCTATCTGATCGTTTTGCTCATTGATGAACGTCCCGAAGAGGTGACGGATATGCAACGTAGCGTGAAGGGTGAGGTTGTCAGCTCAACATTTGATGAGCCTGCCACACGTCACGTCGCCGTATCAGAAATGGTGATTGAAAAGGCTAAACGTCTGGTCGAACATAAACGAGATGTCGTTATTCTTCTCGATTCAATCACAAGACTTGGTAGGGCATTCAATACCGTTGTGCCATCCTCTGGGAAGGTTCTAACCGGTGGTGTTGATGCTAATGCACTTCAACGTCCGAAGCGCTTCTTTGGTGCCGCACGGAATATCGAAGAGGGTGGATCTTTGACGATTATCTCAACTGCTTTGATCGATACCGGTAGCCGTATGGACGAGGTGATCTTTGAAGAATTCAAAGGTACTGGTAACAGCGAGATTGTACTTGATCGTAAAATTGCTGACAAACGCGTCTTCCCGGCAATTGATATTCTTAAATCTGGCACGCGGAAAGAAGATCTTCTTATCGATAAAATTGATTTGCAAAAAACTTTTGTGCTGCGTCGAATTCTCAACCCGATGGGAACGACCGATGCGATTGAATTCCTGTTGTCCAAGTTGAAACAAACAAAGACTAACACGGAATTCTTCGATTCCATGAATACTTAACCCGATTTGAGAGGGTGAGACATGGAAACTGTATTCGCCCTTTCATCGGCCGAGGGTAAAGCAGGCGTTGCAATTATTAGGATTTCAGGCCCTGATGCCTTTAAATCTGCAAAATTGCTTTGTGGTGATTTACCACAGGTACGAAAACCATCTGTTCGGGAACTGAAAGCTTCTGACGGAACTCAGTTAGATGAAGCTTTGATAGTTTTGTTTGATAAAAACCATAGCTTTACTGGAGATGAAACTGTTGAGCTTCATCTCCACGGTAGCCCCGCAATTGTGACGTCGGTGTTGGCTGAACTATCTTTAATCGATGAACTGTCGCCCGCAAATCCAGGGGATTTTACGCGCCGAGCATTGGAAAATGGTCGACTTGATTTGTCTCAGGTTGAAGGATTAGCGGATCTTATCGATTCAGAAACCGAGGCGCAGAGGCGCCAGGCTATTCGTGTTTTCAAAGGTGAGTTTGCTGATAAAACCGAAGGTTGGCGTAAGAAGTTAATTCGCGCTGCCGCGTTAATCGAGGCAACGATAGATTTTGCCGATGAAGAAGTCCCTACAGATGTTTCGCCAGAAGTGAATGCGCTGATTGACCATGTTGTTTCTGAGATCCAAGATGAGATCAATGGAGTTAAATCGGCTGAACGGATTCGATTGGGTTTCGAAGTTGCAATTGTCGGTGCGCCAAATGTAGGTAAATCAACGCTATTGAATCGCATTGCGGGTCGAGAAGCAGCAATCACATCTGAATATGCTGGCACCACCCGCGATGTTATTGAAGTCCGAATGGATCTTGGGGGGCTGCCAGTAACTTTTTTGGATACTGCAGGGTTGCGTGAGACGGACGATTTTGTTGAATCGATCGGTATTGACCGTGCTAGAGAGCGCGCCCAGATGGCTGATTTATGCGTTTTCTTAAAGGAAGAAGATCAGAAACCTGAATTTGACCCGCGCCCGGATGATATCATCTTGACGCCAAAGGCTGATATCCAAGATAATGAAAATGGAGCAATATCTGGGAAAACTGGATTTGGTGTTACAGCATTGCTGGATAGAATTTCGACTACTTTGAAGTTACGCTCATCAAATGCTGGTCTTGCTACACGCATTAGACATCAGGAAGCCATGATATCCGGCGTAAAGTCGCTTAGAGTTGCGCAAAATTATGTAAATGGCGGTGGAGATGTCGCCGAATTTGCGGCTGAGGAAATTAGGTCGGCTGTTCGAGCGTTGGATTCTCTGGTAGGCAGGATTGGAGTTGAGAATCTTCTCGATGAAATTTTTGCTAGCTTTTGCTTGGGCAAGTAAGGAGTGTTTCACGTGAAACATTTTGATGTCATTGTTATTGGTGGTGGACATGCCGGAACTGAAGCTGCGCATGTTGCCGCAAGAATGGGCGCTAATACCGCGCTGGTGACGCTGACTTTTGATTCTATAGGCGTCATGTCCTGTAATCCTGCAATTGGCGGATTGGGAAAAGGACATCTGGTTCGAGAAATTGATGCTCTTGATGGTGTAATGGGGCGGGTTGCAGATAAAGCAGGTATTCAATTTCGCTTACTAAATCGGCGAAAGGGCCCAGCGGTACAGGGGCCAAGGGCTCAATCTGATCGAAAGATTTATCGCGAAACTATGCAAGCTGAGATTAGGGTTCAGAAAAACCTTAAAGTTCTAGAAGGTGAAGCGACTGATCTTTTGGTTAAGAATAACCAAGTATATGGCATCAAGCTAGATGATGACCATGAGGTGTATGCTAAATCAATTGTTTTAACCACGGGTACATTTCTACGTGGCGTCGTTCATATCGGGGATACATCTTACCCGGGTGGTCGTATGGGCGACAAACCATCTATAAAGCTTGCTGAACGTATGGATGATTTTGGCCTTAATTTGGGCCGTTTAAAAACTGGTACGCCGCCAAGGCTAGATGGAAAAACAATAAATTGGGATGTGTTGGAAAAGCAGCCAGGTGACGATGATCCGACATTCTTCTCATTTTTTACAAAGACAGCTGAGGCAAATCAAATTTCTTGCGGAATTACTCATACAAATGAGCAAACGCATGATATTATTCGCAACAATCTAGAACGCTCAGCTATGTATGGTGGTCATATCGATGGGATTGGCCCGCGATATTGCCCCTCCATCGAAGACAAAATTGTTCGGTTTTCAGATAAATCATCTCATCAGATTTTTCTCGAACCGGAAAGCCTTTCGGATTCTGTAATTTATCCAAATGGAATCTCCACCTCTCTGCCGGGTGAAATTCAGAATGATTATGTAAAATCTATTAAAGGCCTTGAAAATACGACAATTCTTCAACCGGGCTATGCTATTGAATATGATTATGTAGACCCACGCTCATTGTGTCTGACTTTGGAGCTGAAGGGTGTTGATGGACTATTCTTGGCTGGACAAATCAATGGGACGACCGGATATGAAGAAGCAGCTGCACAGGGCCTCGTGGCGGGATTGAACGCTGGTTTAAAATCTCTGGATAGGGAATCTTGCGTGTTTAGTCGTTCAGAAAGCTACATTGGTGTAATGATCGATGATCTCACAACACGTGGCGTAGCAGAGCCGTATCGCATGTTTACATCTCGTGCTGAATTCCGACTTTCACTCAGAGCAGATAATGCAGACCAGCGGCTAACACCGAAAGGTATTGAAATTGGGTGTGTTGGTGTTGAGAGAAGCGCTCTTTTTTACAACAAGAGCAATAAACTTGAATCTGGCATGGATCAATTGAATGCTAGAGTATTTACACCAAAGCAAGTGAAAGAAGTTGGTATAGATATCAATCAGGACGGAACTAAACGATCCGCATTTACGTTGCTCGCATTCCCAAATATCAAATTTGATGATCTGATTTTGCTGGATTCTGAACTAGAAGCTATTGATCAGGACACGCGGGATCAACTTTCTAAAGATGCTTTGTATGCGAATTACATCAAACGCCAAACGCGGGACATGGAGTTAGTCAAAAAGGATGAGAAGGTTGAGATACCTTTGAACTTTGATTTTTCCGCGGTAAACGGATTATCGAATGAGTTGGTACAAAAGCTTTCGGAAGGAAGGCCAGAAAATTTAGCACAAGCTTCTAAAATTGACGGCATGACACCAGCTGGCCTAACGTTGATTTTGGGCGCGTTGAAGCGTAAACGCAGGGAGAAATTCGCTTAATGAGTGATCTACTTCAAAATGTTTCACGTGAAACACAAGAACGATTATCGATCTATCTGGAGTTACTCAAAAAG
This sequence comes from Roseovarius sp. EL26, assembly GCF_900327775.1. Taxonomy (NCBI): domain Bacteria; kingdom Pseudomonadati; phylum Pseudomonadota; class Alphaproteobacteria; order Rhodobacterales; family Roseobacteraceae; genus Roseovarius; species Roseovarius sp. EL26. The sequence continues at coordinate 130,997 of NZ_OUMZ01000006.1, forward strand.
TGGAACAAAAAGATTAATCTTGTTTCTCCGGCGACACTGAAGTCAGCTTGGCAGAGGCATTTTGTAGATTCCATTCAGATATGCCAACTCTCAGATAAATCAGGGCAAAAGTGGGTAGATATGGGGTCTGGTGCAGGTTTTCCGGGTTTGGTTGTTTCGATAGTTGGAATGGAAGATGACACTCCCCACCATGTTACGTTGATCGAAAGCGATATGCGGAAATGCATGTTTTTAAGAACCGTGATTCGCGAGGTTGGCGCACCAGCGGAAGTGATAAATGACCGCATTGAACGTATTTCTTCATTGGAGGCTGATATTGTTTCTGCTAGGGCGTTGGCGGATCTAAAAATTTTGATGGGTTATGCTGACCATCACTTGAAACCAGACGGAATGGCTCTTTTCCTAAAAGGAAATAATTGGAAAACTGAGTTAAAGGATGCCGAAACACGCTGGACTTTCGATTATAACGCTCACAACAGCCTAACAGAAAACGGATCTGTCATTATGAATGTTTCAGGAATTCAACATGTCTGATCCTTTGCACATAGATGAACCCAAAATTATTGCCGTTGCAAACCAAAAGGGCGGTGTTGGAAAAACAACCACGACAATCAATTTAGCTGCCGCTCTGGCAGAGCAGGGGCGTGAGGTGTTGATTGTAGATCTTGACCCGCAAGGCAATGCGTCGACGGGGCTTGGAATTGAAATGTCTGATCGTAAGGTAACAACTTATGATCTGTTGGTTGATGATGCGCCGCTTGAAGACGCAATACAAAGTCTTGAGATTAAAAACCTAAGCATCATTCCGGCTAATGTAGACCTTAGCTCTGCTGATATAGAGTTGATATCTAATGAAAAAAGGAGCTTTTTGCTTCATGACGCTTTGCGCCAACCATCGATCGACGCTTATGCATTCGACTACATCTTGATTGATTGCCCGCCATCGCTAAACCTGTTGACAGTTAACGCGATGGTGGCTGCTCATTCTGTTTTGGTGCCGCTTCAAAGTGAATTTTTTGCACTCGAGGGCCTATCACAATTGATGCTTAGCATTCGGGAAGTACGGCAAACAGCAAATGAGAACCTAAGAATTGAAGGTGTCGTACTAACCATGTTTGATTCGCGGAATAATCTTTCGTTACAGGTTGAACAAGATGCGCGTGCGAACCTTGGAAATCTGGTTTTTAAAATCTGTATTCCAAGAAACGTAAGGGTAAGCGAGGCACCATCTTATGCACTGCCTGTGCTGGAATATGATAGCGGTTCCAAAGGGGCGCGGGCGTATCGAGCATTGGCGATAGAGTTGATTGAAAATCAAAACCCGTCACCAGGACATAGGGGGTAATATGGCAAAGAAGACTAAACAGAGAGGGCTTGGACGCGGCCTGTCTGCACTTATGGCTGACGTTTCCGAAGACAATAACAATAATACATCTGATCCCAAGTCACCTGACATTTTGGTCCCGATCGAAAAGGTGCAGCCAAATCCAGATCAGCCGAGGCGTATTTTTGATGAAGAAAAGCTACAGGAGCTGGCCTCATCAATCCGTGAAAAAGGTGTAATCCAACCCCTTATTGTTCGTAAGCATCCGGAATTAGAAGATAATTACGAAATTGTTGCTGGCGAACGACGTTGGAGAGCGTCACAGATTGCCCAACGCCACAATATTCCGGTTCTGGTGCGTGAATTTACCAATACGGAAGTTTTGGAAGTTGCGATTATCGAGAATGTGCAGCGCGCAGATCTGAACGCCATGGACGAGGCTTTGGGCTATAATCAGCTGATGGATAAATTTGGCCATACGCAGGAAAAGCTGGCTGAAGTTCTGGGCAAAAGCCGTAGCCATATTGCCAATTCTGTACGTTTGTTGAACTTACCAAATGAAGTTCAAACCTATGTCCGCGAAGATCGGCTATCAGCGGGTCATGCCCGTGCGTTAATACCGGCAGGCGATCCAGCGTCTTTGGCGAGGCAGATCATCAAAAAAGGTCTGTCAGTTCGGGATGCCGAAAAGATCGCTAAATCGGCGCAAGCTGAGGGTGCAGTAAAAAAGGCCCGGCTGAAAACGCAGCCTACTAAAGATGCGGATACCAAAGCATTAGAAGGCGACTTGACGGCCAATCTTGGAATGAAGGTCAGTCTTAATCACAAGCCGGGTCAGGAAAAAGGCCAGTTGGTCATTTCGTATGATAGCTTTGATCAGCTGGATACTATTTGCGGAATTCTGTCTAAATCACATTAATCGCGCAGCAGTTCTGCGGTAACGGCATTCAGCAGCGTGCGCCCTTTAGTCGTCACGCATAAACGGCTGTCGCAAAGAGTGAGCATTCCTAGTTCCTCTAGGTCTTTGACAATGGCGGGATTCAATTGAGATCCTGAAATTTGCTCATAACGCACCATATCTACGCCTTCGGTCAAACGAAGACCCATCATAAGGTACTCTTGAGATTGTTCAGTGGCTGACATTTTTGTGATTTGTTGGTCTGAATTTCCTGATTTAACTTTGGCCAGCCAATCTTCAGGCTTAAGATGTGTTTCTGTCGCATAGCGTTGATTGTTCAAGGTGATACGGCCATGCGCGCCGGGGCCGATGCCGATGTAATCACCATAGTGCCAATAAATCAGATTGTGCCGCGATTCAGCGCCCGGCAGGGCGAAGTTTGAAACTTCGTAGTTGTGAAATCCAGCATTTTGGCAGAGTCCGCGAGTGAATTCAAACATATCGGCGCTTTGATCGTCGTCTGGTAAGCCACGTAATTTCCCGGCCATAAAGCGATCGGCAAAGGCGGTGCCGTCCTCAATGGTTAGCTGATATAGCGACAGATGATCCCCGGCGAGGGTAAGCGCTTGATTTAATTCAGACTCCCAAGACTGTTGGCTTTGATCTTGGCGTGAATAGATCAGGTCAAAACTGACACGCGAGAAATGTGTTTTAGCAATATCCAGAGCACGTAGGGCCTCGTCGGCGGTATGCAAACGTCCCAGTCGTTTCAAATCAGTATCATTCAACGCCTGAATGCCAAGAGACACACGATTCACACCAGCATTTGCGTATTCCTTGAAACGGTCCGCCTCAACTGAATTTGGATTGGCCTCTAGCGTGATCTCAATATCATTGGCTAAGGTCCAGCTGTCACGGACCTTGTCTAAAATACCATGTACTAACGCAGGCTCCATCAGACTGGGCGTGCCACCCCCAAGATAGATTGAGTTTAACAAACGTCCGGGGACTAATGCGGCGTATCGCTCAATTTCACTTAGGTATGCCTTGAGCCAAAGCTGTTGATTTATGGTTTGGCGAACATGACTATTAAAGTCGCAATAGGGGCATTTGGCTTGGCAAAACGGCCAGTGCAAATAGAGGCCAAAGCCCCCGTTTTTCCAATCTTCAGGCAAAACAATTTGCAACTAGTTTTTCAAACGCGCGTGCGCGATGGCTGATCAGGTTTTTCGCGGCGGCGTTCATTTCCGCAAATGTCAGATCAGATCCGTCAGGTTGAAAGATAGGGTCATACCCGTGACCAAGCTTCCCGCGCATCGGCCAGACAAAGTCGCCGTCGAGCGTTCCGGGGAATACTTCGTCATGACCGTCGGGCCAGGCCAAAACTAGCGTACAACAAAACCGGGCTTTCCAAGGGCGTTCTTGCCCGGACTGCAGCAGCAAATCATGTGCTTTATTCATGGCCATGGTAAAGTCGCGACCATTTTCTGTTTCGGCCCAGTCAGCGGTATACACACCGGGAGCGTTATCCAGTGGCAGGATCTCAATACCAGAATCATCAGATAGGGCAGGTAACCCCGAGGCCCTGGCCGCGCTATGGGCCTTGATCCGGGCGTTTCCGACAAATGTGGTTTCGGTTTCGTCTGGTTCACCAAGACCCTTTTCGGCGGCACCAATGACATGCACTCCGAAAGGCTGAATTAAATCAGAGATTTCTGCTAGTTTGCCAGCGTTATGGGTGGCAACCAGTAGCGTATCGTCGGTGAACTTACGCATTGCTGGCCTGTAGTTGCATAGCAACCAGTTCATCAACGCCTTTTTCTGCCAGATCCATCAACTGGTTCATCTGATCACGGCTAAAGACAGAACCTTCGGCGCTCATCTGTACTTCGATCAGCTTTTTCGATCCGGTCATTATGAAATTGCCATCAACACCTGCGTCGCTGTCCTCTGGATAATCCAGATCCAGCACGGGCTGACCTGCATAGATCCCGCACGACACGGCTGCTACAGGATCAACCAATGGGTCAGAAACGATATCGCCGGCTTTCATCAGTTTGTTGACAGCCAACCGCAGGGCAACCCAGCCGCCTGTGATTGAGGCGCAGCGCGTTCCACCGTCAGCCTGAATAACATCACAGTCGATGGTGATCTGACGTTCACCCATGGCAACACGGTCAACGCCTGCGCGCAAGGAACGCCCGATCAAGCGTTGGATTTCAACCGTACGACCACCTTGCTTGCCTGCAGTGGCTTCTCGGCGCATACGCGATGTGGTTGAGCGTGGCAGCATGCCGTATTCTGCAGTGACCCAACCCAGACCAGATCCTTTGATAAAGGGCGGCACACGGTCTTCGATTGTTGCGGTGCACAGAACATGCGTGTCGCCAATACGGATCATGCAAGATCCCTCGGCGTGTTTGGTAACATTGGTTTCAATTGAAACCGACCGCATTTCATCTAAATTTCGTCCTGAAGGGCGCATGATCAATCCTCTTTCTGTTGGTTTGGGCAATACAGGGGAGAGCAGGGAGATGGCAAGCCTGATTGACCTTTTTGAATTCCCGCATTTAATGGTTTTCTGAGGAAGGCACGAACAAATGACAAACGCGAGCAAACTTCTTGATGAATTGAATGAACGCTCGCGCGAGGTGTTTCGCCGGGTTGTGGAAACCTATCTTGCCACGGGCGATCCGGTAGGATCACGGACTCTGACGCGAGAGTTAAGCGAAAAGGTCAGCGCGGCGACCATCCGCAATGTTATGCAAGATCTGGAATACCTGGGACTGTTAGATAGTCCCCATATCAGTGCAGGTAGGATACCTACGGAAAGTGGTCTTCGCTTATTTGTTGATGGCTTGCTTGAGGTCAATGATCTGCAGGTCAAAGACCGAGAAATGATCGACGCTACTGTGGGCAGCAATACACCAGACGTACAAACAGCACTTGATCGTATTGGTGCGGCTTTATCGGGCGTGACACAGGGCGCTTCACTGGTTTTGGCGCCCAAACACGAAGCTCCTATCAAACATATCGAATTTGTGGGTCTCGGGGCAGATCGGGCGCTTGTGGTTCTTGTCTTTGCTGATGGGCACGTTGAAAACCGGGTGTTCACACCGCCACCAGGTTACACACCAAGCGCCATGCGAGAGGCAACTAATTTTATCAACGCACTGATCGAGGGTAAAACACTGACTGATATCCGTCGTGATATCACGGCGCAGATTTCCCAGAGACGGCAGGAAATCGACAAGCTCTCAAGCGATATGGTCGAAAGCGGTTTGGCCATCTGGGCAGACGAAGAAGAAAATCATGAGCGATTGATTGTCCGCGGTCGGTCGAATCTTTTACAATCAGACGCCGCCGGAGAAGAGCTTGATCTGATAAAAACCCTGTTTGATGACCTCGAGCGCAAGCGTGATATCGCCGAATTTCTCGAATTGACCGAAGAAGGCGAGGGTGTGCGCATTTTTATTGGCTCAGAGAACAAACTTTTTTCACTTTCGGGTTCCTCTTTGGTGGTGTCTCCATATATGAACTCTGATCGAAAGATCGTAGGCGCGGTTGGGATCATTGGACCGACGCGTCTGAATTACGGAAGAATTGTGCCGATTGTGGACTATACGGCGCAGTTGGTCGGCAAGCTGATTGCAGACCGAAGCTAGAGGTGAGACATGGCTGAAACGCAAAACGAAGAGTTTCTCGACGATATTGATCAGGCAGAGGCCGAAGAAGACGAGATCAACATTGAAGAGATCTCGGATGCCGAGGCAGAGATTGACGCCTTGAGGGCGGAACGCGATGCCTATCAGGATAAATTCATGCGCGCGCTGGCGGATGCGGAAAATGCCCGCAAACGCTCTGACAAAGATCGTCGCGAGGCTGAAAACTATGGTGGGTCACGTCTGGCACGCGACATGTTGCCTGTGTTTGACAACATGAAGCGTGCGGTTGATTCCGTTACCGAGGATCAAAAGCAAGTCGCCTCAGCGGTGATCGAAGGGATCGAGCTGACGATGCGCGAACTGTTGAACGTGTTCCAAAAACACGGTATTCGCATGATTTCCCCAGAAGTCGGCGATCGCTTTGATCCAAATGAACACGAAGCCATGTTCGAAGCCCCGGTTCCCGGCACCAAAGCTGGCGAAATCATTCAGGTCTCAACGCAAGGCTTTATGCTACATGACCGTATTCTGCGCCCGGCGCAGGTGGGTGTATCGTCAAACACCGGATCGTAATTTCCTCAGGCTTTTTATTCGGCGCAGTGTGTTAAACACCTGCGCCGAATTCACTTTTAGCGGCAGTATGCGCCGTTACCATGTTTTGCCATGTCGAAATGGAAGTGGTCCTTATGATGCGCGTCTGAATTCGGGCCAAGCACCGTGCCAAAGGGTTTACCACAGGCGGTTTTGTGCATCTTCTTCAGAATACGGCCGTACTTTCCGCCCCCCCAATGCTCCTCAACCGAAATTTCGGATCCGTTACGCAGGCGGAAGGCTGAAATATCAATTGCATTTCCTTTCGCATGTTCAGACAATTTTGCACCGCGTTGGCTGTTGCGGGTACGACAGGCATAATGCGCGGCGACTTGGATTTGTGCGACACCTCCACCTGTGTTGCCCACAGCCTTTCGCATTCCTTTCCCGATCCAAGATTTCATTCCCTTGGCGGTTTCACAGCGCATCAATGACGGCTGACTTAGTAAGATTCCATTAATCGAAGTGACGCGCACCCCATTATCAAACCCGCATCCTGCCTGGCTGCCTGATACCTTGCCAATAAACTCGCCACGAATGTCAGGATCACCACAAACGGCTCCCATGCTGCGCAATGGGTTTGGATTTTGTGAGCCAGAACAACTGCTTAGCAGTACAGCTGCTATCAAGATAGCGTGATGCTTCATTTTGACCCTCCTCGGCCAAAGTCCGGCGCAGCGGTGTCCTGTCCGGCTTCGATAATTCCCCGGCGTACGGCACGTGTGCGGGTAAAATAATCATGCAGATGCGCGCCATCATCCGTTCGAATGGCACGTTGCAAGGCAAAGAGCTCCTCGGTAAAGCGTCCCAGAATTTCTAATGTGGCATCTTTGTTTGACAAAAATACGTCACGCCACATTGTTGGATCCGAGGCGGCAATTCGGGTGAAATCCCGGAAACCTGCGGCCGAGTATTTGATAACCTCAGAGTCAGTGACGCGCTGCAAATCATCGGCCACACCGACCATAGTGTAGGCAATCAAATGCGGAACGTGGCTGGTGACAGACAATACCAGATCATGGTGATCGGCATCCATGCGCTCGGTCAGGCTACCGAGGCCTTGCCAGAATTTCTCAAGCGCATCGCTTGCCGTGTCATCTGTTCCGTCGACGGGCACGATCAGACACCAGCGATTGTCAAACAGTTCAGCAAAGCCCGAGCGTGGTCCGGAATGTTCAGTTCCGGCCAGTGGGTGTGCCGGTACAAAATGAACGTTGTCAGGTAAATGTGGTGATACCGCATCAATCACGGCGCGTTTGACGGACCCGACATCGCTGATGGTGGCACCGGGCATAAGTGCTGGTGCGATCTCAGCAGCTACAGCCCCCATGACCCCGACAGGCACACACAATACAACCAGATCCGCACCTTCGACGGCGTCAATCGCGGTGTCACAGATCCGATCACACAGGCCGATCTCGCGTGCTGTGTTGCGAGTTTCTTCAGATCGGGCATAGCCAACCACCTCATTGGCCAGACCCGCACGTTTGATAGCCCAGTACATAGATGAGGCGATCAAGCCTAATCCAATCAAGGTCACGCGGTCATAAATGGCAGTCATTCGCTGTCTCCCATAAACTGGCCTATGGCGTGTGCCACACGGCGGCAGGATGGTTCATCACCAACGGTAATCCGCAGGCAATGGGGCAGGTTGTATCCGCCGACGCGGCGCACAATCAGACCTTGAGATTTAAGGTGATCATCACAGGCTTCTGCAGTTGCCTGATTGGCAAAACGAGCCAAAATGAAGTTGGCGCAAGAGGTGTCAGACGGCACGCCATGCCCTGCCAAGGCCTCAGCAAGCCATGCGCGCAAGCGGGTGTTATCCGTGCGGCACTTTGCAGTCCAGTTAGTGCTGCGTACAGCAGCCTCGGCCGCGGCAAGCCCTGCCTGCGACAGGTTGAAGGGGCCGCGTACACGGTTAAGCACATCGATCACATGTTGCGGGCCATATCCCCAGCCAATACGCAACCCACCTAGGCCGTAAAGCTTGGAAAAGGTCCGGGTCATCACCACATTCTGACGGGCTTCGATCACTTTGAGGCCGCCATCATAACCTTCGACATACTCAGCATAGGCCCCGTCCAATACCAGCATAACCTGTGGCGGCAATGTATCTGCCAAACGCGCAATCTCGCCATCACCAATCATGGTGCCGGTTGGGTTGTTTGGATTGGCGATGAATACCAGCTTTGTTCGTTCTGTGCAGCCTGCCAGAATGGCGTCCACATCAGTGACGCGGTCCCGTTCACGCACTTCGACCGGGGTTGCCCCGGCTGCCAATGCGCTGATCCGGTACATAGCAAAGCCGTGCTCGGTATAGACCACCTCATCTCCTGGGCCGGCATAGGCTTGGCACAAAAATGCAATGATTTCGTCGCTACCTGCCCCGCAGATCACCCGTGCAGGGTCAACACCGTGTACTTCGCCAATTGCGTCGCGCAGGGGTGCGTGATCAGATGATGGGTAACGATGTAGCTCGAATGATGCCTTGCGAAAGGCCTCTTTCGCGGCTTCAGACGGTCCAAATGGGTTCTCGTTCGAGCTCAGTTTGACGACGCTTGATACACCTTCAACATGTGACGCCCCGCTTTGATACAAAGCGATATCCATGATCCCTGGTTGGGGGGTGATCTTTGTCATGCCTGTTACTCCTTCGCAGGTTTTCTAGCGGGGGGTTACGATCTTGGCCAGCACCAAAAAAAAGGCCGCGGCGGTTTCCCGTCGCGGCCTCTGGCAGAAATAGCGAGTTGCTTAGTTCTGCGCGTAGAATTCGATAACGAGGTTCGGTTCCATGATCACTGGATAAGGCACATCAGCCAGACCAGGCGTACGAACGAATGTTGCGGTCATTTTTGAATGGTCCGCATCGATGTAGTCAGGAACGTCACGCTCAGCCAGTTGTACGGCTTCCAGCAGAACAGCGATCTGCTTGGAACGATCACGCACTTCGATCACGTCACCTTCTTTAACACGGTAAGACGGGATGTTGACGCGCTGGCCGTTTACCTTGACGTGGCCGTGGTTCACGAACTGACGTGCGGCAAACATGGTTGCAACGAACTTGGCACGGTAAACAACCGCGTCCAGACGACGCTCCAGCAGACCGATCAGGTTTTCGCCTGTATCGCCTTTTACACGCTCAGCTTCTTTGTAAACGCGACGGAATTGCTTCTCTGTCAGGTCGCCGTAGTAGCCTTTCAGCTTCTGCTTGGCACGCAGCTGCAGACCGAAGTCAGACAGTTTGCCCTTGCGGCGCTGACCGTGCTGGCCGGGGCCATATTCACGACGGTTTACTGGTGATTTTGGGCGACCCCAGATGTTTTCACCCATCCGGCGGTCAATTTTGTATTTGGCAGCAGTTCTTTTTGTCATCTGCTGATCTCCTTCGTTCAAGGTTTCGAAGGGCGTTGTCCTCTCTCCGGATTTTGCCGAAGTGACAGGATCCCTTTTGCAAGGGCCACCAACACCAATGAATGCGCGCTTATACAAGGGTTGTGGGCAGAGTCAAGCGTCGCTTTGCAGGCAGTAGAGGCATGAAATTAAGGGAGCGAACTGTGGTTTATAAACACCACAAATCAGCGCTTTTGTAATTGGAAATGCTAAGGCTTGGGCGGATATGACGCGGCTATGACAAATTTTGCCGGTTGTAGCCTTCCTTTATGTCCACAGCTGATTATTGTCTGATCTCAGCGCGCAACAAAAGCTAAGGGCCATTATCATGAGCACCGATCCCCTCGTCGTTTTTACCCCCTCTGGTAAACGTGGTAATTTTCCTGTTGGAACACCGGTTCTGACAGCCGCCCGGCAATTGGGCGTGGACCTTGATTCGGTCTGTGGTGGGCGCGGGATCTGCTCCAAATGTCAGATCACCCCTAGCTATGGGGAGTTTCCAAAACATGGTGTGACGGTTGCCGATGATGCCTTGTCTGAATGGAATTCGGTTGAGCAGCGTTATGATGACAAACGCGGGCTTAAAACCGGGCGTCGCTTGGGCTGTCAGGCCACCGTTCAGGGCGATATTGTCATCGATGTGCCGCCAGAAAGCCAGGTGCACAAACAAGTTGTCCGCAAGGCGGCATCGGCCCGGGTAATCCAGATGGATCCAGCCACACGTCTATATTTCGTTGAGGTGGACGAGCCCGACATGCACGAACCCACTGGCGATTTGGAGAGGTTGGAACGCGCCTTGCGCGATCAATGGGAAATTGACGGCATCACCGCTGATGTCACTCTTTTAACCAAGCTTCAGCCAGTTCTGCGCAAGGGCAAGTTTCAGGTCACTGTTGCGTTGAACAAAGCTCATAATGATACGGTTGCGCGGGTCATTGATATCTGGCCGGGCCTGCACGAGGCTGGCCTGTATGGCTTGGCAATCGATTTGGGCTCAACCACCGTTGCTGCCCACCTGACGGATCTGGAAACCGGGGAGGTCAAGGCTTCATCAGGTATCATGAACCCGCAGATCCGCTTTGGTGAGGATTTGATGAGCCGGGTCAGCTATTCAATGATGAACCCCGGTGGCGATAAAGAAATGACCGCCGCTGTGCGCGATGCGATCAACACGCTGGCGGATGAGATTGCCAAAGAAGCTGAGATTGATGCGGCTTTGATCGTCGAAGTGGTATTTGTCTGTAACCCGGTGATGCACCATTTGCTGTTGGGCATTGATCCCGTGGAACTGGGCCAGGCACCATTTGCGCTGGCCACTTCCGAGAGCCTGTCGCTCGAAGCCCGTGATCTTGATCTGACAGCCATCAATCGCCGCGCACGGACTTACATACTGCCCTGTATTGCTGGGCACGTTGGTGCAGACTGTGCCGCCGTGGCTTTGTCGGAAGAGCCGGGTAAATCTGAAGATCTGGCTTTGATCGTGGACGTGGGTACCAACGCTGAGATTCTGCTGGGCGACAAAGAGCGCGTGTTGGCCTGTTCATCGCCCACAGGTCCGGCGTTTGAAGGCGCGCAGATCAGTTCGGGCCAGCGTGCAGCCCCTGGCGCGATTGAGGCGATCCGCATTGACCCTGAAACTAAAGAGCCGCGTTTCCGTGTGATCGGCTGTGAGCTGTGGTCAGATGAAGATGGTTTTGATGCGGCAACAGCCACCACCGGTATCACAGGTATCTGTGGCTCTGGGATTATTGAGGCGGTGGCAGAGCTGCGCATTGCCGGGCTGATGGATGAAAGTGGTCTGATCGGGTCCGAGGCGCAAACTGGTACCAGCCGCTGCGTTCCCGAAGGGCGTACCAATTCCTATATGGTGCATGACTCCAGTGCTGAAGACGGCCCGCGTATTACTGTGACGCAGAATGATATCCGCGCCATTCAGCTTGCAAAATCAGCGCTTTACGCTGGCGCACGTCTGTTGATGGATCAACGCGGTGTCGACAAGGTAGACCGTGTTGTTCTGGCCGGGGCCTTTGGCGCGCACATCAGTTCCCTGCACGCGATGGTGTTGGGTATGATCCCTGATGTTCCGCTGGATAAGGTCATGAGCGCAGGCAACGCCGCCGGAACCGGTGCGCGGATTGCGCTTTGTAATATCGCGGCCCGAACCGAGATTGAACGTGTTGTGCGCGAAATTACCAAGGTCGAAACGGCGATTGAGCCAAAGTTCCAGGATCATTTCGTTGCAGCCAACGCCATCCCCCACAAAACCGACCCGTTCCCGGAACTTGCGAAAATTACCAATCTGCCGAACCCGTCGTTTAACACGAAAGGGGATTCCAGTAGTGAAGATGGTGGCCGTCGTCGCCGTCGCCGGAGTTGACCAACCGCTCATTAATAATAAAGGCCCCGCATGACATCATGCGGGGTCTAATTTTTCTAAATTACTCTGATTAGCCGATTTTACATGCCGCAAGAACAGCCATGTTTAGAATATCGTTTGCGGTTGCGCTGGTTGAACACAGCTGAATTGGTTTATCGATACCTGACAAAATTGGACCGATCACAGTCGCACCGGCCATTTCTTGCATCAGCTTGACCGAGATTGAAGCTGAGTGGCGCGCAGGTACCACCAGCACGTTTGCCGGGCCAGTCAGTCGCTGGAATGGGTAGCTTTCCTGCGCCGTAACATTCAACGCCACATCGACAGTCATTTCGCCTTCAAACTCAAAATCAACGCCGCGTGTTTCCAACACTTGCGGTGCCCGGTGCATTTTTTCAGCTCGTTCCGAGCGTGGATAACCAAAAGTCGAGAACGAAACAAATGCCACACGTGGCTCTAGCCCCAGATGGCGTGCCACTTCGGCACCGCGCTGGGCGATGTTGGCCAGATCTTCCTCGTCTGGCCATTCATGAACCAATGTGTCGGCGATCAAAACGATGCGGCCTTTGTGTAGTAGCGCGGTCACGCCCACGGTGCCGCTGGCGGCATCGGCGTCAAACACGTGGTTGATCAACTCCATCACGTGGGCCGACTTACGTGTCGCTCCGGTGACCAACCCATCGCCATGGCCGTGGGCCAACATCAGAGCTGCAAACACGTGCCGGTCACGGGCGGCTAAACGGTGCACATCGTGCCGGTCAAACCCCTTACGGCGCAGGCGTTTGTACAAGAACGCCTTGTATTCGCTCAGCCGGTCGGCTTTGGCTGCATTCATGATTTCCAGCTCACGCGCAGCATCGCCAAGACCCGCTGCCTCAAGCTTTTCTTTCACATCTTCATCACGTCCGATGACGATAGCCTTGCCCAGACCAGAGCGTTGATACTGCACGGCAGCACGCAAGACGCGGGGGTCATCGCCCTCGGCAAAGATCATCCGCGCCTGTGAATTGCGCGCGCGGGCATTGATCGACCGCAGGATCGATGCAGTTGGATCCATTCGTGATTTCAAAGTCTGCTCGTAGGCATCCATATCCACAATTGGGCGACGTGCGGCACCGGTATCCATGCAGGCTTTGGCGACCGCTGGTGGAATGGTGTGGATCAAACGTGGATCAAACGGCGTTGGGATGATGTAATCACGCCCAAACGACAATTTTCGACCATAGGCAATATCCACCTCATCAGGGACATCTTCACGGGCCAGATCAGCCAGCGCACGGGCGCAGGCGATTTTCATTTCATCGTTAATAGCGCGGGCATGTACATCCAGCGCCCCGCGGAACAGGTACGGAAAGCCCAGAACGTTGTTGACCTGATTAGGATAGTCCGAGCGACCCGTCGCTATAATCGCATCTGGGCGAACCTCGTGGGCCTCTTCTGGCGTGATTTCCGGATCAGGGTTCGCCATGGCAAAGATCACCGGGCTATCAGCCATTGCGCTGACCATGTCTTGTGTCACGGCACCTTTGACCGACACACCAAGGAAAACATCCGCGCCTTGCATCGCTTCTTCCAATGTGCGCAGCTCGGTTGAAATCGCATGCGCTGATTTCCACTGGTTCATGCCCTCGGTGCGACCTTGGTAAATCACACCCTTGGTATCGCAGACGATGCAATTGTCATGCTTCGCGCCCATTGATTTGAGCAATTCAATACAAGCAATGCCTGCAGCCCCTGCGCCATTGAGGACAATTTTGACGTCTTCGATCTTTTTTCCCGAAATATGCAGGGCATTCAAAAGCCCGGCGGCACAGATCACGGCCGTGCCGTGTTGGTCATCGTGGAATACCGGGATATCCATGATTTCCTTAAGTCGTTGTTCAATGATGAAACACTCTGGTGCTTTGATATCCTCCAGATTGATTCCACCAAATGTGGGCTCCATCAATTTGACCGCATCGATAAACTTGTCTGGGTTTTCGGTATCCAGTTCAATATCGATGGAGTTCACGTCTGCAAAGCGTTTGAACAGAACGGCTTTGCCTTCCATCACCGGCTTTGATCCCAAGGCGCCCAGATTGCCCAATCCCAAAACGGCCGTCCCGTTTGAGATCACTGCCACAAGATTTCCCTTGTTGGTGTAGTCATAGGCGGTTTCCGGGTTGGCCGCGATTTCCTCACACGGCACTGCAACACCTGGCGAATATGCCAATGATAGGTCGCGCTGGGTGGTCATTGGGACCGTGGCGGCAATCTCAAACTTGCCCGGTGTGGGCTCGATGTGGAACGCAAGGGCTTCTTCGCGGGTAAACTTGGGCTTTGACATGGACCTGTCCAGATTTGGATGTGTTATCTCTCCATAGACGTGCTTGACGAAAGGCTCAACCAAATGCCGGATTTGGCTTTCGTCTGGTCGCATCGGTTTGTAAGCTCTGCGCAGGCCAAATCAGGGGGCAAATTGTGACAACCGGTAAATCAGCCGTAACGCCAATGATGGCGCAGTATCTGGAAATCAAAGGTCGCTATCCCAATGCCATGCTGTTTTACCGCATGGGCGATTTTTACGAGCTGTTTTTCCATGACGCCGAAGAGGCTGCAGTTGCCCTCGATATCGCCCTGACGAAACGCGGCAAACACGAAGGTGATGATATCCCGATGTGCGGCGTACCGGTTCACGCAGCAGAGGGCTATTTGCTGACGCTTATCCGCAAGGGCTTCCGCGTTGCTGTGTGTGAGCAGCTTGAAAGTCCGGCCGAGGCCAAGAAACGTGGCGCAAAATCAGTAGTTAAACGCGATGTTGTTCGTTTGGTTACCCCGGGCACGTTGACAGAGGAAAGCTTGCTTGAGGCGCGTCGTCACAATTATCTGGCAAGCTTTTCTAATGTACGCGGAGAATCCGCACTGGCCTGGGTCGATATTTCAACCGGCGCATTTCATGTCAGCTTGATCCCCGAGGTGCGTTTGGGGCCAGAATTGGCACGCCTTATGCCAAGCGAATTGATTGTTGCCGAAGGTGAGGATCGGGCGCTGGGGGAAATGACGGATGAGTTCGGCATTGCCCTATCCCCGCTTGGTCGCGCGGCTTTTGATAGCACAGGCGGCCAAAAGCGCCTGTGTGATTTGTTTTCAGTTGGCACGTTAGAAGCTTACGGAAATTTCACCCGCGCCGAAGTTGCGGCAATGGGGGCTGTTGTCGAATATCTCGAAATCACGCAAAAGGGCAAACTGCCTCTTCTGCACCCGCCACAACGCGAGGCACAGGCGCGCGTGCTTCAAATCGATGCGGCCACCCGGCGAAATCTTGAGCTGACCCATGCCTTGTCTGGTGGGCGTGCTGGGTCGTTGATAGGGGCTATCGACCGCACAGTGACGGCCGCAGGTGGGCGTTTGCTGGAGCGTCGTATTTCCAGTCCATCACGACAAATTGAGGTGATTCAGTCTCGATTAGAGGCGGTTTCATTTGGTTTCGAAAATAGCGGTTTTAGCAATCAAATTCGCAGTATGCTACGCAGAGTGCCGGATCTTGACCGCGCGCTTTCACGTCTGTCGATTGATCGCGGCGGCCCACGTGATTTGACATCAGTGCGCAATGCATTGGCGCAGGCTGGTGATCTGGCTGATTTTACACATGATCATGATATGTCGGATTTGCTCAAGACTGCGGCGCAGGGTTTATTGGGTCATGAGGATCTTGTTTACCTTCTGGATGAGGCATTGGTCGATGAACCTCCATTGCTGGTGCGTGACGGCGGATTTATTGCGCCGGGCTATCATGAGGAATTGGATGAAGCCCGTAAGCTGCGCGATGAAGGCCGGGCCGTAATTGCGGCCATGCAGCAAGAATACGCGGGACTGACGGGTATCCAGTCGCTCAAGGTCAAGCACAACAATGTATTGGGTTACTTTGTTGAGGTGACTGCGACGCATGCTGAGAAGATGTTATCGGAGCCTTTGAGTGAGACTTTCAAACATCGCCAGACCACCGCAAATCAGGTGCGTTTTACCACCTTGCCTTTATCCGAAATGGAAACCCGCATTCTGAATGCAGGTGGTCAAGCATTGGAGATTGAAAAACGTCTCTATTCCAGCTTAAAAGATGCAATACTGGAAAGTGCGGCAGAGATTTCACAAACCGCACGGGCTTTGGCTGAATTCGACCTGTCTATAGCCCTGGGAGAGCTGGCGCGTAACGAAAGCTGGTGTTGCCCTAAGGTTGATCAAAGCCGTGTGCTTCACATTGAAGGCGGTCGTCATCCCGTGGTGGAGCAAGCGCTCAAGGCACAAAGTGGTGAGCCGTTTATTGCTAATGATAGCCACCTTGGTGAAGACAGTGACATTTGGCTTCTGACCGGTCCGAACATGGCCGGTAAATCCACGTTTCTTCGACAAAACGCATTGATTGCGCTGCTTGCACAGATAGGTAGTTTCGTTCCCGCTAAGTCCGCACATATAGGGATAGTCAGTCAGCTGTTTAGCCGTGTTGGGGCTTCGGATGATCTGGCGCGTGGTCGGTCTACATTTATGGTGGAAATGGTCGAGACCGCCGCCATTCTGAGCCAGGCAGATGATCATGCATTGGTAATTTTGGATGAAATCGGTCGGGGAACCGCCACTTACGATGGCCTCTCCATCGCTTGGGCCACGCTGGAGCATCTGCATGAATCCAATAAGTGCCGCGCGCTTTTTGCCACGCACTATCACGAGCTGACCAAGCTTAGTGAAAAATTGGATCGTGTCGACAATGCGACTGTAACGGTTAAAGAACACAACGGTGACGTGATTTTCCTGCACGAAGTACGGCGCGGCGCGGCGGATCGATCTTACGGTGTACAGGTGGCCAAACTGGCTGGATTGCCTGCATCGGTGGTGGAGCGCGCGCGCGTTGTTCTGGATGCATTGGAAAAAGGCGAGCGCGAAGGTGGCAATAAACGTGACACGTTGATCGATGATCTACCGCTCTTTTCAGCGGTCCCGCCGCCGCCCCCCAAAATACACGCTGCCGATAGCCGGGTAGAGATCCGTTTGGCAGATATATTGCCTGACGATCTGACGCCAAAACAGGCGCTTGAGTTGATTTATGAATTGAAAGGTATCGCCGATGATGATTGATCCCGACTATGGCATTACATTGTCTGATGGCACAAGGTTATCTGCAAAGCTTTGGTTCCCTGAAGAGGCAAAAATAGACACTGTTCCAGCCATTATTGAATATTTACCTTATCGAAAGTCCGACGGTACTGCCGCGCGAGATGACACGATGCATCCGTGGTTTGCTAGCAATGGTTACGCCTGTTTGCGCGTGGATCGTCGCGGGACTGGGGATAGCGAGGGGCTGTATGATGATGAGTATTCTGAACAAGAGCTAAGCGACGGTGTTGAGGTGATCAATTGGATCGCTGATCAAAGCTGGTGCAACGGAAGTGTTGGAATACAGGGTATTTCGTGGGGTGGCTTTAATGGTGTGCAGTTGGCTGCACGTGCGCCCGAGGCCCTAAAGGCTGTGATTAGCATTGGCACCACCGTGGACCGTTACAATGATGATATCCACTACAAGGGCGGTATTCAGGTTGGCGAGAACATCGGTTGGGCGGCAACCTCAATGTCGTGGCTGTCTGTGCCGCCTGATCCGGCGCTGCTTGGTCACCACAAAGCACGGCATATGTGGTTGGAACAGTTGGAAAATACGCCATTCCTGGCAAGTCGTTGGATGCGACATTCGGACAGGGATGATTATTGGAAACACGGCTCCATCTGCGAAACATATGATAGCCTGCAAGCGGCTGTTCTGGTTATTGGTGGGCAGCACGATGGATACCGTAATGCGATGCTGGCGATGGTCGAAAACCTGAAATGTCCAGTGCAGGGCATCATGGGACCATGGAGTCATAAGTATCCGCATATTAGTACGATTGAACCATCGATCGATTATCACAATCTTGCTCTACGTTGGTGGGATAAGTGGTTGAAGAACATTGATAATGGGGCGGAGAATGATCCGTCTTATCGTGCATATATTTTGGATAGCGTGGCGCCGGACCCGTCACTTGATGAACGGCCCGGAGACTGGATTGCGGTCAAAGATTGGAGCACGACAGACAAAGAAAACACGGTTCTACCGCTTGGTGATAACACCCTTGGGAATAGAGAAGCTTTTGATATTAAGGTGAAAGCTGACATGGCTTGTGGGAAGGCTAGTGGTGAATTCTTCCCTTTTGGGTTTGGCCCGGGAGAGTTGCCGGATGATCAGCGATGTGATGATAATTTGTCGGCTTGTTTTGATAGTGTACCCTTGCAAGGCGATCAAATTATCCTTGGTTCTCCAGAGGTTAGTATCAAACTCTCGTCTAATAAGGCGCGTGGTCAGGTAATCGCACGGCTGTGCGATGTACGCCCCGATGGCAGCAGCATGTTGATTTCACTGGGTATGTTGGATCTGCGTAATCTTGAAGGTTTTGAGGTGAAACAGACTCTTAATCATGATCAAAAGATTGAGGTTAACGTATCGCTGGATCAAACGGCTTACCGCATTCCCGAAGGGCACAAATTGCGTTTGGCGATTAGTGGAAGCTATTGGCCTTTTGTTTGGCCCGAAGGGGAAAACTTCACCCTGACACTGACTGAGGGCACGTTGACATTGCCGAGTGTGAACCCGGATTTGTGTACAACTTGTACCTTTTCACCCCCAATTGCGTACCAAACCCGACCTTATAAAAAGCTGCGCCAAGGAACGGAAGCAAAGCAGTGGCATGAGGATACTGAAACAGGAAGAATTACGCTGGAAATTTCCGGGGATCACGGACGCCAGAAAGATGAGGTTTCGGGCCTTGTCACCGAAAGCGCAATGACCGAGCGTTGGAGCATCCGACGTGGTGATCCGGCGAGTGCAGAAGTTGAGATGGCCTGGACCCGGTCCATGAAGCGTGACGATTGGGAGGCAAGCACAAAGGTGGTCGCCAGAATGCGCGGGCTGAAAGATACCTTTGAGATTGAGCAAAGTTTAACGGCCTGGGAAAATGACACGCAGGTGTTTGATAAGTCTTGGGCGGATTCGATAGAACGCTAATTTTGCAGCCCCCAAGCCGTTAGTTTGTTGGCATCGGAAAGAGAGAAGCCGAAACAATATCTAAACAAGGCGACGCCAAAATTTTACCCAATTTAATCAGCTATTAAGGGCGCGTTAATGATTGTTTGGCGCGTTGGCTTTCTGCTGTCCGCTAACTAAGTGTACCTGTTTGTAAAAAATTTAGACGGATTACTTGAAAGAAAACCAGACAATGAAAATAGCAAAGCCCTTTACAAAATTCGTGATCGCCATGCTGTTGTTACCTGCATCGTTGCAGGCGAAAGAAATCACCATCAAAGACAATATCACAGGCCGTAGTGGGGCGGCGACAAATTCTTTGAATAATCAAGTTAATCCTGGCCGGCAGATCCTGCTTTCACAGCATAATTTTGCATCGAAGACACAGGTTACGCGATTTCAGATGTTATCAAGTACTGCTTTAACTACAGCTAATAGTTTTCGTTATGTCGTGAGGGCCCTTGATGCCCCCAATGTTGAGCTCTTCTCAGGGACAGCGACCCGCACCAGCAGGACACTTTACACAGCGATTACGCAGGGTGGGAACAATACTAACCTTGATGAGTTTTCAATCGTTGGTCTGACGCTTGATCCAGGCACTTACTATTTTGGCGTACACTCCAGTGACGGTAACGCATACCAGTCGATTGCTAGTACCGGTGCCGGTGCAGAGAAGCTTTTGGCAGAGAATGGGGGCACTCCGTTTTTAGCAGGCGCAGATTTTCTTTTGTATACAGCCCTGTTTGGTATGACGGCCATTGTTGAAAAGTTAAATAGCTTTGCCGAACAGACAAGTATTGCGTTTGAGACGATTCCGGTGAATTCCTCGTTGGTCAATTCTGCAGGTATGCTCATGAATGATCAGATCAACCAGCGCTTATCCGCTTTACGAAATAATGCGCAAACTTCCTCGAATGAGGGTGTTTCACGCGCTGCATTGTATGGCGGCGGAAATGGCGATGATAGCATTTTTAACAACTTGAGGTTCTGGATTGACGGAAACTTTGCGGATCTTGACCGGGATACGAGCAGCAGCTTTAGCGGTTATGACAGTACATCAAGCGGTGGTCAGTTGGGTATAGATTTTGCAATCACACCATCGCTTTCGTTTGGAATGTCTTATGGTCGTACTGATATGGAAACTGGCATTTCCGGAAATCTGGGGAATTCAGACGTTACCGGAAACCATTTCTCGGTCTATGCTCAACATATTGCAACGAACGGCGTGTATGCCAATTTGGTCTACAGCTACGAAGACTATGATCTGGATCTAGAACGGAGTGCAGGCAGTGCTGGGCGCGCGACGGCATCGACAGATTCCAATGCCCATAACGTGCAGGCAGCTGTTGGATATCTGTTCCCGTCGCGGGGCGCGTTTTCATATAGTGTAGAGGCACGCGCTAATTATTCGGATATCCATGTCGATGGGTATTCAGAAACCGGCGCGATCGGAGGGTCGCTGGCTGTAACTGGCCAAAATACAGAGGCCTTATCTGCCTCTGTCGGCTTGGATATGCGATATGACCTTGGCAAGTTTCAGCCCTATGCAGGTGTGTTTTACGAATATAGTGAGCTGAGTTTTGATGATATCTCTATTGCTTTGACTTCGGACGCGAGCTTCAGCAGTACGCAAGGTATAGATACCAGCGATGGGGAACAGGTTAATTTCGACATCGGTTTTGACTATCTTATCTCTGATGATGTGGCGATGAATGCTGGCTACAGCACCTCGTTTTTTAATTCTAGCAGTGAAAACCACAGCCTGTTTTTGGGTTTGTCTTACAGTCTGTGATGTATTCGCCCCACTAATGATCTTTAGCGGGCTTGATGGGGCATGCAGGCCTTCGACGATGGGGCCTGCGACTTGTAGCAAAGATGGGGCCTGTGTGTAGGCGGAGAGGTTTCAACTAAGCAATGCGGCAAGAAAGACCGCCAGATTTGCACCGTCGCTGCCGTCGGGGTCGGCTACATTGGGCGTTTGTGGGATAACGGTTGCATCATCGGGGCCTTGCCAGTTGGGCTCCAGCCGTCCTAATCCACCTTGTTCGACAAGGTCAGATACAAGCGAGAATGCTGCAGACGGGCGCTGCAATCGGATAAAGTCGGACGTCGGAAGGCCCATCGCATCACGCGGACTAACGCCAAGGCGGTCGGCCATGGAAAGCACACGTTGGTTTCGGACTTTTGCGCTATATCCTTGCGCAACCGCGTGATCGACGGATGCAATGGCGGCGCTGCCATCAAAGCTTATGCCGCGCCGTCTGAGGTGTGTGGCGCCGGTCAGCGAATAGACATCATCCACCACAACCGTTGTGCCGGGCAAATGTGCAGCGCGCCCAGGAAAGCCGCCCGGATGAAAGGCCACGACCCGGCCCGCTGCGCTGGCTTGCAGCGCTTGTATCGCCTGATTTCGCATCTCAATCGCTGCCCGCACAAAAGGTGGCGGGGTAAAATCGGTTTCGCGCGGCGTGCAGAGTACGACCTTGAGCCTTGGCTGTGCAGCCAGCCGGTCGGCGAGGATCTGGATCAGGTCAATTGTCACCGCGCCGCTATCACCGCCGGGATGAACCGTGCGGGCCAAGCCCGCGGTTTCAATATAGACCAGCTCTTCGGCCTGATGAAAGGCCCGGGCCAACGACCAAAGCGTATCGCGTGACCCATGCACAGATAGCTCATATTCGCGGCGCAGCTCATTCAGTAAGCGGTTACCGTTGGTCACATCGATTGTCGGTGCCGGTATACCAAGAGCGCTGGCAATGTCATTGATCACCGTTTGCAGATCAATCGGGCTAGCAGAGTCCAGCGGATTGCCGGGCGGTAGCAATGATAGCTCAGGCGTTTCGGCAACGGCACCAATGGATTGCAACAATACACCAGATGATGTTGCACCCGCCGGTGGAGCACCGGCGCGTTGTGGTGGGTTCATATTATTGCCCCCCGACATTGCAAGCCAACCTGGGGCCTGCGCAGGAGGGGGGCCGCCCGGCAAGGGGATAAAGGGCTGTGCCCGACGCACCGCATGGCGCGCAAGGTCATAGGCCAATGCGCCTTCGACGTGGACACCGCCGTTGTGAGTATCAGGACCCGGCGGATTGCCGGGATTGCCTTGCGCGTGATTGGCCGATAACGCAGCACGCGACCAAGAGGTGCCACTTAGGACGCCCTCCCAGTCTAATCCGGTACTGATGGCCGCGGAACCGATGCCGCTGACAACAATGGATTCCAACCGACCCATGGTTGGCAGGCGCGGGCCGGTTCGGGGTACAGTTTCCGAAGCCAAGGCTCGTGCTGCATCAACGGGTGTTCCTGCGGCGCTGTCATCTGGTCCGTCGTCGGTGCCAAACAGTGGGACAGGGGCCACAGATTTTACATTGTCGGTCAATCCACCCATTCGGTCTAAGGCAGGAGCAAAGACATCCGTTGGCACTGGCGCGGGGCCTGCTGCAATGGGCAAAGACCGGGCCGCAAACAAGCGGCGATTTTGCGCCCGAGGGGTGATCACAAGATCAAATACCAATGTGGCGGGGCTGGGTTTTGGATCGCCGGATTCTAGGCCAAGTGGATTATGAACCAAGATGAGTGTGGGTTGGCCGGCAACGGCTATCGCTGCGCCGCCATCTCCACGTTTGAAGGATGGTGTTTCGCCGATCGCCGGGATTGAGATGAAACGCTGATTATAAAGCCGTAGACTGCTGCCGTCTGGCACGGCATTTGCAGCAAGTTGGACAACCACATCCTCATCTGCAGTCCAGGTGGCGGTTGCCCCGGTAAGGGGCGCGGGGGTAGGCCCGAAAACACCGGCACCAGCAGGTGCCGGGAATGCAGGCCAATGGGCCGGGGCCCCCGGCGCGGGTGGAGTGGGTACGGCATCATCAAGTTTAGGCGCAGCTGCGAACAAAAGCGGGCTACCGGGGGCACCGTCAAGCCGGGCCAGAACGTTATTGGCGCGCGCAATCAGGTCGGGGCCATCTACGGCATAGTCAATGACCACTTCGGTGCGGACCTGAGGTTTAAGATCATCAGGCATGTCTCCGTCTTCGGCCGGGACTCCGATGATCGGGCTTGTCGTGCGGTTGCCGCGTAAGTGCCAATCTAGATCGACAGCATAGGCGCGCAGAAACTGACGGGTTAGTGCGACACCACCGGGCAGACCGGGTTGGGCCAATGGCCCTGTCCCCAATGCACCACCTGTGGCCCAACCGATGCGAACCCGACTTGCGGCATTCGTTCCGGTTGCTGCGAGTAGTTCGCCCGCGGCAAGCGTCACGATCCCGGAAGCATCCAGATTGCCGGTTGTGCTGGCTGCGCCGTCTTGTTTTTCAACGCCGACATCACCAAGAGCCGCTGTAAAGGGATTTCCGTGCAGATCCACCACCTGTGCAATAATGCCCGATGCCAGCGCCGTAATGCTGCCAACGCCACCTGCCGCACCGGTTCCGGCGCCATTGGAAAAGTCGAGCGCTGGCAATGTTGTCATCAGGTCATCAAAAATTGCGGCGATCGAAATTGGATCAATAATCAGGCCCCGGTGATCATGAAAGCTCATCGGTTCTGACCTGCCAAGGCTTTCGCCGGGCTCATAAGTTTGCGGCGAGCGGTCAGGCGCAGGAACAGCACCGGTAAACACCAACGTCTCTGGAACTGGCCGGTGGTGCGGATTTGCAGCCACTGCATATCGCTGCATCAACCGGCTGAGACGTTGGACAGCTTGCGGGTGAAGACGAAACGCAGCAACGGGCCCCGCGATGCCAGCCCCTGTTACATCCCGAAACTCATGCCCTTGATCAAGATATTCAAGCGTTCCGCGGAAAGGCGCCAGCGCATTGCCCGAAGGGGTCAGGCGTAGCGTATTGGCATCAAAGGTTGGATCAGCCGTCCCCCAAGCGTTTGAGAGTCGCGCCATAGTAAGCCCCAAAGCGTCAAGACCATTATCTTGCAACGCCTGTGCCGCGGCCTGAGGCGTAAGTGTGAAGACATTCAACTGTGTCATCGGCTACTCCCGGTCTGTGCTTGAGACGCTGCGCCCATCGGGCATGATGATTTCGAACGTGATGTCGCGGATATCTGTGCGGGCGAAAACGGTCACCCCTGTGCGCCCTCCGATTTGCTGACGGCTTGCGGAATATAATGGGGTCTGGGAACCGGCTGTTGACGGAACGCTGCCAATTGGAACCGCGGACAGTGGGGCTTCGTAGACCAGTTGCCTGCCTTCTTTTTTGAACTGCGATGCGGGACGGTTTACACCAAGATCCAGAATTGGGCCGGGGCGTGGTTCGAACCGTGGGGTTCTTCCGGGTGGTCTGCCGAACCGGCCAAAAATATCGGGAATTTCTCGCAGGTCGCGCAACCGATCTGTGCCCAGTATGCCACCGCTACCCGATGTGGGTCGGATGGCGATCCGCAGCCTATATTCAAGCGGTCCCGAAATTGGCGCGTCGGTGGTAACCGAATAGACTGTGCCGCGCCCAGAAATTCCAAAGCTATCAATGTCACTTAAATCTGGTAGCGGAATAATTGACCCGGTTCCGAAACTGGTAAGGCGTTCGGTCACCCGGCCCAGTGGGTCGGTCATGCGAAGCAGAATGCTGCCTGCGGGCATTGGGCCCGGGCGTCTAATGAACAGGCGGTAATTGCGATCCAGACCATCAGGTTCACGCCAGAGTGCGGTTTGGCTCATTTCGGGCACTTCTGAGATCAGATCAAGCGGGGTGGCACCGGGAAGTTTTTGCCCGGGATTCAGTGGGTCATCTCCGGCACCCGGAGCAATCGTGTAGTAGTGGGGTTGCGGATCACCGTCCAAACGCACCTCAGCTGATAGCACATGAGGACCAAGCGAGGTTGGCATGATTGGTGCGGTTGAGATGGTGGAAACAAGAATATCGCCGATATTGCCACCACCCGGCCAGCTTAACACTGGTGGCGAGAGCGGCGGCGGCCCGTCTGGCGGGACTACAACCGCAACAGCGGGTGAGGGTCTTCCGCGGCCTTTTCGAACGCCGCGTTGCGGATCATCCAGCCCCCAGGCAATGGCGCGGTACCATTGTGGTTTCCAAGAACCGCCGGGCTCATCTTCTCCGGTGATGTCTGTTATCCACGTTTCTGTTCCATTTGTATCTGTGCCAGCAACCCAGCTGGCGGTGCTGCCGGTCAAAGATGCCAAAGGCGGTCCCATGCTATCCAGCTGGCGGGCAGCGTCCGCGACGCGGGTGCGATAGATGTCGACACGTCCGGGGCGCGCGCCAGAAGCGGGGCGCGTTTCAATACGAATGCGCGCCGCAAAGCCGCCGGGGCGTTCAATCCGCTGTGCTTCGATTGTTGGGGGCGCAGGATTGGCAAGGCGCGGTGCCACATATGGGATCATCGCTTCGTCCGCGTCTGGGCCACTGGGCCACGGGCCTTCGACCCCGCCGACGCTGATTGGAATGACAACGAAAAGATGGATTGCCTGTGATCCGCGCGGCAAGGCGACATCCAAATTTGTGCCCGTCAGCAATGTCTTGTTCACACGGTTGAAATCGCGGCGGTCAGGGGATGCGGTAAAGGCGTTTTTCAATGTCGTCAGGCGAGTGCTAAGCGTCACACCGGGCAGGGCTTCTGACATGCCTCTGCTGGCCAGCATTCTGGTTTCGGTGCTTTGATACAGAATATACCCATCGGCACCCGGAACAGGTTGCCATTCTACAATCGCATGGCATTCACCTTTGGCATCCGGGAGGCTGGCCAAACGTACGATGTCGATGATTTGCGTTGGGCGCGATCTTGGATCAGATGCATAGGTTAGTTTGCTGCGCGGTCCGTAACTGCCCGATCGTCCGGGAGGCAGCGCCTCTCTGAGCCGTGCGCGAAGCGCCAGACCAACATGCGGGGACCCTGCATAGTCAAGCGAGAAACCGGGGATGGTCACACGGTAGCGGCGGGCATGGCCTTGGCTGGAAAATCCGGGGACTGCCACTTCTGCTCCGCCTTGTGCGTCAAGGTTGATGACGCTTGCGGCGCCGTCAAGGCCGGGAACGCTTGGGTCTGTCAGGGCGGGCACGTCACCTGCAAAAGTAATGAAAACATTCTGTGGCGCGCCTGCGATGCTTTTTTGCAAACCGCCCGGCAGGCCAGCAGGGGCTGGTGTGTGACGGGTGGCGGCTGCAAATAGCCGCCCCCGAAAGTCAATCCGGGCAACTGAGCGAACGCGCCAGTCTACAACAAACTCAACCACGAGATCGGCAGGACAGACAGTGCCGCTACCGGTGTCGACTGGGCGCAATTCTGCAGAGATGATGTTGACGGTATCAGGATCAGGTTGGGTGCTGGAAAATGGCTGTGTTGCCCATGGGCTCCAGATGCCAAAAATGTTCTGCGTGGCAGCGCCATATTGCGCACTGACAGAGCCGGGTGAATTCGGGATCGTAAACCCGGTATCGGATGCAGATTGACGTGGGTATTCTGGGTCTTTGCGGTTTTCGTTGTTGCCAATCGGCATGAGCCCTTTGCCCGAAGGGCGCGGCTCCATCAAGGGTGTTGCTGGGCCCGCAACACCGCCTTCAGCGCGACCGAAGGCGAAACTTGAAACTGCATTGAGATTATCCAAAGGCAGGCGTTCCCAACTTGCGCGGCTGGTCGCGATCCAATTGCCATCTGGGGTAGCCGGGCGTTGGTGGGCTAAAAAATGCAGTTTCAAATCACCCGGAACAGGCGGGCGCAATGCACGGCGCGGACGCGGTATGATCGCGGCCAGTTCACGTGCATCGCTATCGCCATCAAGGCCTTTGGACCAGAACCCGGTGATCATAAAGTCATAATCAGCCATCTCTGAAGAGCCCAGAAAACTCATGGCGCCAAGATTGATCGGATCCAGATCGACATAAGGATACCCGGTTCCGAAACCCATCAATACGGATTGCATCGGGTCAGTGGCCACGGCCATCTGTAATAGCTTGATCGACGAGATATGCGCCTCTCCATCGTCGGCAGGCATTGTATCGCCATTGGTATTTTGAGGCGGATGGATCAGGTGGCGTTCCAGAAATTGCGCCTGTTGGTTTGGCGGCTCATGCATCGCCTTGTGCAGCATCGCAAGGAGGGTACCATCTGCGTCTGCAATCATTCCATCGGGGTCGGGCATCTCCCAGATGGGTGATGTGTCGCCAGTTGGGAAGGCCGGATACCAACCG
The DNA here is from genome assembly GCF_900327775.1 of Roseovarius sp. EL26. Taxonomy (NCBI): domain Bacteria; kingdom Pseudomonadati; phylum Pseudomonadota; class Alphaproteobacteria; order Rhodobacterales; family Roseobacteraceae; genus Roseovarius; species Roseovarius sp. EL26. The sequence goes on from NZ_OUMZ01000006.1 coordinate 158,491, forward strand.
AAAGGGTTGATACCCCTTGCAAACCGCTGTTTCGCCGCCTCGGTTGCGGGGACTTCGGCACCAACAAGGCCCTGTTCTTTGCCATGTGCCTGATCACCGAGGTCGCCAAAATCATTCGGATCAACCGGCAACCCAACCGTTTCAATCAATTCCCAACCTTCTATCTTATCGGCTTGGGACAATGGTTCGCCTGCGATCGTTACCTCTTGACCATCAGCGCCGTTAATCAGCACCGCAGTGATGTAGGGGGCGTAGAACCTATAGGTGCGCTCTCCATTTGCGGGAATAGCGAGGCTTTCAAAACCAAGCATATTCTCAAAGCCAACACCATTGGCAAGTGGAACGATGGTCACGCCCAAGGCGGGGCCCGTGCTTTTGACGCGGACAATGATTGACATCACCGGTTCAAAGAACTGATGCACTGTGCCAAGTGGGGGCAGGTTGTATTTTTGAGTTAAAATCCCAGTGACATCCTGCAACAGAGGGAAAGCAATGCGGCGCCACACTTTGAAAGGTTCAGAGGGCAGGCCAACAGCGGGGTTCAATTGCCAACGCAAAAATACGGACAGCACACGATTGCCAAAGTCCTTGAGATCAAGCTCCTGAGGGGCCCGGTTTCGGGATAAACGCAAAACCTCGCGGCTGGCCGGGCTGTCAGCCGCAGGCCCGAGGGGTCCGGTGACAACCCCGTTTTCGTCGGCAAAGGGGCGCAGAAGCGAATCTGCGGTGATCATCGCGCCCTGACCGCGGAACCAATATGGGCTGAAAGTACGATCCACCGATGCCTCCTATTCTTCTTCCCACGGCGCGCGGGCCAGGTCTGTTGCAATGATCTCAATTTCCACGTCGCTTGCGAAACCTTCATCCAGATAAGGTTCAGCAAATGCCTTGCGGATCATATCCATACGCAGGCTCTGGCCACGTGATCCCGGTTTCAGAGTGATCAGGGCGCGCTGAGCCCCCGGCGCAAAGAGAATTTTGTCCACGATATCGTCAGAAGAGGCGTTTTCAGCGATCGACAACCATGGTGTCGGTTCCAGACGCCAGCGTGTTGTGGCAATGCCGTCAGGATCTTCTTCGGTCACTTCTTGCGGAATTGGCCGCGTCCGGTGCATTGGCTCACTTGCATCTAGCAACACCGCAGCCGGTTGCGGATCAGCGGCCGGGTTGACCTGTTCCCAGAATACGGTGATGCGTGCGGCACCCGGCACATCCATGGGTTCTAGCCCTGCGCCGATCAGTTCTTCATCCAGCTCGGGGCCCATTGCAGTCAACAGATCCTGCCCAGCAACGATACTGTCCAATTCACGGCCAGCAAAGCGAGGGTCGTTGGCAATTGCCTGCAGGACGCCTGCTTCGGTGTAGCGATGCTCGGTCAGGGTTGCTTGGAAATCACGGGCGAAGTCCTCGGTCAGGCCGAACTGGCCGGTTGAGAAATTCAACCGATAGACACGATCACCAACCGTTTCAGCCGGGGCCCCAATATCAACGGATTCAATGTCCATGATGTAGTCAGTGTAGGGATCAAGCGGAATAGGCAGGGTGAGCATGGAATGACGCACACGTTCGCCGTCAATCGGTACGCAAGGCCCGGTTTCTTGCAACACCTCTTGGATTACCGTTTCAAACGGGGAAAGCACATGCGCTTTTATGTTTTCCAATGTGCCTGCATCAATCGGAACAGGGTGCGGCAGGCCAGGTTCATCAACCTGGCGGAACGATGCCGCCTTGAGCCGGACACGCAATTCTTTGCCGTAAGCCGCAAACAATTGATCAACTGCATTTGTGGCAAAGACAACGCGTGGCGCATCCAGACCGAAGACATGTGCCTCGCTCTCGGCGGGCAATGTGCACAGAATCCATGGGTCCAACCGTTTTGGCGCGGCGGCATCTGTGCGGAACCAGAACGTTGCGGTTTGAGCTGCTGCATCGCTTTCGGCACCTTCGTCGTCGCGGATACGTACATCGCTGCTACAGCTGACACGGTAGACAGAGTTGGGGAACAGCAACGCAACATCGCCGCTTTGCGGGCCAAGGAATTCTTCTAGAACCTGACGGTCTTTTTCGATTTCTGTATTGTCATATTCTTCGCGTTCAACCTCACCCATGCGGGTCAGTTCAATCGCGCCAACATAATAGGGACGACCCTGTTGTTCGAACCGGCTTGCTTGTTTTTTATCGAGGTAAAGCACGCCAATCCGGAACTTTTCGGTGCCGTCGGGCGGATCCAGTTTCACGCAAACTGGCTGACGTGGAGACAGGCGGGACTGACCGTACAATATGGTGTGATACAGGTCCTCGAACCATGGCCCATTCATGTCGGCCCAGCGTGTGGGCAGGCTGGTCACCGCCAGCAAATCCGAGACCCGGACAGGCCGCGTGCCCAAAATATTATCCTCGGCATCAAGGAAATGGATCATCATTCCACGACCTGATCCTTGCTGATCGTTCAGAAGGCCGCGGTTCACCCACATTAGCAGATGACCTTCGAGGATGGCGCCGCTGTCGACTTCGATGACGTCTGAAAGTGGGCCATGCTTGATTCCCAGCTCAGCAAGCTGATCGGCGATATCGTCGGCACGGCTTAAATCACCGAATACGACCGGTTCACCGGTGTCCCACAGGGGGGATGCCAATACCCGTCCAGGGCATCTTGGTCCATCATGGGTAGGACCACCCGGAACGGTGGTACCATGTGGAGCGGCGGCGGTGACTGGGCCATTTCCGACGCTCAGCAAGGCGCTGCGGTTAAGGTTCAACCCTTGATCGAGACGGCGCACAGCTTCGCTTAGGTCAAGGTGTTCAATACTGAGATTATCAACTGCCCTGCGTGAGCCGAATGATCCAACCACAGCCCGATCAACCAGATCCCGTTCGACCAAGCGGCGCGCCCGGGCGCCCCCCAGCGCATTGGTCAAATTGGTTTCGGCGTGTGAAATCGCACCGTCATTCAGCGTGCCCACTCCCAGAGAAAGATTTCGGCTGATCGTGTGTGCGGACGGATTGTTTGCCAAAATACCGGAGGTCACAAGATCACGCGGGCGACGGGCAATCGCCAGATCACTCAGACGCCCGGCAATGTTGCCGGGGCCATCTGGTGTGTCATCTTTTGGCTCTGGGGCGCAGTTGACCAAACCACCTTCGACAATGGCAGGGACAATCCCGCGGAGCTGGTCCAGCATTAGATTGCCGGAACGCCATGTTTCATGAACGTGCAGATCTTTGTCTGCCTCTACAGAGCGCGAGCTATCCACCGGGTCCGGCCAAGCAATGCCCTTCAGATCCCAGCCATCGGGGTCCGGACCCAGACGTTCGTCTGCAAAGGTCCACAGAACTGGCGCAGCAGGTGCCGCAGGGTCGCAGACATTTCCCCACCGTTCGCGGATTGTCTCTTCGAGGATCTCGGACCGTTCCAACGCTTTGGGCGCAGGATTGGGAACCCAGTTGAGAAGAGATAGGTGTGTTGTCAGGTTTTCGCCATCGGGAGGCTCAAGTGTCCACCAGGTTGACGGCGTATTACCAGGCATTACAGCGTCTGCCTCGCCCACACGTTCCAGTGTGACGTCTGTCATTGTGTAGCGATAGCCAAAATCACCACGCCCGATGAAGCCACCCGCTGGGGCGCCAGTGCTGCCACCCGGGGTTTCGCCCAATGGTGCAATACCACCATCAAGGGCAGGCATTGCAAGGCTGATCACCGGAATTGCATCGATGGGAACGACGGGCATATCGTCGTTAGCGGGCTGGTTGCTGTCACGGGGCATTTCGCCAATTTTACTGTCGATGCCGCGATCAACGCCGGTGCCTTCGGCCAGTGCAGGGGTGCGGCTGACAAGAACAGCGCCGGCATAAAGTTCTGGCGGAGGTGGGAGGATTTTTGAATCCTCACCAATGTGGAAATCAACACAGCCTTTGATGGTGAAGAAGAACAAGTCCAGCTCACCGCAAACTTCGCCATCGATTCGGCTGACCTGTGTTCCGTCTGCGCGTTCGCCCACCTGAGCCGTCAGTGCCGCCGAGGCGGAAAGACTGATGATAAATAGTTTGAGTTCACCGCGCAGGTAGAGCAACCCGCCAACATAGAAGGGCTGGAAGCCAATGATTGCGTTAAAGCCAGCGGTGACCTTGAGATACAGATTGATCGAGGTGTTACCCCAGATGATCGAAACCTCAAGCCCTGCGGCGATGCCGAAACCGTTGACCTGACTGAGCGCAGGCAAATTATTACCGGGCGGCTGATAGCTGGGAATACCATGACCCGAGAACATGACATATCCTGAGCCGTCAAACGCCCCCAGAATAGAGGCCCGAATTGGCCCGGGCAGGGGGTTGCCCTGCATGTCTGTACCTTCGAAACTGCCCAGATAGACGTGCCAGAACTTGCCATCTTCAAGGTTAAAGAACGCTTCGATCGGGATTTTGATTTCAACCAGAGGATCAATTGTAAAATCAATTGATATGCCAATGGTCAGAGTGCCGCGTCCAAAATCCAGATCGATCACACAAAGGAACGTGCCTTCGGCGTTCTTGTCCTTAAGGGCTGGCAGGACCGCCAGAAGGTTCGCCTTGACCACCAACAGAACGCGCGGGCCGGGCAGTTCCAGTAAGAACATACCTTTGACATTGAAAATGATCGGGCTGCCCATTGTGCCCAGTGTGATGCCCACGCCAAAGGCCCAGCTATCGACGTTTGTTTTCCATGCTTGAAGGTTGGTCGGGTCGCCATTCGCCCGGTTCTTTAGCCATTCCAGCGCTGGGGTCAGCGATGTGATGCCGTCTTCATCGCGGGCGTAGTGCATGGCAAAAAGGCCAACAAAACCGTAGATGCCAAACCCTGATTGTGCCAACGGGATGGCCACAGGTAATTCGACCTCGAGTGCGACGGCAACACCGGTTGCGGGACCGCCTGCGCTTTCTGGAATTTGGGCAATTGCGATTTGCGCTGCGATCCGCATTTTCACTGGGATCAGGCGCACATCTATGCCGCCCTTGATTTCGGTGCCGTCCGGTCCATCGTTGAATTCCATGTACCCGGTGCCTTCCAGCACGCCGGGCACCTTGAGCCCTGCCCCGAACGCCGTCAGTTCCGGTGGGCCTAAGGGGTCGACAGGCAGACGCACCCGTGCGCGATCAACTGAGATCACACCAAGGTCGATGGCAAAGCCCAGATCGATTTCAAAGCTCAGCGGGTTGGTGCGGGCAATACGTGCACCCAGCACTTGCAGGATTTGGCCCAGCGGTTCGGCAACACGAATGGCACCGGGGCCAGAGACATCAATGGAATACCCTTTTGAGCTATCAAACACAGGGCGGAATTCAAACCGCCCGCCACCGCCGGGGGGCTCGCCGAAACTAAGACCGATTGCTTTGTACCGTACGGCCAGAGGCGTATCGCGCGGAATTTCTAACAAAGGATCCCCACCGCCAAAGGCGATATTGACCGACACGGCAGTTTCAACATCAAACAGGAAGCTCATCTGCCACAGATCGTCTTGCCTGCGGAATGCACCTTCGCCACCAAAGAGGATCACCCGTTCGATATTGAAGAATCCGGCCTGTGCCAGCCCGGTTGCCACCCCAACGACAGCCGCTGAGGCAACGATCGGGGCGATGCCGCCATCAGCAGGGTTAGGGGGGGCAATTTCTGACAGCAACGGCGTGAAGATCGTGGTCATACCCAAAAGATCGCGCCCGAAATTCTTAGGCTTGAGCGCCTGACCTGGCAGCTGACCTGTCATGAGCAACCCGTCCTTATCGGCGGGATCAGCGCCGATATAGAGCTTTACCTCGTCTGTCTGGCTGGCTGGATCGGTTTGATAAAGGAACAAGAAGTCGGTGATGCCGTCAGCGGGATTATTGCCAATTCCACGAATATCATCCGGGGTTTCGGTGGCACCACCACGCTGTAGCGCGCTTTCCATACCGGTTTGGAAATCAATTTGCCCCGAAAGTTCAAGCGCGACGAACTGATTGCGGATAATCCGCACTTTGAGCCGTGCAGAACGGAACCAATCTGGCGTGGCCGGATCGCTGGGTGGGGTGTCCGTCACCACCGGTGGTGGCAACGGATCAGGCACATCAGGTCGGCGGATATCTCCGGTGATCACCTCACCGGGCAGATTGACTGAAAAACCGGAGACCTCTGCATTCCACCATTGAGAACGGTTAGGCTCGCCTTGCATTTTCCAAGTGTTGTCACGCCAGTTTACAGTGTGATTGACGCCAGTTGGCTCATCCGATCCTGTGAATCCGGGGGGGAACCTGTCATCTAAAAGCGCGCGCAAACCGCTGGCGCGGCGTTGGCTGAGCAACCAGTTATATTGTGCTTTTCCGTCATTCCCATCATAGCTGGCAGTGCCGGTAATCGTGACGTCCTTGGGGTTTATCCGCGATAGAATATCGGCCTTGGCCACATCAAATGCAGTTGCACCGGGCCGCCAGTTTGAGGTTTTGCTGGCGATCAGGGCCTGATCATCCCGAATGTTGCCGGAGACACGGCAATAGTTCAGCGGGTCATTCTTAGGGGGTGTGTCAAACCGGAAATAGCCAGTCAGGGATGTTACCGCATCATCGGGGGTGCGGGCCTCGATGGTTTTGGCTTCGCCGCCGGATACATCGATATCAACGCTGGTGCCCACAGTGGGCGGGCCGCCATCGATGCGCCATTCTGTGGCGGCTGGGATGCTGGAACCTGCCAGACTGACACGAGCGGTACCCGCTTGACGATTGTCATTCAACAGGGCGAGTGGAGGGGCTGCCAGTGGTTGGCCATCGCGTGTGATCGATGTGGTCGATAAGATCGCGGCAAGGGGTTCACCCGGAGGGGGCGTAATTGCCGGAGGTGCACGTCGTGCCGCAGTGATTGTAAGTGTTGCCTGCTTTGGCGGTGCGCTGGTATCTGTGGCAGTTATTGTGATGGTTTGTGTGCCGGTTGCAGGTGTTGTCACATCATGAACAACGCCTGCCTGTGCACCACTACCCTGATCAACCGTTACGCTGTAAGGGGCGCGTCCGCCACGTACATCGACGGCCAAACGTGTGGTTTCGGGTAATGCGGCAGTGGCGCTGCTGGGTCCGGTTCGGATGATCCCGATGCCGCGCTGGTCGCTGGTGAAGAAATTTGCACCGATTGCCAGATCGCCACCGCCTTGATTGATCACAGCAACGTCAAAGTCGCCGGTCACCCCGGTTGACCCACCAATTCCGATTAGCAGGTTTTCTACACCGGCATTAACAGCAAAATCTTCGGCTCCGTTGGGGGCAAAGAAAATGCGGATTTCGGGCAGGTACAAGCCAGTCCAAGCTTCATCAAAGCCGAATTGTGACAACACTTCGGGCGGGGTATACCCGTCTGACAGGTCAAGGTAAGCGGACCGAAAGCCAAACCCCACGATCCGGCCCGGCCCAATGAACGCATGATGCGGTTCCATCGTGACCAATTCTGCCGCCGCAAGGGCGCCGGGATCGTCCAAGCCAGAAGCCCCTAGTGACATGAGGCAAACCTGCAGCTGCGCGTTCGTATCTGACCCTTGTGTCAAGCGTAGCTTGATCTTGGGGAGGTGAAATACAACATCGGTGCGCGTTGGGTGCGGTACCAACAGGCCATCGGGGCGCATTTGTGCTGGCTGTAAAAATGGCGGACGCAATTCAATCCCGGCAAGGATCAGATCTAGCGTAAAACCAGTATTGGGATAATCCGACGGCGGAGGATCAATCGGGGGCGCGTCCAGGGTATCGAGCACATCGCGCACGGGCTGAAATGCTGCATTTCCACCGGGCACAGAGGCAACACCATTGGCAATAATTGTTCCGGCGACACGCGGCACGGTCATCGAAAATTCGACGCGGCTGTCGGTGACATCAAGCCAAGGTTCAGATCTGTCAGGTTGATTTCGCGGATGGCCTTCGGTGTTTGCCGCACCTGCGGTCAGGGTGCCAGTGGTGGGATCAAACGTCGGAAGATCAACATCTCCTGAGAATCGCCCGACACCGCGAATAACCATGCCACCAGGGCCTGACGCAGTTTCGTAGCTTTCTACATAGATCACTGAAAGAACGGCGTGCCACGCCGTCGATTCGCCCTTAAGAATATAGGGCCTGAACAAGTCTATAAGAGCCAGATCGAAGGGCATATTTAATGACCTTTGCGAATATCTTGGAGCGAAAAATTCTAAAAATGGGCAAACTCTGAATATTAAAATACAACCATGAATAGACGATTCTGTCAATTTGATGCGCGTAAAACCGCCCGTTGTTCGGCGTCTCGCAGTCCTTCAGCGGCTTGTGCATCTTGCTAATATGGCGGGTATTGCCAAGTGTGGACGGCCCCAATTCGCAAGGGTTTTAACGCTGTGGTCTGTCGCGCGGAGGGGTCTGGGCAAGCTGCTTTCTTGTTGCAATGTACGTTATATCATAACATACATTGCATAGACTCAAAATCGAAAGCCAGTACTATGCGAACCAATACAACTTACAGATTTTGTGCGTTGCCTTACTTTTTTGTAAACTGAAAAGCGTGCCCGCGTAAGTTTTGCAACTGGTCCTGACCAATGAAAGCCTTGTTATGAAGCAAAAAATTCTCGTTATATTATCTTGTCTTGCGTCCCCTGCCCTTGCGGAGAATGCGCGCCAACTGGATGCACATGAACATGGCGTTGGAGCTTTGAACATTGCATTTGATGGCGCATCTGTAGCCATGGAGCTCCATGCTCCGGGTGCGGATATCGTTGGGTTTGAATATGCGGCCGAAAGTGACGAAGATCGCGCGGCTGTTGAGGCTGCCGTCGCAGCGCTGGCGCGTCCGCTGGAGCTATTCGAATTTCCGGCAAGTGCGCAATGCAGTGTCACCCAGGCCAGTGCGGTTTTGGAAAGTGAAGAAGAACATGACGCGCATTCTGATGAGCATGATGATCATGCAGACCATGATGATCACGACGATCACGATGAGCATGACGACCATGACGAACACGAAGAGGATCATGCAGAGGAAGCAGGTCACACTGAATTTCACGCCGAGTATCTGTTGACCTGTGACGACATGAGTGCGCTCACGAGCCTTTCCTTCCCCTATTTCAACGCGTTTGAGAATGCCCGCGAGCTGGAGATTCAGATTGTAACCGCCTCGGGTGCTCAGGCGTTTGAAGTGGAACGCTCTTCCCCTGAACTGGATTTGCGCGGTATGTTCTGAATGTGAACGAGCAGAACGCCATTCTTGTGCTGAATGACGTGCGGTTTCAATGGAAATCCCGCGCGTCATTTTGTCTGTCAGTGCCTACGCTTTCCATCAAGGCGGGGGAAACTGTGCTATTGCTTGGCGAAAGTGGTTCGGGCAAGTCCACATTGTTATCTCTTATTTGCGGCACCATTCTTGCGGATCAGGGGCAGGTATCTGTGGCAGATGTTGATTTGGCACATCTTTCTGGTGGCGCACGTGACCGATTTCGTGCGGAAACCATCGGTATGATCTTTCAGCAGTTCAACCTGCTGCCGTTTGGTTCAGTCATGGACAATATTCAGCTGCCTTTGCAATTTGCTCCAGAACGTCGCGCACGTGTTGCAGATGCGGCAGCTGATGCGCGGGCACTTTGCGCGGCTCTTGGCCTTCAGCAGACGGTGATTTTGTCCAAGTCAGCCGCTTTGAGTGTCGGACAGCAGCAACGTGTGGCCGTGGCCCGCGCTCTGATTGGACGACCACCAGTTGTGATTGCGGATGAACCGACTTCGGCGTTGGATGCAAACAGTCAGGCGGCGTTCTTGGATCTGCTGTTTGAGCAGGTGCATGCGCATGGTACAACCCTACTCATGGTAAGTCACGACCCCCGGCTTGCTAACCGTTTTGACCGGGTGTTGCGTATGGAAGACATTGCTTCGGTCGAAAGGCAGGTTGCATGATCCTTCGTCTGGCCATCGGGTCACTGTTGGCCCGTGTCTTAACAGTTGGCATGACGGTGCTGGCCATTGCTTTGTCCGTGGCCCTGTTTTTGGGTGTTGAAAAGGTGCGCACCGGGGCCAAGGCGAGCTTTGCTGATACGATTTCAGGCACTGATCTGATCGTCGGGGCCCGGTCAGGGTCTGTTCAACTGTTGCTTTATTCCGTTTTTCGCATTGGCAACGCTACAAACAATGTAACTTGGGAAAGTTATCAAGATATCGCCAACCGGCCCGAGGTGGACTGGATCGTGCCTATTGCGCTTGGTGACAGCCATCAGCAGTTTCGTGTGATGGGCACCACGGCAGAGTTTTTCACGCGCTACAAATATCGTCAGGGGCGGGCCCTTACGATGCAGGACGGCGTAGTGATGGCGGACCTTTACGATACGGTGGTCGGCGCGGATGTGGCTGCGACACTCGGTTATGGCGTCGGTGATCCAATTGTGGTGGCGCATGGTCTGGCTTCGTTCACGAAACACAAGGATCAGCCGTTTCGGGTTTCTGGCATTTTGAACAAAACGGGCACGCCGGTCGATCGCACGGTGATCACCAGCATGGAGGCAATCGAAGCCATTCATGTGGATTGGAAAAACGGTGGGCAGGTTCCTGGGAAAAGCACCCCTATAGATGAAATTCGGAAGATGGACCTTACCCCAAAAGCGGTGACTGCAGCTTTGGTTGGGGTTGAGAGCCCACTGCAAACGTTTGCCTTACAGCGTGCGATCAACGAATACCGGCAAGAGCCACTGCTGGCCGTGTTGCCCGGTGTTGCGCTGCAAGAGCTCTGGGCTATTGTTAGTATTGCCGAAACCGCGTTGCTGGGGGTTTCGGCCATGGTGGTGGTTACAGCGCTGATCGGAATGATGGCGACGATCTTTTCCAGCCTGAATGAACGCCGCCGCGAAATGGCAATCTTTCGTGCCATGGGGGCACGTCCGACAACCATTCTGGGGCTGCTGGTACTTGAGGCGGTGCTGACAGCCGCTGCCGGGGCGGTTTTGGGGTTGGGTTTGCTTTATGTCGGTTTGGCTATCGCTCAGCCGTTTGTTGATAGTGCCTTTGGTTTATGGTTGCCAATTGAGGCCCCATCTCTTCGCGAATTCGGGGTATTGGTGGTTGTTGTGCTTGCTGGGGCGCTTGTGAGTCTGGTGCCCGCCCTGCGGGCCTATCGTCTGTCGTTGGCAGATGGTATGATGGTCAGGACATGATACCATTGGCGCACCTTACCCAACCTTTGCGAAAGTTGGCCTTTCCGCTGGTTTTGTCCGCTGTTTTGGCTGCGGGGCAGGCAACGGCCTGTTCGTTCCATTATTATGTGCCGGAACAAACCGCAGTGGATTGGCTGGTTGAAGGCAAAGATGTGATCTTGGGCAGGCCCTCTGCCGAGAACGAATTCGCCTTTGCGACCGCCAAGGTCTTGCGCGGAAACGCCCCAGGCGAACCGCTCCCTTATCTGGTGGACAGCGTTTTGCGCAAAAAGATGGCCCGTAACACAGAGGATTACGTTCTTTTTGCACGCCAAGGTGATGAAGAGTGGGAGTATGTCAGCTATGTCAATGCCGCTTTTCTGTCCATGATCGAGCAGGTGGAGGCGGACGTTTCTAATTGGGATCCGGGTTATGGGCCGAAGCGCTTTGCCATGTTTGCAGCGTTTTTAGACCATTCTGACCCTACACTCCGAAGGCTGGCCCTGCGCGAAATTGACAAAGCCCCTTATCGGATGTTGCAAAGCATTGATCTGAACATCCCGAATGACGATCTTTTAAGTCAACTTTGGACCAGACAGGGATATGCCTTCCAGTCAATCCGCATTTTGCTACTGGGATTAAGTGGTGAGGATACAGCACGCGAAGAGATTTATGCGTTCTTTGATCGCAGTAAAGACTGGGACTGGGCCACCAATCTTGGTGCTTTCGCCACAGCATTGATTGAGCTGGATGGTGTCGAAGGTGTGCTCCGCCTTGAGTCCGTTCTGTTGTCCGGCCCGAGGCAACCGTTGGATAAGCTGGAACAGGCGATTGAAGCGCTGGCCATTCACAATGGGATTGCTACGGCAGATTTGCGCAGAGCAATAGCAAGTGCCCTGTCGCGAATGGTAGCAATGCGGCCTGAAACAGCATCCATTGTTGTACGACAATTCGGTAAGCGAAATGACTGGTCTCAGGGTGAAGCCCTAGTTCAAGTGATGTTAGACAAAAAAGTCCGTGACCCTTCTGAACAACTTGCAATTGCAAACTATATTGGACGCGCGCAACGAGCTTCGGCGAAAATGAGCTTGGAAAACTAATCGTGAATGATGGGCACCTATCGATTCAGGGATGCCGGTGGTAGATTGAGAAAACAATGACACATCTGAGCCGCAGACAGCTAATAGCAACCACCCTTTCAGGGATGGCCGTACCTTCCAGCCTTTGGGCCGCAAACCCGCGTGAAATTGGTTGGGATGATCTTATTCCAAAGGGTGTCCCTTATTCTGAAATCATTGGCGAAGGCGAGATGGATGAGGTCAATGATACATGGAACCCTATTTATGATGCCAATGCGACCAAGTTAAATGATAAGCTTAACGGTGCTTATGTCCGCATGCCCGGCTTCATCATCCCGCTTGAACTGGGATCCAAGGGTGTGACAGATTTCATTCTTGTCCCCTATGTCGGTGCCTGCCTACACACGCCTCCTCCACCGGCAAATCAGTTGGTTTTTGTGAAAGCAGACCCCCCGTGGCCGAACCAAGAGTTCTGGGCTCCGATTTGGGTTACTGGTGTGATCCGTACACAGTTACAGTCCACTGAAATTGCTAAGACGGGTTATTCCCTTTCGGCTGACAACATCGAATTCTACGAGTGGTAGTCTCTTATCAAGCGGCCAATCCTTCGTAGAAATATACCTGCACATAGCGGATGTTTTGCCGCTTAGATTAATCTGTTGAGACAGAGACTGATCAAGGTTCAATACAGAGACATCCATCGGCCTTTACATTGGTCTTATCCACCCGTCAGGATGAGCCACTTGGCGGCTTGTGCGATCTTGTCTGTGTTGTCAGAAAAGGTGATAATCTGACAATACATTGGTTCAGAGTGGCATGGTCGACATCAACACCGTGTTGTTGCACAATTTCTTGCAAATCGCCGTAACCGAAACACGAAAATTTTGAGACAGAGCCCAAAAGAAGTGGAGAAAACATGTCAGGACATGGATACGAATCTGGTCGATTGAACCTGCCTTTTGTCGGCATTTCGACCTTTGGCAAGAAACCCTACGTAGAGAACTGGGATGCAATCGATGCCGATGTGGCGATTTTGGGGGCACCTTTTGATTGTGGCTGCCAGTTCAGGCCCGGAGCGCGGTTTGGCCCGCGTTCGGTACGTGAGGCCTCAACACTTTTCAGCTTTGGCCATGCTGGCGCTTATGATCATGAAGACGACGCAACATATCTGGGTGAAGATGTGCGTATTGTCGATATTGGCGACGCCGACATTATCCATACTAAGACAGATGAGAGCCACACCAACATTGAATATGGGGTGAAAAAAATCCTGGATGCGGGGGCGATTCCGGTCACCATCGGTGGTGATCATTCGATCAACATTCCCTGCATTCGCGCTTATGAGGAAGACTGCGCTAAAAACGGCCCCATTCATGTGGTGCAGATTGATGCGCACTTGGATTTTGTCGATGAGCGCCATGGCATCACCGAAGGTCACGGCAACCCCATGCGTCGCGCGATTGAGAAAGACTATGTCTCTGGCATGACGCAGCTGGGCATTCGCAATGTCTCATCAACCGCGAAAGAAGGCTATGAGGACGCGCGTGCGCGTGGCTCTGACATTCTTTCTGTGCGACAGGTGCGCAAGCTGGGAACGCAAGGCGTTCTGAATCGCATCCCAGAAGGTGCGCGGTATTATGTCACCATCGATATCGATGCTTTCTGCCCTTCAATTGCGCCCGGCACGGGAACACCAAGCCATGGCGGTTTCCAGTATTATGACGTGCTGGAGATCGTGCAGGGCCTAACCAAACGTGGTGATGTTATTGGGATCGACTTGGTCGAGGTCGCCCCTGCTTATGATCCTACTGAAAGTACTCAGGTTTTGGCAGCGCAGTTACTTTTGAACTTTATCGGTTTCATCTTCCACAACAAATAAAGTGCTCTCTAACAGTGGCATGTTTGAACACTCATGCCGCAGTTTCCTGACATGTTAAAGACGTAGAATTAGGGTGGCATCCCGTGCGTGCACTCTGCCGCCCTACGCGCTTGTCTCATCCCATGTCAGAGAGAAAACGAGTGAGATAGGCATCGGAATAGTCGACCTCAAGCTCGACCCAGATCGGCAGGTGGTCTGACATCTCGAACGTCATAAAGTTGTTGGCGTATTGAGACGCGAAGTCGGCGTAAGGGGATTTGCCATAAGCAGAGCGCATTGCGGCATTGATAGGTTCATAGTGCGCAAGGTGTTCGGCATCCGTTATTCGGGTGACAAATTCCGGGTCATCGGGTGCAGCAGGGTCGCGACCCTGTGTGGGCCCGTAAACCGCATTTCGCCAGTCGAATAACCCGTGACGTAAGAGGCGGGTTTTACGGGTAGAGGCACCTTTGTCAGTATATGCGATTTGATCGTAGAACTTATCGCCTTTCATGTTGGTGGCTTCGAAACGTGGGACCTGCATGCCACTGTCGGCGAGCGCCTGCCAGACTTCATCATCGCGGCTTTCAATGTTCATGTCACCGAGGAAAATGAAGACTTGGTCTTCCTTCTTGGCACGTTTCAAGAGCGCCTTTGTGATGGCTTTGATCTCTTGTGCGCGCATGCCGAGATTATCGCCATAGATGATATGGCTTGAACATAGTGTAAAGCGGAACCAACCGGATTGGAAAGCAGCGAAGAACGGTGTGCGTGCGATCTGACTGCCGTCGCTTAACGCACCAGAGGGTATCACAATCTCGCCGATCACATTGCGGAAGAATACTTTGTTTTTGTTGTAGATGAATCCCATACGCTCATAATTTGCGCCTTCGTGATTGCCAACATCGGTAACGAAGTAATCCCAATTTGACCCCAGAAGCCCCAAGAGTCGTTTAAGCGGCACGAGGTCATCGCGAAGTTCCTGGATCGCACAGATATCGAAGGCCGAGACGATTTCGGCGATATAGTGGAAACTCTCGTCTAACCGAGGCATGCCGCCATCAAACGCACGAATGTTCCAAGAACCAATGATAAGTGAATTGGGGCGCCGGTCCTTGGTGATGGTTTGTGCGATATCGTACCGCAGAGTCAGAAGGCGGTTGGCAATCCATTCAGCTTTGTTTGGATAGATCGGGTCGGGGTCATATTTCTTCAGGTCATGGTAAAAGGGCATAGTAATCTCTGGTTTGTAAAGTTGATGTCAAAAATGAATTCTCATGCCGTCGAGTTGACAATGTGAAGCCGTCAGACGTCAAGACGGGTCATTCTAATCTGAAAATTGATTTTCGAGACTAACTTTCAAACAGTCGCTCTGCTCTACGACTTCGTCACGCTAAAGGTATGAATCGCAGCTGCCTTTAACGCAGTTTAGGCAAGCCGTCTGTGAAGGGGTCGGTTGATTTGTCGCCAAGGGTAAGGCCGGTGAAATCGAAGAGTTTCGGATCAAGCAGGTGCGAAGGACGTGCGTTCATCAGTGAGCGGAACATGACCTGACGGCGACCGGGGCGATTGGCTTCCCATCCATCAAGGATTTGTTTGACCTGTTGACGTTGCAGGCCATCTTGCGAGCCGCAAAGATCGCAAGGGATGATCGGGTAGTTCATTCCAGTTGCGAACTTTTCGCAATCGACCTCGGCCACAAAGGAAAGTGGGCGGTAAACAAACAGGTCACCCTCTTCGTTGACCAGTTTTGGCGGCATGGTGGCCAGACGGCCACCGTGGAAGAGGTTCATGAAGAACGTCTCTAGAATGTCGTCGCGGTGGTGGCCAAGGACTACGGCAGAACAGCCTTCTTCGCGGGCAACGCGGTATAGGTTGCCGCGCCGCAGGCGCGAGCAAAGCGCGCAAAATGTGCGGCCCTCGGGGACTTTGTCCATCACAACCGAATAGGTGTCTTGGTATTCAATCCGGTGGGGGACGCCCATCTTTTCAAGGAATTCTGGCAGGACCGTAGCCGGAAACCCCGGCTGACCCTGATCAAGGTTGCAGGCCAGAATGTCGACCGGGAGAAGCCCGCGCCATTTCAGTTCATGCAGTACGGCCAAAAGCGTGTAGCTGTCTTTGCCACCTGACAGGCAAACGAGCCAGCGCGCGCCCTTTTCGATCATGCCAAACTGATCAATCGCCTCCCGCGTTTGGCGCACAATACGTTTGCGCAGCTTGCGGAACTCGGTTGTTTTGGGCGCCTCATTGAAAAGCGCGTGAATATCTTCGGCATCATCCAGCATGGGCTGCCTTTAGACACAAATGACCTTGCAAACAAGGGTTATGATTGCGGGCCCTAGTAGACGATATTCAGCATTACCATTGAGACGACCAAGAACAGAACGGTCATGATCCCGCCGGAGCGAACGAAATCGGTGACCTTGTACCCTGCTGGACCCATGATCAGCGCGTTGACCTGATGGGTGGGGATTATGAACGAGTTCGAGGTTGAGATCGCTACGGTGAGGGCAAAGACCGCGGGATTGCCGCCCGCCGCCACGGCGATTGAGACCGCGAGTGGCACCAGTAGCACGGTCGCGCCGACATTGGACATCACTAGTGAGAAAGCTGTGGCTAAGATGGCGACACCACCTTGTAGTGCCCAGATGGGCCAGCCGTCGAGTAGTGTCAGGATCTGTTGGGCGATCCATTCCGCAGTGCCGGTATTCTGAACGGCTTGCCCTAAGGGTATGAGGCTGGCGAGTAAGAATACTGTGTTCCAGCCGACAGCGCGGTACGCCTCGTCGATTGTGAGTACTTTTGTCAGCAGCATTCCGACGGCCCCGGTGAGCAGACAGAGTGACAGGCGAACATCGGTAAAGAGGATCATCGACAGGGATATGGCAAAGAAAAACAGCGCTACGCCAACTTTTTGTGGGCGTAATTCTTCTTGTGGGAAATCAGCGGTGACGACAACAAAATCGCGGTCACGTTTGATCCGAACTAGGTTTTCCCAGCGGCTATGTGCCACCAACATGTCGCCCGCTTGAAATGGTACCAACCCGATGGCGGTGGGTTTGTGATCGCCGTACTCGACATGGCTTAAGGTGTCTTCGCCACGGTGAATGGCCAGCAGGCTAAGGCCATATGTTTTACGCAGCAGCAAGTCACGCGGGCACTTTCCAATCAACTTTGAATCCGGTGGAATCACAACTTCGGCAATGCCAGCGTTGGTTGGAGCGAATTCTTCCGAAAAGACATCTAGTGAAGGTCGAATTGTCAGACCGTATTTTTTGGCAAAAGCCTCGACGATCACGCCTTTGCCGATGATAGCCAACCGGCAAGGGGCGGCAATTTCGGCTGTGAGAATCTGTACCATCGAGACCTTACCTTTGTAGTAGGTCGAGATGATGTAGAGGTTATTTTCAAGGTTAATATCTGCGAGGATTTGCCCAACCAATGGGCTCTCGGCGGGGACGTCCACCTCATAAACATCGGCTTTCAAGCCGTAGACACGTTGCAGGTAATCTGAGGTTCCCTGCCCGGAAGAGGCATCAACCTTATCGACTTTTCCAGGTAGGACGAATTTACCCAGTAACATGAAGTAGATGATACCGGTTGCCACCAGCGCAAAGCCAATGGGTGTTACTGAAAACAGGCCGAATTCGGCCATCTGTGCATCTGCCGGCAAGGTATCATTGGCCGATCGGATCAAATCATTAAGCAAAATGAGCGGTGACGATCCTACCATGGTCATCGTGCCGCCCAAAATGGCGCAAAAGCCCATGGGCATCAGCAGGCGCGATAGTGGGATGCCACTGCGGGCAGAGATACGGCTAACAACAGGCAGGAACAATGCGGCGGCGCCGACATTTTGCAGGAAGCTGGAGATTACCCCGACGGTGCCAGAGACGATGGGCACAACGCGCGTCTCGGACGTGCCTCCGCGTTTCAGGATGACAGCGGCAACTTTGTTCATGATGCCGGTTTTATCAAGGCCTGCACCGACGATCATCACGGCGATGATCGATATGACCGCGTTGGAAGCGAAACCGTCAAATAGATGATTGACATCAGCAAGGTTTTCGAGGCCCGGAACGTAACTGAGTATACCGACAATAACCAAAATCAAAATGGCCGCGAGATCGACCCTGATGATTTCCGATACGAACAAAAACACAGTAAAGGCCAAGGTCGCCATGACCACGGCCATTTCAGTCGTAAACGCGATATGTTCCAAATTTTCCCTCGATTTTTCCTTCACTGTGCAGGGAAATTAACCAGGGGTCAAATAATGGGGCTTAAGAGGGCGTATTTTCCGCAAAGGCACGCAAAATCTCTTTGGCATTGTCTGAGCTCCAGTCAGCATCCCCCAACATACGCGCCACCTCATTGCCGTCCCGGTCGATGATGATCGACACGGGCAGACCGAAGATTTTCAGCGACCGTGCGAGATCCTGTTTGGGGTCGCGGTGTTGCGGCAGGTTGTCGACGCCAATGTCGGTAAAGAACTTGGCAATCATCGGCGGCGGTGTGGCAACCGGGCCGGTGGCGACGGTGACCACTTCGACGCCTTCAGCGCTCAATTCTGTCTGAAGTTCGGATAGGCTGGGCATTTCTTTGCGACAGGGTGCACACCATGTGGCCCAGAGGTTCAGAACGACGACCTTACCTTTGTAGTCGGCCAACGTGCCCTCTGATCCGTCTTCGTTGACATAGTTCGCGATCGACGCTGGGCGCGGCTCCTCATAGACGATCAGCTTTTTCATATCGCCTTCGCGCAGGGCGGTGATTTCAGCAGGGTCTGCCGCGAATGCAGCATTTGCACCCAGCGCCAGTGCCATATAAAGGACGATTGAACGAAATTTCCGCATTTTCCCTCCGAAGGGCAAGACATGACAAACAAAACCTCGAACCAGATGTGGGGCGGCCGCTTTGCCGCTGGACCGGACGCAATCATGGAGGCAATCAATGCCTCGATCGGGTTCGATCAGCGAATGGCAGCACAGGACATTGCCGGCTCAAGCGCCCATGCCGCCATGTTGGCCGCCACAGGCATTGTAAGTGATAAGGATGCCGAGGCGATGAGGGAAGGCCTGCTCACGGTCTTGTCAGAAATTGAGGGCGGAACTTTCGTATTTTCCACCGCGTTGGAAGATATTCACATGAATGTTGAGGCGCGGCTGAAAGAAATCATTGGCGAGCCAGCGGGTCGCTTGCACACCGGACGGTCGCGCAACGATCAGGTTGCAACCGACTTTAAGCTTTGGGTGCGCGACCAGTTTGATGCGTTTGAATCCGGTCTTTTGGCTTTGATTCAAGCGTTGCTGTCACAGGCTGAGGCTGGTGCTGATTGGGTGATGCCGGGCTTTACCCATCTACAGACCGCGCAGCCGGTGACATGGGGGCATCACATGATGGCCTATGTTGAAATGTTTGGTCGTGATTTGTCGCGTGTGCGCGATGGGCGTAAACGTATGAATGAATGCCCCTTGGGTGCCGCAGCCCTTGCCGGGACCTCTTTCCCGATTGACCGTGACATGACCGCCAAAGCGCTGGGCTTTGACCGGCCAAGTGCCAATTCGTTGGATGCGGTCAGTGATCGCGATTTTGCATTGGAGTTCCTGAGCACCGCAAGCATTTGTGCGATGCACCTGTCCCGCATGGCAGAAGAGCTGGTGATTTGGTCCTCGGCCCAGTTCCGGTTTGTTGTGTTGTCTGATCGGTTCTCAACCGGATCATCGATCATGCCGCAAAAGAAAAACCCAGACGCAGCTGAGTTGATTCGCGCCAAGATTGGACGGATCTTTGGGGCGAATGTGGCCCTGATGATGGTGATGAAGGGGCTGCCACTGGCCTATTCCAAGGACATGCAAGAAGACAAAGAGCAAGTCTTTGATGCGGCCGACAACCTGATGCTGGCATTGGCCGCGATGGAGGGCATGGTCAAAGACATGTCGGCCAACCGCCCGTCGTTGGAGGCTGCCGCAGGTTCCGGATTTTCGACCGCAACCGATCTGGCTGACTGGTTGGTGCGGGTGCTGGGCATGCCCTTCCGCGATGCGCACCATGTGACCGGAACATTGGTGGCCGTGGCTGAGCAAAATGAGTGTGACCTGCCAGATTTGAACCTTGAACAGATGCAATCCGTGCATTCGGATATCACTTCTGATATCTACGAGGTATTGGGTGTCCATAATTCGGTCGCCTCGCGTGTGAGTTACGGCGGAACCGCTCCAAGCCAAGTGTTGGCACAGGTCGCCCGTTGGAAGGAGATGTTGGAATGAAATACGCCGCTTTGATTGCCGCGCTGGGTTTACTTGTCGGCTGTGGTGCTGATGGGCAGCCATTCTATGCCCCTTCTGTGACCACATCGATTGGCGTGGGTAAGAACGGGGTTAACACCAATGTGGGCGTTGCGACACAAGTCGGCCCTGTTTCAATTGGTGTTGGACTTTAGATCTGCGCAATTGCATTGTGCGCGCGCTTTGATATGAGGCTTGTCAGAACTCTTGTTAAGGCGGGATCATGGATCATTTTCTTTATCGCGACGGGCAGCTTTACGCTGAAGACCTCTCTGTAGCGGATATCGCGGCAGAGGTTGGTACGCCGTTTTACCTCTATTCAACGGCAACATTAGAGCGACACTTCCGTCTGTTTGATGAGGCGCTTGCCGGAACCGAACATTTGGTCTGTTACGCGATGAAGGCCGCCAGCAATCAGGCGATTCTGACAACATTGGCCCGGCTCGGCGCCGGGATGGATGTGGTCTCGGGTGGGGAATATGCCCGCGCCCGCGCCGCTGGCGTGTCAGGTGACAAGATCGTCTTCTCAGGTGTTGGTAAAACCCGCGATGAAATGCGTCAGGCGCTTGAGGGTGGTATTCGGCAGTTTAACGTCGAAAGCGAACCTGAGATGGAAGTGCTGAGCGCAGTAACACAAGAGCTGGGTGTCGTTGCGCCGATTGCGGTGCGGGTAAACCCAGATGTTGACGCCAAAACTCACGCCAAAATTGCCACAGGCAAATCTGAAAACAAATTTGGCATCCCGATTGCCCGCGCGAAAGAAGTTTATGCCCGTGCCGCCGCCCTGCCAGGGCTGAAAGTGGTGGGCATCGATGTACATATTGGTAGCCAACTCACCGATCTGGAGCCGTTTCGTCTGGCCTACCGTAAGGTTGCCGATTTGACCGAGGCGCTACGGGCCGAAGGCCACGACATCATGCGTCTCGATTTGGGCGGTGGTTTGGGTATACCTTATACACGGTCCAACGATGCGCCGCCTTTGCCTGTAGAATATGGTCAGATGATCAAAGAGGAACTGGGTCATCTGGGCTGCGAGATCGAGATTGAGCCGGGCCGACTAGTGGCAGGCAATGCCGGGATACTCGTGAGCAAGGTGATTTATGTGAAATCCGGCGAAGACCGCGAATTCCTGATCCTTGATGGTGCGATGAATGATCTGATTCGCCCTGCTATGTACGAGGCACACCATGATATTATTGCTGTTGAAGAACCCGAAGCCGGTGTTGAACAGCAACCCTATGATATTGTCGGGCCAGTATGCGAAAGTGGCGATACTTTTGCTAAAGAACGCATGATGCCACCTTTGAAAGCCGGTGATTTGGTCGCGTTTCGCAGTGCCGGTGCTTATGGCGCGGTGATGGCCAGCGAGTACAATACCCGGCCCTTGGTGCCTGAAGTTCTTGTTAATGAGCATCAATTCGCTGTCATCCGGGCACGTCCGACCTTTGACGAAATGATAAATCGCGATACCATCCCTGAGTGGCTGTAACGCGTTTGTTGTGTTCGGCCTCTGATCGGAAGGGATTATGCCGGATAAACCGTCACCATTGACCCAGATTCAGACCCGCCTGCGCGGGCCGTTGCTGCTGACATGGGCGGGCATGATTGCCGAACGTCTGACGCAGGTTTTTTGGCCGGTTTGGACAATCTTCGCTGTATTGGCGGCTTTTGTTCTTTTGGGCCTGCATGATAGCCTGCCACTCGTTGTGACATGGGTGGTTTTTGCGACATTTGCACTGGCCTTGCTGGTGTTTGGCATGCAGGGCGTGCGGCGTTTTGTTTGGCCCAACCGGGTTGCCGCATTGGCGCGGCTTGATCAAGCCTTGCCGGGTCGACCTCTTGCTGCGCTTTCAGACACACAAACGATTGGCGCGGGTGATGCCGGGTCCGAGGCTCTGTGGCGAGCCCATCTGAGTCGCATGTCAACACAGGCGTCTGCGGCCAAGGCAGTTGAACCTGATCTGAAGTTGTCACAGCGTGATCCGTTTGGTTTGCGCTACCTTGCTTTGCTGGCGTTGGTCTGTTCCCTGCTTTTTGGTTCGCTCTGGCGGGTGCAATCGTTGTCGGAATTGGCGCTGGGTCCAGGTGGGCTTGTGACTGGTGAGCCAACTTGGGAAGGGTGGATTGAACCGCCTGACTATACCGGTTTGCCCAGCCTATATCTGGCTGATCAGACCAGCAAAATTCAGATTCCGGCCGGGTCAATGATTACTCTAAGACTATACGGAGAGGTTGGCGTACTCAGCGTGTCCGAGACCGTGTCTGGTTCTGACATGTCCGAGCCGTCCACTGCAACAGAGCAGAGCTTTGAAGCAACAATTGGCGGAACGCTGCAAATTGATGGCCCCGGAGGTCAAATCTGGGCCTTGGATGTGGTACCGGATCTGCCACCCTTTGTTGAAGCAATTTCTGACGAGATGCAGACCACATTTGAGGGGTTGATGAGCCTGCCATTCACTGCAATTGATGATTATGGCGTAGTCAGTGGCCGGGCAATCATGACGCTTGATCTGGATAGGGTCAGTCGCATTTACGGGCTGAAAACAGATCCAGAAGCGCGCGAAGATATCATTCTTGACGTGCCAATGCCTATCACTGGTGGACGGGAGAATTTCACCGAGAAACTGGTTGAAAACCTGTCAGAGCACCCTTGGGCGCATTTGCCGGTGATTATTATCCTTGAGGTCACAGATGGCCGTGGGCAGGTTGGGCAAAGTGAAGTGATTTTGACTCCCCTGCCTGCACGCCGGTTTTTTGACCCACTAGCGGCCACGATGATTGAACAACGCCGCGATCTGTTGTGGTCGCCTACCAATGCGCGGCGCATCTCGCAATTGATGCGCGCGGTATCGCACCGTCCCAATGATGGCTTGTTTCGGTCAACCGGGACCTATCTGATTCAGCGGATGATTTTGCATCGGCTTGAGGCCGCGATGGATGCGGATGCGCTGACATCGGACACACGTGAAGAGTTGTCCGAGGCATTGTGGGATCTTGCCTTGTTGCTGGAGGATGGCAACGTTGGCAACGCTCTTGAACGGATGCGCGAAGCGCAGGAGCGGCTGAGTGAGGCAATCAAAAACGGCGCCAGTCAAGAAGAGATTGCACGTTTGATGCAGGAGCTGCGTGAAGCCACAAACGACTACTTGCGCCAGAAATCACAACAGGCTCAGCGTGAGCAGAGTGGTGATCAGCAGTTGAGTGAAAACATGATGCGGATGACCCAACAAGATCTGCAAGACATGATGGACCGTATTCAGGAACTGATGGAACAAGGCCGTTTTGCCGAAGCTCAGCAAGCGCTGGAAGAATTTCAGCAGATGATGGAAAACATGCGTGTGACCGAAGGGCAAGGTGGCGATGGCCAATCCCCGGGTGAGCAGGCGATGGAGGGTCTGGCTGAAACTCTGCGTGAACAGCAGGGCCTGTCTGATCAGGCCTTTCGTGACTTGCAAGAGCAGTTCAACCCTGGTGCGCAATCTGGTCAATCGCAGGGCAATGAGGGCTACAATGGCGGTCAGGGCCGTGGGCAAAGCCATGATCCGGGTCAGGGCCAAGGTGAAGGCGGCGGCGAACAATCCGGTGAAGGAGCACAATCGGGCGGTCAGGGAGGCGACCAAGAGGGTGGATTGGCAGATCGCCAACAAGCCCTGCGCCAAGAGTTGGAGCGTCAGCGTGGTGCACTTCCCGGTAGCGGAGGCGAGGCCGGCCAGGCCGCGCGCGACGCATTGGAGCAAGCCGAAGGGGCCATGCGTGGGGCTGAAGACGCCCTGAGAGAGGGCGATCTGGCCGAGGCTATTGATCGTCAATCTGATGCGATGGAGGCCATGCGCGATGGCATGCGCAATCTGGCGGATGCCATGGCAGAAAACAGTCAGACACCGGGTGGTCAGGGACAGGCCACTGGCCGGGAGGGAAGTCAGCGCCCTGATCCTTTAGGGCGCGTCCCAGACGGAAGCGGCGGGGCCAGCAGCACAGGCGATGCATTTCATAATGGTGATGTGTATGGCCGTGCCCGCGAGTTGCTAGATGAGTTGCGCCGCCGCTCAGGAGAGGGCGAACGTTCAGAGGCTGAGCGCGATTATCTGCGCCGGTTGCTGGATCGATTCTAAGGGCGCTTTGTGCTTAGTTTACCATCGGCACAAGGGTGATATTGTGCTGAGTTAAAGCCGTTTTGGCAAAGACCGTCGCAACATATTCTCCTTCCAGATACACCTGTTGTTGCGTTTCATCATCACCGTCTTGTTCAATCGTCAGCTCTGGCGTGGGCGTTTCTTCGGCATCGTAAAGCACCATCAACCTGTCCTCATCCGGGTCAAAGTCAAAAATGACGGTTTGGTGGTTTTGCTTAATCCAGTCTGACAAGATGAGAGAGTCTGCGCCATCGCCACCAGTGATGGTGTCATTTGCATCTGCAAAGATAATATCATTGCCCTTTCCGCCATTCAGATAGTCTCCAGTCGGATCAACGTTGTCGTCTTCTGTTTTGTTCGGATCAAAATTATTCTCATCACGACCATCAACGACATCATCGCCGTGGCCGCCAAACAGGCTGTCTTGTCCGGCATGCCCAACCAATGTGTCATTGCCAAGATACCCGTGTAGGGCATCATCCCCACTGCCGCCTTTCATTAGGTCCTGACCGCCGCCCCCTTGCAATCTGTCATCTCCGGTACCACCATCCAGCGTATCTTTGCCTTCGTGACCAAACATAACGTCATCACCGGCTTGCCCGGATAATACATCATTGCCGCTCTGACCGTGCAGGGTGTCGTACCCATCGCCCCCTTGCAACGTGTCCTCACCCCCCATGCCAAACAATTGATCGTCACCAGCCTGACCCTGAATCAGATCGGTGCCATCTTTGCCACCGATCTGATCATTTTGCGGGCTGCCTAAAAGGGTATCGGCCTCTGGTGTGCCGGTGATAATCTCGCCATCCTGCCAACTGGATTTCTGATCATCTGAGGGGTGGGATTGTTCATCCACGACGTCCGGGGTGTTGGGGATGAAATCAACGATGTCAGTTTGTTTGTCGATCTTTGTGTTCAGCTCATCATCTTGCTCTGATAGAGTTTCATTGCCGTCTTTGTCGTGTTCATCCTCGCCAGAGGAAAACCCCATGGCCAGCGCAACACTTGCAGTCAAAATTCCAATCAGGCCAGCAATCACACGAACACCTCATTCTAAGCCCACCAAAGTGAAGCATGAAGGGGCGGGAGATAGCAAAAAGATAAGGTTTAACTGGTAAACGATGGGTTGCCAGAAAAGATCACTTTGCATGCATTTTCCGTTTTCGACTTCGGGTGCGGCGTGTCGCTTCCTCAGATCCGTCGTGAAAGGTGCCAAACCACTTGTCCCATGGCATCTCGCCATTGCCGTAATTGCATTCATAGTACCGATGATGCAGTTGGTGAAAGAATGCGCCGATTAACAATGCTTGACGATCTTTGGCCCAGATCGCCTCATATCCTGAATGCGATGATGCCGCACCGAGCATCAGCCAATAGCCCAGAAATACCATATGCACCGGATGGGTCGGGAGGATTACAACAACCCAGATTGCACTCAGATACATTGCTGCCTCAATCGGGTGCATCGACATGCCAGACCAAGGGCCAGTGTTGACGTTGCGGTGGTGCACGGCGTGGACGTATTTGTAGACCGATGGCTGGTGCAGGGCCAAATGTACCGTGTAGAAATGGAAACTTTGCCAAAGCGCCAAAAGCGGGAACAACATAATAAACCATATCGGGTGGGCAGAGAATTCAAGCGTTCCTATGGTGCCATTGGCATAAAGCCAGCGCAGGCCAACCTCATAGAGCGACAACAGTGGTGCGCCAAAGGCCAGCGAATAATACATGTTGTCCCAAGTCTGATAGCCGAATTTATAGAGCGCATTCTTGCGCTTCATGTATGGCCGCGGGTCGTATTTGAGCAGTTTGCCCTGCGCGTCGATGCCGTAGAACCACAGGTGGAGACCCCCGGCGACGACCAACAGAAAAATCCAGTTGCGAATAAACACCCTTGCCATCCAGCCAAAGGCAATATTTGCTTGTTCTGGGCTCACTGGTTGCAGCCAGAAGGCCACAAAAAAGGCCAGTGCCAGATAGATAGAGCGGTCGGAAACCTGCAGGTAGTTTTGCCAGACCCATCTCAAAAAGATCTTGGGTTTCGGTGGCCAGTGCCAATAAGGGGCATAATTTACGGGCAAGTCCGGGTGCCAATGCCATTCACGGCTCATCGGGCCGGGTTCAGCCGGTTGGGTGTTGGTGTCTGTCGGGTTTGTATCAGCAGTCGTCATGTTTCTGTCCTTTCCTGAAATCGAAGTGGCTCAGGAAAGTGTCGGGGGTGGCTCATAGGGATATTTGCGTGAGGGTTTGGTCAACATGACAGGGATTCTTTATTTGGTGCGCTGCGCGCAGAGGGACATCTGCGCGCGCTGGGTTGAATTATTCCGCAGCTTTGAGCTCTTTGCCCTGTGGAATGATTTCATAACCGGGTTCTTCTGGTTCATCATCAAGCATCTCAGGCGGAAAGCCGGGCGCGCGGATATCTAGGCCGGTGGCATCCTCAAGGCGGCGGATGATGTTTGGGGATAACTCACGATCTCCGTATTTCTTGATACCATCTTCGAAAATTTCAACCATCAACGGACTGATTTCCAACGGTACGTTGGCGCGGTCGGCAACCTCCTGAAAAAGCCCAACATCCTTTTTCACCAGATCCATGGTGAACGAGATATCGCGTGAGCCATTAAGGATCACCTGACTTTCGGTGATATGTGAGAAGGAGTTGCCCGAACTGATTTTGATCGCCTCGTAAGTGGTGTTGAGATCCATGCCGGCGGCCTTGGCGGTCACCAGCGCCTCGGCGTTGGCGACCAGATGTACAGTTGCGAGATAGTTGGTGACAACTTTCAGAACCGAGGCTGAGCCCAATTCGCCAGTATGCAGAATTCGCCGACCCATGGTGGTCAGGAATGGCAGGATCCGTTCAAAAGTGGCGCGATCGCAGCCCGCGAAGATGGCGATGTTGCCGGTATCTGCACGGTGGCAGCCACCAGAAACAGGGCAATCAACTGCGGCACCGCCACGCTCAATGACCAGCGCGCCCAGACGTTTGGCTTCGGCCTCGTCCGTGGTGGACATTTCCATCCAGATCTTGCCCTCTTTCACCTCGGGCAGCATTTCTTGCATCACCGCATCTGAGGCTGCTGGTGACGGCAGGCAAGTGATGACGGCGTCACAGTCGCGCATCAGCTGAGCCGGGCTTTCGGCAGCTTTGGCACCGCGGGCCAAAAAGTTGGCAACCAGATCTGCGTTGAGGTCGTGTACCGTTAGGTCAATGCTGTTGCGCAGCAGCGAGCCGGACAATTTTCCACCGACATTACCAAGGCCGATAAATCCTACTTTCATAGTGTTCTCCTGTTTTCCCGCAGGTCTGCGGGGTGTCTAAATTTAAAAATCGTTGCGGTGTGGAATGAGAACTTCGACACCGGGGCGGGCAGGTTCGCTGTCTTCCAGTATGTCGGGGAAACCGGGCGCGCGCAGCTCGGCGCCGCAGTCATCCTCAAGCCGCTTGACCACCTGACTGGACCAGACGCGAGGGCCGTAACGTTGCAGGCCGTCTTCCATTGCGGCGACACACACCGGGGATAGCTCCACAGGGACATCCAGGGATTTTGCCAAGTCGTCAAAGAGGGTCACGTCCTTGACCTCGTGATCCATGGTGAAATTGATGTTGTAGCTGCCGTTCAGGATCAGTTGGCCCTCGGTTTCGTGCACAAAGGAATTGCCCGAGCTGACCCGGATGGCATCATAGGCGACGGCCAGATCGATGCCGGCCTTTTTGGCGACCATAAATGCCTCTCCGGTGGACACCAGTTGCACGCCCGCCAGATAGTTGGTGATCACTTTGAGGACAGAGGCGGTGCCAATTCCGCCAGTGTGGACAATATCACCACCGAGGATCGACAGAATTGGCATAACCTTTTCGAACGCCGCACGTTCACCGCCCGCAAAAATGGCGATGTTGCCAGTGGCGGCGCGGTGACAGCCGCCAGACACAGGGCTGTCCATAGCCATGCCACCTTTGGCGGCAACCAGCTCGCCCACGCGTTTGACCTCGGCGTCGTCGGTGGTGGACATTTCCAACCAGACCTTGCCCTCGGATATGCCAGCGATGACGCCATCCTCGGCTTCCATCACATTGGCGCTGACTTTGGGAGAGGGGAGGCAGGTGATCACGACATCGCAGGCTTGCGCCATATCCTTGCCGCTATCGGTCCAGATGGCGCCTTTGGCGATCAGATCGTTAGCGGCGATGCGGTCAATATCGTGAACCATCATGTCTTGCCCGTGATCTAGCAAATTGCTTGCCAGTTTGTGCCCAACATTGCCCAGTCCGATGAACCCGATTTTCATGTTTTTCTCCGCTGACGAGTGTTACCACGCCCTATGAGTGGGGATCGCGTGTCTTCGCAGAGTGCGCGAGGATTAAGAAAAAGAAAAACGATATATTTGGCGCTTAATACCTAAAAATATTTATGCTAAAGTATGGCATGTCTGACATTCTGCCTAATCTGGTCTGGCTGCGTAGTTTCGAGGCAGCTGCGCGGCATTTGAACTTCACCGAAGCTGCGTCAGAGCTGGGCCTGACGCAAGCGGCGGTCAGTCTGCATATTCGCTCGCTCGAGGGGTATTTACATACTAACTTGTTCAACCGTGCGCCCCGCAACCTAAGCCTGACGGAAATGGGTAGGGCCTATTACCCGGCGGTGCAGCGTGCAATTGATGATTTGTCATTGTCGACCGCAGGTCTGTTTGGGCCAAAACTATCCAAAGTGGTTAACCTACGCGCACCGGTTTCAACCGCTATTTTGTGGCTGGCCCCTAATCTGGCTGATTTCAACGAGCGCAACCCCGAGATAGAGATCCGTATGATTTCATCGATATGGGCAGACCGGTTGTCTGAGGCAGATGTCGATATCGACTTGCAACTGGGTTATGCCGAACGCTTCCCGCGCCCAGTTGAGGTGTTATGCACCGAAGACATCACTCCAGTGTGCCACCCTATGCATGCCGAAAAGATAAGATCACCACAGGATATGTTACAGATGACACTGGTGCATATTTTAGGGTTTGAGGATCACTGGACGCGTTATTTCAGCGCCCATGGTATGACGCAGACCAAGGCGCGGTATGGGTTTGCATTGGATACAACGGCGGCCGCGGTCGAGATGGTATCATCTGGTCTGGGAGTGGCGCCGATTTTGACACGGTTTGCCGATCAGGCGATCAAATCCGGGCGACCAATTGCCAAGCTGAGCAAGCCAGTTGGGCTGGAACAGTCTCACTTTTTGGCACAAATGCCGGGGGTCACGCGAGAACGTTCCGAGGTGCAGGAGGTTAAGAAGTGGCTACGGGAATTGTTTGGAACAAAGGCTTAGTGGTTGCGGAACGTATCACCAAAATCAATGGTTGGCTCCAGCGCGACGGTCACAGGTTCTGCCTCATCCCCTTGATCAACCCGCGCCGCGATAATTTCTGCGGCTTTCTTGCCGATGTCATAACGGCAGGCGTCCATTGTGGCCAAACGCTTGGGCAGACCTTTGAGTAGGTTCACACCGTTAAAGCCAGCCAGACCGATCTTGTTGGGGATATCTATGCCCTGTTCCTGTAGATAGAGTAGGCCACCGACCCCGATCATATCGTTTGAATAATAGATGAAATCCAGACCTGGGCTGCGTTCCAGAATTTGCGCGGTCATCTCGCGGCCTTTGGCAAGGGCGGAGCCGCCTGAATAAAATTCCTGATCAGCCACCTCGATGCCGGCTTTGGCCAGCGCTTGGGTGAACCCTTCGAACCGTTTGCGGGCGCGGTGATCCAGCATCATCTTGGTGCCTAAGAATCCGATACGCTTATAGCCGGATTCGACAATGGCCTCTGCCATTTGCTGCCCTGCGCGACGGTGGGAAATGCCGACAACGGAATCGACTGGTGTGCCGTCAACATCCATGATTTCGACGATCGGAATTCCCGATGCTTTGAGCATCGCACGCGAGGCATCACTGTGTTCAATACCGGCAAGGATCACGCCAGACGGCCGCCATGACAGCATTTCGTACAAAACTTTTTCTTCTTTTTCAGGTTGGTAGCCGGTGATTCCGACCACAGGCTGCAGATCAGTTTCATCTAGCGCGTCGCTGATGCCGGTCATTACCTCGGGGAACACCATGTTTGACATCGATGGAATGATCACGGCCACCAGATTGACCCGCTGACTGGCCAGCGCACCAGCGATTTTGTTGGGCACATAACCAATGCGCTTGGCTGCGGCCAACACCCTTTCACGAGTGGAGGCAGAGACATCACCGCGATTTCGCAATACCCGGCTGACGGTCATCTCTGAGACGCCGGATTCTTCTGAAACATCACGCAGGGTGAGTGGGCGGTTATCCTTGGGTGTCACGGTTATCGTCCTGAAATGGCTTTTCTAATTGTTATCGCAAACAACAGGTTGGGATCAAGTGAGAGTTCAATTTGGGGGTGTGGTGATCATCAGTCACAATGGCCGGGTTGTTTTGAAAAAGCACCTACATCAAGGTCAGAGGTCGGGCACAATCATTCGCTCTTCGTCTAAGTCTGTTCTTGGGTGTCGTTTCAACAATTGCGTTGTCTTCACTTACCCGTCATTGCGTCAGCGACCCTAGATTTGCGCGGCTGTTTACAGCTACTGTGATCCAAACGAATAAACGCACGAAAAGCGCCTTTTATATAGGCAATACATGTGCATCTGTATAATAGATATGATCCATGCCGCTGGCAGCTAATACCTGCGCGGGATCGCTGTTAAAGGGCAATATTATGAAGACGGTTATTTTGTGCGGTGGGTTTGGTACTCGGATCAGAAACGTTGCTGATGACATTCCAAAACCGATGGTGCCAATTGGTGACAAGCCGCTCATATGGCATATTATGAAATATTATGCGCATTTTGGTATGTCTGATTTTATCCTTTGCGCAGGCTACAAAGGGTCCAAGATCAAGGATTATTTTTTGAGCTATGATCGCCAATTTGGCGATTGCGAAGTGATTTTGGGGCGGTCACGAGAGGCACAGGTCCAAACGAAGCATGATGAACTTGGTTGGAAAGTCACGATTGCTGATACTGGTTTAAACACTATGACCGGTGGGCGAGTGCAAAAGATCAAGAAATATGTTGCCGATGATGACCATTTTTTCCTGACCTATGGCGATGGTCTAAGTGATGTTGATCTGAACGCCTTGCTGACCTTTCATAAATCTCATGGTAAGGCTCTTACCGTGACGGGTGTGCGCCCACCCGGACGTTTTGGTGAGTTGACTGCAAATGATGCAGGGCTCTTGTCTGGCTTCAATGAAAAACCTCAAGCCAGTGGTGGTCGGATTTCCGGCGGATATTTTGTGTGCTCACGGCGGATATTTGATTTTCTGACTGATGACGAATCCCTGGTCTTTGAACAAGAGCCGATGAAACAGTTAGTCGCTGAGGAAGAATTGATGATGTATCGCCATGATGGGTTTTGGCAGTGCATGGATACTTACCGGGACTGGAAGTTTCTTCAATCGCTTTTGGAATCTGGTGACGCAACCTGGAAAATGTGGTGAGGCCATTGAAAGAGAATTTCAAAGGGCGGCGAGTCCTCATTACGGGTGACACTGGGTTCAAAGGCGCATGGCTAAGCCTTTGGCTGCATCAGATGGGCGCTCAGGTATATGGGTACGCCCGCCCGGAAAACTCTAGCGAAGATCTGTTTTACCGACTGGGATTACGTGATCGCATTGATCATACGGATGGGGATATTTGTGACCCAGTCGCCCTTGAGGCTGCTTTTGATCGCGCGCAGCCCGAAGTTGTATTTCATCTGGCAGCGCAAGCTTTGGTCCGTGACAGTTATGTGGATCCAGTTGAAAACTACAACACTAATCTCATGGGGTCTGTTCAAGTTTTGGAAGCGGTGCGCAGGCACCATGAAACTGTCCGCTCGTTTATCTATGTTACCTCTGACAAATGTTATCAAAACAATGAATGGGTTCACGGCTATCGCGAAGAAGACCGGTTGGGAGGCAAGGACCCCTACAGCGCATCTAAAGCAGCCGCTGAACTGATTTTTGCATCTTATCGACACTCTTTTCTGGATGCCTTGCCTCAGCTAGGCTGCGCATCTGTGCGCGCTGGCAATGTGATCGGTGGGGGTGATTGGGCGAAAGACCGGATCGTGCCTGACACCATCAGGGCGTTACACAAACAAGAACCTGTATTGCTACGCAGCGCGGCAGCGACGCGCCCCTGGCAACATGTATTGGAACCCCTCAGCGGATACCTGCATCTTGCGGCACGGTTTCTGGATGATCCTGTGACACATCGTGGTGCGTGGAATTTCGGCCCGTCCAACAAATCTAACAAAACAGTTGGCGCTCTTGTCGACGAGATAATCCGGGTCTGGGGGCGCGGTAGCCGATCTGATGCCGAAGTGGAAAATGCTCTGCATGAGGCAGGGTTGCTTTTGGTCAATTGCGACAAAGCAAACTTAAGGCTTGAGTGGTTTCCAAGGTGGAACTTCACGCAATCGATCTTTGAAACTGTTGATTGGTATAAGCGCCTTTTAAACGGCGAAGATGCATTCGCAGTAAGTTGTGAGCAAATAAATCGGTACGAAAGCGAGGCAACCCATGCAGTCTCTAATTGATGGGGTTAAGATAACACCAAAACGTCAAATTCTGGATGAACGTGGCAAGATCATGCACATGTTGAAAACTACAGATCCCGAATTCGAGGTTTTTGGTGAGATCTATTTTTCTTGCGTGAATCCCGGTGCAATTAAAGCCTGGCATATTCACAAGGAAATGACGCTGAATTATGCAGTTCCATTCGGGAACATAAAGTTTGTACTTTATGATGACCGCAAGGACAGCCCGACCAAAGGTACACTACAAGAGGTTTTTTTAGGGCCCGACAACTATGCACTGGTTACAGTGCCGCCGTTGGTTTGGAATGGGTTCAAAGGCCTCGGGACAATGCCTGCAGTTGTAGCAAATTGCGCCAGCCATTATCACACGCCCGGCGAAATTGATCGATGCGATCCCTTTGACAATGATATTCCTTACAATTGGGATTTGAAACACGGATGACCCGCATTTTCATCACCGGTGGCACAGGTTATGTGGGCGGGCGAATAGCGCAGGCCTTTTTGGCCGATGGCAATTTTGAAGTTTGCGTCGCGACGCGCGGATCCTCTACTTCTCTTTCCTATTTGCCAGGGGCACAGGTCGTGCAAATCGACTTGGACGATGTCGATGGAATGGCACGACACATGGCCGGTGCTGATCATGTTTTTCACATGGCGGCGGCCAATGAAATTATTTGTGGCCAAGGCATTCAACAGGCCGTTCGGTCAAACATTTTGCACGGCGTTAATACGCTTCAAGCGGCGCAGATGGCTGGCGTTCGGCGGTTCATTAATTTTTCAACAGCACATGTCTATGGCGCGCTACATGGTTTTATCGATGAGACTTGTTTGCCAGCCCCAACCCACCCCTACGCGATCACCCATTTGGGATTTGAGGGTTTTGTAAATGCAGCTATGCGCAACGATGCGATTGAAGGCGTAAACATTCGGCTCAGCAACAGTTTTGGCGCGCCGATCCACGCGCACGTAGATCGCTGGAGCCTTTTGGCCAATGACTTGTGCCGACAAGCGGCAACGCACAATCAGATTGTATTAAAAACAGATGGCAGTCAGACCCGCGATTTTGTGACATTGAGCGATGTTGCGAATATCAGTGTCGGGTTGGTCGAACTTTCCAAGGACGCATTAGATGATGGTGTGTTCAACTTAGGAGGAAATCGTACGTCCAGCATTTTAGAAATGGCGCAGATGGTTGCAGCTACCGCGCTAAAATTGACTGGTGAAGAGATTCCAGTCACGTTAGGCCCGCCCTCGGGCATTTCAGACACCAAGCCACCACTGATTTTCTCAACTGACAAGATCTCGCGCACAGGCTTAGGCCCAAAAACCCGCTTCGAGGACGAAATGGAGAGTTTGATGTTCGCTTGCCTGAAGTTTTTTCGCCGGGGCTTTTCCAGTGAGCAGCCGGATCAAATATAAGTTTGGCTGGTCAAACATCATTTTTGGCCGCGGGCCGACGTAGTGATATGTGAATCTGGGCCAAGTATAATTGTTCCTAATGGCTTCGCATTGTGGGGCGCTACGAACAAACCTGTTGGTGAGACCTTAGACACATTGGCGAAATAGACTTGGATGCTGACTCTTTATCGCCTATGAAAATTGGGGACATCACGCCTCGGGCAATGTTTGATCTTATAACTTGAAGAGGCGACTATGCCATCAAATCATAACTGTTTGCTCGTTGGGATTATGAAAAACGAAGGTCCCTATGTTCTGGAGTGGATCGCGCATCACTTGGCTATAGGCTTTGACAATATCATGATCTTCTCGGCTGACTGTGATGATCAAACCGACAGAATGCTCGACCGTCTTGAAGAAATGCGTCTAATTAAGCATTGCCCCAATCCAAAACGCATTTTCAAGCAACTGGGCGTATGGCATGTCGCAGCCTTGCGATATGCGACGATGTTCAACATGTATACAGACTCTGATTGGGTGTTGGCCATTGACGTAGATGAGTTTCTAGAGATCACACCGGGCAACCATCATCTAAACGACCTATTCGAACAAAGCCCTGC
The DNA here is from genome assembly GCF_900327775.1 of Roseovarius sp. EL26. NCBI lineage: Bacteria > Pseudomonadati > Pseudomonadota > Alphaproteobacteria > Rhodobacterales > Roseobacteraceae > Roseovarius > Roseovarius sp. EL26. The sequence goes on from NZ_OUMZ01000006.1 coordinate 193,586, forward strand.
TTTCGATTTGATGAGTTTTACAGTGGTGGGTTACAATTCCTCAAATATCAAACACATCGGTGATGGATCTGTTCAGGGACAATTTTTCCAAGGACAGATGGACATCAACGACTTAAATAACCCCGCAGGCAAAAAATCCGCTGCTGTCAAAACCTTGGGCCGCAATGGGATCCCTGGTGCAATGTTCCGCAACCATCGTCCAAAAATTGATAACTTTTCGCAAACAGATCAGGTGTGGCTGAATGGGGCAGGAAATGCGATGCCCCCAGAGTTTACCGACAGAAAAGTCAACCTTCACCCCGCAGAGAATTCGATTGGCTTGGCCCATGTCAATCATCACTCATTGCGCTCCATGGAGTCTTTTATGGTCAAAGTTGACCGGGGTGACGCTGTGAATGAAGCTAAAATGGGATTGGATGATGCTCGTATTGCCAACGTTGTGACCTACTGGAACAAACGTAATGCGGGGCTTGATGTGGCCAAGAGAATCCCGGAAAAACCGGCCGATTATGACGCTGTTTATAAGAAACTGAAATCGGATCCAGCTCTAAGTGCTATGCATGAGACGGCCCTGAACGTGCACAGCCAGAAGATCGAACGGATTTTGACGACCGAAGGCGGTAGAAAACTGGCCGAGATCATCGGCTATTTTGATTAAAACCATCTTGATTGGGAATATTGCTTGCCGGTCTGTTGCCATGTTATCGCGCCATTTGATGCAAGTCTAACGTGACTGTTAACGGCCAAAATGCAACAAGCCTGCATTCTCTTTCAGTATTTTTACCAGTCTGTCAGCGAATGCATCACGCTATACATTTCCTGAAAGCTTGCTTCACTTGCGTAATCATCTTCTGATCGCTGCAATGCTTATTTTGCGGGTTTGAATAACCCTGTTCCGCTGTTCGTATGGGATACTCTCCCAATCCTCTGGCGGCCCGCTACATTATGAGGAACTTTTAGATTGGACCCCTTCCAGAGATTTGTGCAGTAAGGTATCTCGAAGCTCGGAATGTACCGCATTAATTTTCACCGGAATACTGGTTAGGTCGGCAACTTTTGCAACGCAAATACGATGCCTGCCGTCCTCTATTGAGATCTGCTTAATACGTCCAATGTTGATCAGGGGCAGTTCAGCGTCATCGTGATCTTGCCGATACTTTCCTGAAATACAATCTTGATAAAGCCGATCAAGAAAGTTCAAACGACTTTTGATCTTCGCCTCAGTTTTGTGTCTGCTAGGCGCAGCCTCAACCATCCAATTGTACCAACCAGATGAGCCAAGCACTCTCTTAGTTTAAGTTGTCTTTGGACCCAAAAACCCTGACCACGGACAGTATGTGCCACGTTGATTATTTTCCATAATCGCACTGGAGAAATGCCAGATTTTTGAAATCGAGAATCACCATGCGCTATGGAAGATTGAGTTTGTGATCAAGAACTTGAAAATGCAATTTTGGAGTATAAAAGCGCCGACAGTATGTCGGCGCTTTTATTTCCGGCCTGAGCACAGGGAGAGTAACTCAATGCCAGATATGGGTTTAACTTAAGTGAGCCACCAGCGTTCCATCCAGCGCTCTCCGTCCATATCCCAATTAGTGGCAATTTTTTCAGGTAGGCCGACGTTCTCATTCACGCCAAAGACATAGGAGGCAAACATTGGGATAGCTGAACCGCCTTCGTCATGCAAAATTTTCTGCATCTCGAAATACATCTCTTTGCGTTTGGCATCATCCAATTCGGCGCGTGCTTCTATCAAGAGGTTGTCAAAGCGTTCGTGAGACCATTTGCTTTCATTCCACGAAACACCCGTCTGATAGGTGGTCGAGAACATCTGGTCTTCAACCGGACGTCCGCTCCAGTAGCTGGTGATGAACGGTGATTTGATCCAGTGATCTGACCAGAATCCATCATTGGGTTCACGGCTAACTGTAATGTCAATTCCAGCCCCTTTGGCCGAGTTCTGGATCAGCACTGAAGCATCAATCGCCCCGGCAAAAGCCGCATCTGAGGCGTGCAGTGTCAGCGCGATTGTATCCAGGCCAGATTCTTTCAAATAGAACTTGGCCTTGTCGGGGTCATATTCCCGTTGTGCCAGTTCATTGTTGAAGTACCGTTGACCGGATCCGATTGGATGATCATTGCCCAGTTCGCCATACCCAAATAGGATCTTGTCGACCAGCTCTTGCCGGTTGATCGCGTGTTTCACAGCCATCCGTATATTGTTGTCGTCGTAAGGTGCCGTGTCTGACAACATTGGGAAAGAATAGTGCAGCGTCCCGGTTGCGGTCACCAGATTGATGCCGGGTTTGCGGGCCAGAAGATCCGCTGTTTTCAGATCCACCCGGTCAACGGCATGCACATCCCCCGACACCAAAGCCGTGGTGCGAGCGTTCTGGTCAATGATTGCCAGTAGCTGAATGGTATCGACATGGCCAGCGGCATCGGTCCAGTGGTTCGCGTGGCGTGACAATGAAGTTTGAATGCCAGGCTGGTGGCTGTCGATCTTATAGGCCCCACACCCAATATGATCTTGCCAGTTCATCGAGCCATCTTCATTGGCAGGCATAATCGGCAAATGATAATCGGTCATAATAAAGGGGAAGTCGGCGTTGCCCGATTCCAGCTCGATCACCACGGTGTTCTTGCCATCCGCTTTGATATCAGACACCGCAGACACAAGTGGTGCTGCAGCGGATGTGCTGCCTTCGCCACGGTGGTGATTGATCGATGCAATCACATCTTCTGGTGTTACTGTACGACCATTGTGGAATTCCAACCCATCACGCAGGTTAAACACCCAAGTTTTGGCGTCTGGGGACGCTTCCCAGGATTCAGCCAGTTCAGATTCCAGACTGCCATCACCAGCGATCTGGGTCAGGTATCCTTGATACCCACCCAACGACAGGCCGATGGTATACCCGTTTTCAATCACGCCCGGATCAAGAACATCTGTGGATGAACCGTGGCCCTTGGCAACTTTCAGATGGCCGCCCTTCTTGGGGGTAGCGGCATGCACCTTGTCTGCGACCATGGACAAAGCTGTTACACTTACCCCAGCGGCAAGACCTTGTTGCATAAAGCTTCGTCGTGAAATCGTGTTTGTTTTTAGCTTGTTTGATAGTCCTTTAAGTGCGTCCATATCATCCTCCCTGGATTTGTTGGAACTGTTATGAGGTGGGCTGGGTCATTGCGCAGCCTCTGTAGATTGTTGTTTTGTTAACGGGTGATGTGAGGTTGAGGACAAGTGTAAAGCCGCCCCCAGTAAGGTGTTGCAGCCCGCCTCTAGATGCTCCGGTTCGGCGCTTTCCGCCTCATTGTGGCTAAGTCCATCCTTGCAGGGGACGAACACCATGGCTGTCGGCACTTTGCGTGCCACTTGGCATGCGTCGTGACCAGCCCCAGAGACCATCACACGGTTGGCATAACCGGCAGCACTTGCCGCATTTTGAACCGCATCCACGCATTTGTGATCAAAGTGAACCGGAGGATTGTGCCAGATCATATCAAGGTCGATCTGAGAATGCGTTTCTTGCGCGACGGCGACCCTGAGAGCGGCATCCATTTTGGTGAGAACTGCATCATCCGGATTACGGAAATCAATGGTAAAGCGCACCCCGCCGGGGATGGTGTTACGCGAATTCGGGGTGACATGCATTTCACCGACGGTTCCGACACTATGTGGTGCGTTATCCAATGCGATTTTTTGGACCGCTAATACCAGCTTTGACGCCGCGATCAGGGCATCCTTGCGGCCTGCCATCGGAGTGGAGCCGGAATGCGCATCACGCCCAGACACGATGACATCATACCAGCGCTGGCCCTGCCCGCCACTGACGACACCGATCACCTCATTATGTGCCTCTAATATCGGCCCCTGTTCTATGTGAGCCTCAAGAAATGCCCCCATGACATGCTTGCCGCAAGGTTCTTCTCCGGCAAAGCCAATCCGTTCTAGCTCATCGCCAAAGGTCTTGCCCTCGGCATCCGTGCGACTTAGCGCGAACTCTAGATCAAACAGACCGGCGTAGACGCCGGAACACAGCATCGCCGGGGCGAACCGCGCACCCTCTTCATTGGTCCAGTTGACCACTTCGATGGGCGCATCGGTTTCGAGTTCCAGATCATTCAAAGTACGAATAATTTCCAACCCAGCTAATACGCCATAGACGCCGTCGAATTTCCCACCGTGTGGCTGCGTATCCAGATGGCTGCCAATGGCAATAGGCGGCAAGGAGTTATCCCGCCCTGGACGTCTGGCAAACATGTTTCCAAGTCGATCAAAGTGAACCGTGCAGCCGGCATCACGGCACCACCGCGCAAACAATTCACGCGATTCACGATCACCGTCTGTCAAAGTGAGGCGACCGCAGCCACCCCCCGGAAGCGCATCGATTTTGGCCATCTCCATGATGGTATCCCAAAGACGCGCGCCATTTATCCTTGGTGTGTTGGTCATGCATCCTCCCGACAGAGCGCCTGACTGAGACAGTGTACACCTCCGCCACCAAGAGTAAACATTGACATATCGGGGTCATAAACATCGAAACCCAGCGCCCTCATCTTAGCGTTCAGGTCATTCGCGCCGACCATCGACAGAACTTTGCCATCCCCCAGAGCCACGAGATTGACGCCGAGGTTTTTAGCTTCGCGGTATTCCACCTCGACGATGTCTATGCCCCAACCGCGCACAACATCCACCAGCCAAGGTTCCATCGCGTCTACGCATGCTACAGCAAGATTGTCTGCCAATGGCACGATTAATCCATCCATATGCACGAACTCGCGGCTGATTGGGGCGACCACAGCCTCCCACCCTTCTTTGCGTACAAATTCAGCGACTTGTTCGCTGCCTTCTTTCTCAGACCGCTCGCCACAATAGCCGATCAGCACCTTGCCCGGTGCGATAATATTGAAATCGCCGCCTTCGAAATGCCCGGCCGTAGCGAATTTCCAAATCGGAATATTGTGATCCTGATAAAATTTGATAACAGTGGCGTAGTCGGCACGACGGCATTTGAGCTGCATATGGCAGACTAATGGCCCCCAAGGAGTCATCGCAGAGCTGTCGCGGGCAAAGAAATTCCTGTGCAAAGCTTCGTCCGCGTCCAGATAGTGACAAGTGACACCGTTTTCTTCGTAGATCGAAACCATTTCGGCGTGTTGCTTCATCGCCAGTTGCAGGTCGAACTTAACACCGGTTTTGTCTGCATTTGCCAAGGTGCGGCCGATCAACGGTCCGGCGTCGACCCAACGGTAATATTCAGGCTTGCCCAGCAAGACATCCGTCAGCTTGGCATGGTCATTATTGATGCCCCATTTCGACAGAATTTTTGCCCCGTCCTTCATGATATATCCTTTTGTTCGAGATTTTACTTACGCACAGATTGGCACGTTACATGGCTGCAATAAATTACAGACAAAGAAACTTTACTTGTATAAATATACACATATGTTGCCGCCAAATCTCTCCAAAGCTGACCTACATCTGCTGCATGTCTTCACTAGCGTAGTTGACGCCCGCGGATTTTCTGCAGCCCAGATTGAGTTGAACGTTTCTCCTTCCACAATTTCGCGGCAAATTTCTGATCTTGAGATCCGTTTGGGCATGAAACTTTGTCAGCGAGGGAGATCAGGTTTCAGAGTGACTGAAAAGGGCGATCTGGTTTACCGCGCTGTACAACGTCTGTTTGCCTCAATCCGTGAGTTTACCGAGACGGTCGATGGCTCGCGTGGCAAGCTGGTTGGGAATCTATCCCTAGCGGTGATCGATAATTGGGTTTTTAACAATCACTCACAGTTTTCATCGGCCTTAAAACGCTTTGTCGAACAGGCCCCGGATGTCACTTTGGATCTATATTCGCAGGCTCCGGATGATATCGAACTGGCGGTGCAGGATGGTCGCGTCTCTTTGGGTATTGGGGTGTTTCACAAGCACAAAGCCGGGCTGATTTACGAAACTATCGGGTTTGAGAAGATGGGCCTCTATTGTGCGGAAGGCCATGCATTGTTCACCAAACACAGCGTTAGCAAACAAGAAGAGCTTCTAAAATCCTCACGCTATGCGAAACGCGCTTATCTACGTGAACGTGATGTTGCTCCGATTTCACGTGAGTTGCTTAGCACAGCTCGCGCCCATCAAATTGAAGGAATTGCCCATCTCATTTTAACGGGTAAATATATTGGCTATCTGCCTGAACAATTCGCCAATGTGTGGGTGCGCGAAGGCAAAATGTGTTCGATTGGCGCAGGCCAGTTTGATCAACCATCGCCAATCAAGCTGGTCAGAAAGCGCGGCGCAGATCTCAATCTTGCCGCTCGTACATTCGAGAAGCTGTTGATGAACCAATGATCCCAACAGGTACTGTTTCGTTTGCTTATTCCCTGAATGCCTTGGTGAAGTAATCGGTCAGAGGTTTTACCAGATAAGCCATGGGACTGCGGTCGGCGGTTTTGATAAAGGCTTCGACCGGCATACCCGGGATCAGTACCGCGCCGTCAGGCAGGCGTTTGATCTCGCCCTCATTGAGGATAATTTCAGTCCGGTAATAGCTTTGCTGAGTGTTTTCGTCTTCAAAGGCATCGGCAGAGATAGTGACCACCTTGCCCACCAGTTCAGGGGTTTCGCGTTGATCGAGTGCGGAAAAGCGCAAAATGACGTCCTGATCGATGTTCAGTTTATCAATGTGAATGGTTTCCACCTGTGCATTGATAACCAAGGGTCGGTCTTGAGGCACAAGGTATAGAACCGGGTCGGCTGGCCGAATGACTGAACGCCGGGCAAACACCTGCAAGCCGTAGACAATGCCGGACACTGGGGCCTTGATATCTAGCCGCGAGAGCCGTTCGATCAGTGCGCGGCGTTGTTCATGTAGCTCCAGCTCGCGATATTGCAGGTCGCGTAGTTGGGAAATCGCCTCTTCCCGCCGGGCGGTGCCCAGTTTCAGAATCTCAATTCCGATCTCGGTGATCCGGCCTTCGGCCTGTGCTTTTTGTGCTTCAAGATCACCCATCTGGCCCTGAAGACCAGCTTCTTCGCGTTGCAAGGCCAGAACTCGTGTTGCCTGCGCCAGGCCGCGATCCAACAATTGTTGCTGGTCTGCCAGTTCTTTGGTGATCAGCTCCAGCTGGCGACCAAGGGCGGTTTGTTGCGCCGTAAGTCCGTCGATCTGATTACCAATCTGTCCCCTACGCTTTTCCAACTGGTCAATTTCAGTTTTGATAGAAACCGCCCGTGCGGCCAGAAGCCGTTTTTGCCCTGAAATCAAGTCAGCAGCGTCGGAGTTTTCCTCGGCGATTGTAGTCAACAACCCATCAAAGCTGATCGTTTCATTTCCGTCACGTTCCGCTTCGAGCCGCCCACGTCGGGCGATCAGTTCAAACAGTTGGCTTTCAGTTATGGACAGCTCGGAATTCAGCTCATTTGGATCAAGCCGCACTAGGATATCTCCGAGCTTAACCACATCGCCTTCGTCCACCAGAATATCAGCGACAACGCCACCATCGGGGTGTTGTACCACTTGACGGTTCTGATCCACTTCGATCCGACCGCTGGCAATGATTGCGCCTGAAATGTTGGCCATTACAGCCCAGGCACCAAAGCCACCAATCAATATGAGAAGGGTAAGCAAACCAATGGTTAGCGGCTTGCGTGCAGACCAGCGGTTGGCGTTGTCTTGATTGGGGTTGCTCATTGCACACCTCCTTGCGACGCGGTTTTAGCAATCTCATTGCGGTTTTTAACCACCTGTTGCAGAACTTCATCGCGGGGGCCAAAGGCGCGGACCATGCCGCCATCCAGCATCAACAATAGGTCACATTCGGTTATTGCAGCCGGGCGATGGGCGATGATCAACAGTGATTTATCCTTGGACTTAAATCCACGAATAGCACGGTTGACGGCCTCGCTACCCTCGTTGTCGAGGTTGGAGTTTGGCTCATCCAGGACCAGAAAGACCGGATCACCATATATGGCACGAGCCAATCCAATCCTTTGAGTTTGCCCACCTGACAGACGTCCACCGGTGGCGGTGACGCGGGTGTCATAACCTTGTGGTAATTTTAAAATCATTTCGTGCGCATCAGCCTTGCGGGCCGCCTCAACCACTTTCTCAGCGTCGGGTTCGGGCGCAAGACGGGCGATATTCTCGGCAATGGTGCCGTCAAACAGTTGCACCTTTTGTGGCAGATATCCGATGTGTTGGCCCAGCATATCTGGTGGATATTGATCTAGCGTGGCCCCATCCAACCGGATATCCCCACCCGCAGGCGTCCAGACCCCAGTCAATGCGCGGGCCAACGTGGATTTACCGGCCCCAGATGGGCCAATCACGCCAATGGCTTGGCCGGGGTTGATTGCGAAGTTGAGAGATTTTAGCACGGCCTTATTTTCGCCTGGAGGGGCCAAAGTCAGGTTTTTGACCTCTAGCTTTGCCTTCGGAACGGGCAACGCAGTACGTGCGGTTTCGGGTGGAACAGAGCCTAATAGTTCTGCCAGATTAGCCCAACCACGCATTGCAGCCTGCACCATAGCCCATTGTCCAACAAGTTGTTCAATGGGGGCCAAAGCGCGACCCATCAGAATTGATCCGGCAATCATTGCGCCGGGAGTCAATTCCCCGCGCAACACCATAAGGGCGCCAAGGCCCAGCATGGCGGATTGCAAAAACAGACGGAATGTTTTGGTCGTGGTGGTGAATGTTCCGCCCAGATCGGCGGATCGCATCTGCTCGCCCAAGGCATTGTCGCGCACTTTGTGCCAGCGGGCAAAGGCAGCACCGCGCATGCCTAAGGCCTGCACCATCTCGGCCTCATTACGTAGTTGATCCGAAATCGCTTGCGCTTGCGACGCGGCTTGGCTTGCGGCTTGGGTGGGTAGGCGCGTGACGGCCTGATTGACGATTGTAATCGCAATCAAAACAACGCCACCAAGCAGTGCAAGGATGCCCAGCCACGGATGAAAAATCCAGATACCTAGTAAAAAAATCGGCACCCAAGGCAAGTCAAATAATGATCCAAAGACTGGTGATGAATACAGCCGCGATATTGAAACCAGATCTGCTGAGCCGGCGGCGGCATTGCTGTTGCCAGGACGTGCTGCTTTACGCAGGGCTGCATCAAAAACACGTGGATCCAGATCTGACTGAAATCGCGCGCCGATCCGTCCCAAAATGCGGCCACGGGCATAATCCAGCAGGCCCATCATCCCATAGAGAAACACAACCAGCACAGACAGAGCGACCAGAGTTTCCACTGAACGGCTGCCAAGCACCCGGTCGTACACCTGCAACATGTAAAGCGGCCCGGTCAGCATCAGAAGATTGGCAAAAAAGCTGAAGATCCCGACAAACCAAAACAAACCACGGCTATTTCCGCGTGCTTTGCGTAGCTCGGCTTTGCCGGTCTGTATCATTCTGGCTTCTGGGCCTGCCATGCTGCGCTCATCCCTCGTTGCTGGTGTTCGCTAGTGTTTGTCTGATTTTACCGGTGAATTACAGATTGTACGCGGCTTGTCCACACAAGCATGAGGTGTTGAGCGGGATGAAGCTAACCTAGGATATGACGTATAATTCCTAAGAACAGATTGGCTCCTTGAGGAATCAATGCATCAGGGAAATCAAAATCGGGGTTATGAAGCTGTGGTTGATCGATACCTGAACCAAGAAAAATCATCGCGGCTTTGGTTTCGTCGCGACCAAAATGGCCAAAATCCTCTGACCATTGCATCGGATGAGACATCAGTTCGGCCTGGATTCCGTTTCGCGTTGCCCCTGCTTTCACAAGTGCAACGGCTTCGTTTGCATTGACCGAGGCCGGAAAGACATCGTGCCAGCTGATACTGCTGGTCAGATTGCCCGCAGCGTTCGCAACGCAGGTTTTGGCGGCGTTCATCAGCGCGTCCATTTTTGCGTTAGTGACACTGCGCAATGTGACCAGCAGTTCGCCCTCACCGGGGGAAATGCCAAAGGTGGCCTCGCCTAAACGCACGTGGGTTAGCGTTGAAAGGGCGAATTCTTCGTTCAGGGTACCACCGGTGCCCAGCTGGGCCAGTTCTGCCATCAGTTTGGCCATAGCGGGTGCGGGGGAAATTCCGTCTTCAGGTGCGGCGGCATGCGAGGTTTTTCCGGTGAACGCAATGCGCATGCCGCGAGATGCGCAGTTTGCAACGCCATCAGCCAACCTCGTCAGGCCAAGCGGCCAGCCTGGGACATTGTGCAGGGCGAATGCATAGTTCGGGCGAATTTCAGCATATTTAGGGTCTGATATTACAGCTGATGCACCTGCGCCGGTTTCCTCAGCGGGTTGGAACAATAGGACTACTCGTCCATTGCTTGGACGTTTCTGACTAAGGGCAAGCGCCACCGCCATCACAATGCTCATATGTCCATCATGCCCACACAGATGTGCGGTGCCGGGGACCAGTGAACGATACGGCAGGTCAGATATTTCTGCGATCGGTAGGGCATCCAGTTCGCATCTGATTAATACGGTCGGGCCATCGGCCTGACCACGAAATTCACCCGCAACACCATGCCCTCCAAGGCTGGTAATGACGCGGTCAGCACCGGCGGAGTGCAGCATGGTTGCAATCCGTTGGGCCGTTTCACATTCCTGACCAGAAATTTCCGGTGCGCGGTGCAGAGTTTGACGTAAGGCAACCATCTGATCAACTTGGGAAGTAATGAGTTCGGTCATGGGCTTGCGTTCCTAGTTACTTCTTCTTCTGAGGGGGAATTCAGCCGAGTTTTCCCTTTGTCAGATTGCAAATTGTGGCTACCGTATCAGTGATACCTATTCAGGTGAGGAATATTACCAGTTCAGTGCTCAGGTTAAAGGGAGATATACATGGGACGTCGTGATGATTTGATTGCAACATATGCAGATGATTTGCGTAACAAATGCGGGATGGAGCCGGATATGGCTTTGTTGGAAAAGGTGACCATCGGTTGCGGCCCGGCAATTTATGACAATGATGCATCCACAGTGGCGGCGACACAGCAAAGTGAGATCGATACCGTCAAGAACAACTTTTTGATCAAGAAATTGGCTCTGGATGATGGTGCGCATCTGGATGATGCCATTGCCCATGTCTTGGATACCTATGGTCGTTCGGAGCGGAATAAATATCGGGCCGTTGTGTACTACATGTTGGTAAAGCACTTCGGAAAAGAAGCGCAATACAGTTAAAAATTAGACCTAATTATGCCATATCACGCCCGCCTGAATTCAGGCGGGCGTTTTGTTTTTTTCACTCAGACCGATTAAATTTATGACCGGTCTCAACGGTTTATCAATGTCAAAGCTTGACAGAGGCCACCTCATAGTCCGAAGCTGTCTTGGGGAGATTGTCCATATTTTCGCATTTGACATGGATGCAGTGCATTTGAATAGGTTCGACTGATGGCTCGCTATGGCTGAGCATTGGAACGATTAACTTATGAAACTGGCATTAAGTATGTCATGAAAATGTGGCAATAAAATCGCCATATATAAGAATACTAAAGTCCAACAGGAGTATGTTATGAAAAAGCAAATGAACCGCCGTAGTGTGCTGAAGGGCACCGCTGCGTTTGGTGGTGCGGCCCTTGCGGCGCCGCTCTATTCAAAAAGCGCACTGGCCTCTTCAGGTGAGATCAACATCTTGATGTGGTCGGATTACCTGCCACCGGCGTTCCTTGAAGAGTTCGAAGCCGAAACCGGAATCAAGGTGAACTACACTGGTATCGGGTCTAACGAAGAAATCATAAACAAGATGAAAGCGACCAAAGGTCAGGGCTTCGATATTGTTAGCCCCACCAACAACCGGTCGCTGCAATGGGGTCCGCTGGAGCTGCTGCAAGCCTTTGACCTGAACAAGGTCAATGTTGACGCGGTGAACCCTGCGATGATGAAGATCGGTACCGACGCTTGGAACTTTGGTGATAGCGGCGCGCATTGGCTACCGCATATCTGGGGTACTGAAGGCATCGCATATCGTACTGATCTGTGGCTGCCTGAAGGTGACGCACCTTCTTATGGGGATGTCTGGTCCGAAGCGAACGCTGGTAAAACCATGGGCCGTGCGCATTCGATGATGCTGGGTGCTGGCCTCTATATGGAAGCGTCCGGTGAGATGGATGCAGGTTCTGTCTGGTCCGCGTATGAGAACGAAGAAAACATGCGCAAGGTCTGGGGTCAGATCACTGATTGGTGTGTGGCACGCAAAGACCGGATCAAACTGATCTGGAACGATGCTGACACGCAAAAGAACGGCCTGTTGAACGAAGGCGTGATTGTTGGCCAAACATGGGATGGCCCACCGCTGGCGCTGAAATCTGCGGGTGAGCCGGTGCATTATCAAGCCCCGGTTGAAGGTGCGATGGCTTGGGTTGACGGCATGTCGATGCCAGTTGGTGCGACTAACATCGATCAGATCTATGCGTTCATCGAATTTGCCTACCGTAAAGAGCCTGCAGGTGTCGCGATTGACAGCCACGGCTATAACTCGCCAGTTCTTGGCGCGGATACGTTCTCGGGCGATGTTTATAAGAAGAACTTTGCCGAAGCCTATCCAGGTGACAGCCTTGCCAATCTGAACCCATGGCCGGCCGAAGCGCCATGGTATGCGGACATCCGGACAGAGTTCGTGAACAAGTTCAAGAGCGCCTGATCGCTCTGAAACCAGCCCCCTGCGTTAGCGCGCGGGGGGCTATATTTGCGCCTGAAAGGCCAAAAAGACTGACATAAAACAGCGGTAAAGAACCGCGATGTAGGGAGAAGTGGAACATGAGTGCTGGAGTAGGCGTCGATCTTGAAAACCTCTGGATCCGCTTTGGGGATTTTGTCGCGGTTCGCGACGCAAACGTACACATCAAAGGGGGCGATTTCTTTTCGTTCTTGGGGCCATCGGGGTGTGGGAAAACCACCATCTTAAGGGCTGTATCTGGATTTTTGGAGCCCTCCGAGGGCAACGTCTTGATCGGCGGCAACAATATGAAAGGCATTGGTCCGAACAAACGGCCAACTGCATTGATCTTTCAAAACCTTGCCCTTTTCCCATTGATGAAAGTCTGGGAAAACATCACATTTTCAATGGAAATCAAAGGTGCCAGTGCCGGTGAGCGTCGCAAACGCGCTGATGAGCTACTGGACATGATTGCTCTGCCTGATCAGGGGGACAAGCTGCCCTCGGAATTGTCTGGCGGTCAACGTCAGCGGGTTGCAATTGCCCGTGCGCTTTGTGCCGAGCCTGATGTGCTATTGCTGGATGAGCCGCTATCAGCGCTTGACCTTAAGCTGCGCCAGCATATGCGGACTGAACTGCGCGAAATTCAAAAACGTGTTGGCATTACCTTTATTTACATCACCCACGATCAGGGCGAAGCGCTGACAATGTCAGACGACATCGCGGTAATGCGTGCTGGTGTGATTGATCAGATTGCCGATGGCAAAACCATCTATAATGATCCTGCAACTGCCTTTGCAGCGTCCTTTGTGGGGGAAAACAATGTTTTCCGCGGTAAGGTGTCTAAGGTGATGGGCAATGAGGTGATGATCTCGACCAATCGCTCAGGCAATTTGGTCTCACGGGTCTCAACGGCCAATCAAGGCAAGTTGAAGGAAGGTGACGAGGCGATGATGTTCATCCGCCCCGAGGCCTTTGCGCTGGCCCCCGATGGCGCCAGTGGTGACCATTTTGTCACTGCGACAGTCACGCATGAAGAGTTTGAGGGCAACACTTTCAATATCTTCACCGAAGGCGACGGCGGCAAAGAGATTAAGATCTCGATCCCGAACCTTGGTCAATCATTTGAATCTCATACCGGTCAGCCGATCACGTTGGAATACGACAGCAACAATGCTGTTGCGGTTCCAGCTGGTGAGCTGGCTGCGGAATAGGGAGGCCGAGATATGCCCGGCTTCCTTAAGGAGTTTTTAAACCGCAACGGCACAGGGATGGGATTGGCAATCCTTGGTCTGGTCCTGTTCTGGACTGTTGGCCTGATCATTCTGCCGCAGTTGTCGATGCTTGATTTCTCATTCCGTCCAAACCTGCCCCCTCCGGAAATTGGTGGGCCAAAGGACGTTTATACGCTTGAGAACTATAAATACTTGATCTTCGGTCCAGAGGGCGGCAGTCAGAATTACAACGTGGTCGACCTCAAGGTGTTTTACCGGACGTTGATTGCGGCGGTTTTTGTCACCATCTTCAACCTGATCTTGTGCTACCCGATCGCTTATTATCTGGGTCAAAGCAAAGGTAACCACATCCGCATTTTTGCGCTGATGCTGATTATTCCTTACTGGATCAACGAGATCTTGCGCGCCTTTGCCTTGCGGATCATCTTTGGTGAAAGTGGCGTGCTGAATACTGTGCTGATGGGGCTTGGTGTGTTTGATACGCCATTTGACTTTGTCCGCAATGACATCGCGCTTTATGCTGGTTTGGGATATGCCTACATTCTGTTGATGATCTTCCCGATCTATAATGTGATCGAAAGTCTTGATCGCAACCAGATCGAAGCGGCACGGGATATGGGGGCCTCTTGGACGCGTATTCACCGGCGGATTGTTATTCCCTATGCCAAACCGGGCATCAGCTCGGGTTGTACCATGGTGTTCATGTTGTCAGCCGGTGCGCTGGCCGCGCCTCAGATCCTTGGGGGGCCGTCCAGTCTGTGGTTTACGCAGCTGATCTATCAGCAGTTCAATGACAACAGTGACTGGCCGCAGGGGGCTGCCTATGCAGTTGTTCTGCTGGTGACCTGTATCTTGCTGGTGCTGCTTGCCATGCGCCTGTTCAAAGTGAACATGGGGGATATTGGCAAATGATGAGCGAACGTATCATTCGTTACAGCATCTGGATCTATCTGGCGATTTTCTTCTCCTATCTGCTGGGTCCATTGGTGATCATGTCGATCACCGCGTTCAACTCTCCTACGTTTCCGCGGGCAACACCGTGGGAATGTCTGACTTTTGAATGGTTTTCAGCCCTGTTTCAGGATCAGCGTATTCTGAACGGGATCAAGAACTCTGTGGTTGTGGGGCTTGGGACTGTCATTTTGTCGGTCTCAATGGGTCTGGCAGGGGCGCTTATGCTGACCCAGATCTGGCCAAAAATGCGCGCCACTTACTATACCATCATCATCGCGCCGATTCTTATTCCCGGCGTTGTGATTGGTATCTCGACCTTGGTGTTCTGGGATCGGGTCAACCGTATGTTGGGTCTGGGTGCGGATAGCTTTTTGTCAAACGGCTTGTTCCTGACGATCATTGGTCAATCGACCTTTATCGCCAGCTATTGCTTGTTGGTTCTGGTCGCGCGTTTGCAACGCTATGATCTGGCTCTGACCGAAGCGGCGCTTGATCTGGGGGCCAGCCACGCGCAGGCCTTTCGTAAGATCCTGCTGCCGTTCATGCGGCCGGCGCTTGCGTCTGCAGCGGTACTGGCGTTCCTGGCAAGCTTTGAAAACTACAACACCACCACGTTTACCTTTGGTGAATATCCAACGTTGACGATCGAGCTGGCGCAAAAGGTCCGCTACGGCATCACGCCTGCGATCTCAGCCTTGGCGTTTATCATCGTGGCGCTGACGGTGTTTTTTGCCCTGATCAACGAAAGCAAGATCAAACGCAAAGAGCAGGTCATGGAGGCGCGTAAAAACGCCACCGTGGGTGAGCTGAGTAAAGGGGTGAAAGTTCCCGGTTTCCTGAGCGGTAATCCGGCGGCTATAGTACTGGTGCTGTTTTGTTTTGCGTCGGTGGCAGTGGTTGGTACTGCAACGGCTTATAGCCCTGACCAGTGTGTGGCTCGTGTCAAAGAGCAAAAGCAAATCGAAGCATCCGAGCGTATTCAGGAGTTGCGCCGCAAGCGTGACGAAGAAAACCTGAAGAAGTTCAAAGGTGTCTTTGATCCCGATGATATCGCACCAAATGAGGAAAGCGTTCCTAAGCAGGATAATAATTCCGGGTTTAGCGGTGTCTTTGACCCCAATGCGCTGAATGGCGAGGATGGCACGCAAGACGATAGTGATGCATCTGGGGGTGACGACAGTGGCAACAGTTCGGGCTTTGGTGGGGTGTTTGACCCCAACAACTTGAACTCGGAATAAATTCAGCATGAGCCGCCCAATTTGGGCGGCTCATTTTCTGTTAGATCTATGAGTGACGTGAGCGCGATTTTGGTCCATCGGTCGTGATCGTATCCAGCGAAAGTGTATGATCCATATTACGCATCCGATGGCGAAGCATGGCGCGGGTCAGTCGGTTCAGGTCGGATGTAAATTCGGGCTGGTCTGCTACATTTTCCAACTCGCCCTTACCATGATGGTCAAACAACATCGGCGGTAGGTCGGCAGCAAACTCAACCAAGCTAAAACGCGCGTCGCGTAGAATGCTGAGGCAGGAGTCGCTGGGCCCAGTGTTCAAGGCCTTTTCCCATAATGTGGGGGACTGTGGTTCGGAAAAGTCCAGTTCCGAAAAACTGTAGCTTCGCCAATCCTGTGGTGTTTCCCCCTGAAGAAGTGGCATCAGCGAGCGGCCATCCATCGAATTAGGGATTCCTTGCCTAACCCAATCAAGAATGGTTGGCGCTACATCAATGGATTCGGTTGGAACAGAGACTGTTTTTCCCGCATTTTCATCATTATCTGGCATCCGAATGATCAGCGGCGTGTGATAGGCCGCGTCATAAACCGTCATCTTGCCCCAGGCATGACGATCCCCCAGCATTTCGCCGTGATCGGCGGTGACAACCAGCAACGTGTTGTCATACTGACCACTGGTTTTGAGGTGCTCAACCACCCGTCCGATGTGGTGATCGACTTCGGTAGCCAGCCCCAGATAGACTGCTCGTAGAGTTTGGATGTTTTTATCTGTGGGCTTCAGATCCGGGAAACCTTCGACAAAGTTTGCAATCGACATGCTATCAAGCATCGGGCCGAAAAACGGATGGGTATCGAATTCACTTGTCGTATTGTCCAATCTTTGTGGAAATGGAAGGCTGGCTGGATCATACATATTGTTATAGGGTGCGGGGGCCACAAGTGGCGGATGCGGACGGATGTAAGTCAGGTGCGCAAACCAGTTTTGGCTGGAATAGGCTCTTATTTTTCCCAAAAAGGAATCCGTTAGAAACGCCGTATCGCTATGCTCAGCGGTATAAATGGCTGGCCCGTTTAGGCGCGGTGTTCCATCGGCATCGGGTTGTGGTCTATAAACATCCCAATAATTGCTGACCTGGTATCCCTCAGCCATCAGCATGGATTGCCAAGGGTATGACATTTCCATTCGCATTTCGGTCATCTCGTGAAACCCGGCCATCGGATATTCATAGGTCTTCATTGCTGGGTCATTGGGGTGATGCACCCGCGGATCGGCAGAAGTGTCGGTATAGCCAAACAGCATCGGCAAATAACCCGCCTTGCGCATTTCCGTGGCGACGTTCGGCGTGTCATGGCGCAGTGGCGTGCCATTACGGACCGAACGATGGTTCATCGCATATTGTCCGGTTAGAATGGATGCGCGTGAAGGGCCGCAAGGGTTAGTAACGGAATAATGTCGATCAAATGTCACCGCGTCCTGCATCAGTGCACGTAGGTGGGGCAGGTTCACATGATCGGCCAATGCGCCCTTTAGGCAGTCGGCGCGCAACTGATCAATAATAATGAACAGGACGTTTCGCGTGTTCGGCATGGGCCTGCTCCGGTCTAACCACGGGTGATGACCTTGATAGATCACCACATCCGAGAACGCGTCACAATTCAAAAAACGACTCAATGCTGACGCATATCCACATAATTTTTGTTTTTTTATGGGGAAAAGAAATTAATTTGACCGTTTTTGTTGATTTATGTGGGTTTTTGCGTGTTTATAGCGACATGAAAGATCAATCGACACATTCCCACCGGGAGCTGGAGCTTTTGGCAGCCCTACGGCGGCTGGGCGGATCTGCACGCTCGGCTGATCTGGCGCGGCTTCTGGATGTGTCAGAGGAAACCGTGCGCCGGGCGATTAAATCTCTCGCAAAGGCTGGTGTGCTCCAGCGTGTACATGGTGGGGCGCATTTGTCAGGAAGCCAAGGGGACAGCAGTTTCTTCCAGCGTATTTCTGAATATTCCAAGCAAAAACGCGCAATTGCGAAGGCTGTTCCTGATTTGATTGATCGCGGGCTGACGGTATTTCTGGATGTCGGATCGACCACGGCATTTATCGCAGAAGAGCTTAGTTTGCGGAGTGATCTGACGTTTGTCACCAACTCGATCAGCGTGGCGCAAACATTGGTCAGTCACGAGGGCAACCGGGTGCATATTCTGGGCGGGGAAATGCAAAATAATGAACGCGGAGCCTTTGGGCATGTGACCGAAACCCAAGCGCGCCGGTATTCATATGACGTTGCGATCCTGTCTGCTGATGCGCTTTCAGTGCGTTCTGGGCCGCTTTATCTGAATGCGGCCGAGGCGTCACTCAGCGAAGTTGTAGCTGAGTGTGCCAATCAGATTATTTTGCCGGTCGATCATCATAAATTCAATGCCTTAGCGCCGCATCGCGGAATTGATCCACAGCGGGTTGATGTTTTGCTGGCGGATCAGGCCCCATCAGCGGATTTGGCAACCGCGTTGCAAAACTGGGATGTAACGCTGACAATTTGCGACGGAAAGACATAATGGTTCAAAACGATTTGAAACTGACATTGGCGGATCATGCCGCACGCATTGCCGACATCGCCGGTGATGCCGCCAGGGGCTATTTTCGTGGGCGGTTGGGGGTCGAGTTTAAGACGGATGAAAGCCCGGTTACGCAGGCCGATAAAGGTGTAGAAGACAAGGTCCGCGAATACATAAAGGAACACTTTCCTGATCACGGAATCTTTGGCGAAGAACACGGTATCGAGGGTGAAAACAGCCGCCAGATGTGGGTGATTGACCCAATCGATGGCACCCGATCATTTTTGTCGGGACATCCGTTGTTTGGGTTTTTACTTTGTCATCTGATGGACGGTCTGCCGCAGATTGGCGTGATTGGCATGCCCGCGCTGAACGAAGTGTTGATTGGCGAAAAAGGTCAGGGCACCACACTGAACGGGTCATTGGTGCGCAGTTCTGCCCAAACCGAGCTGTCGAAGGCCATTCTTTTCGTTAACGAAGGCGAAAAACTGCATCGCGATTACCCGGAGATGTTCGATCAATTGATTAATGCGGCGCAGACGATGCGGTTTTCTTATGATTGCTATCCGCATGCCTTGTTGGCGATGGGACATGTTGATGCCGTGGTCGATTATGATCTTCAGCCTTATGATTATCTGGCGGTTTCTGTTGTAGTTGAGGAGGCAGGCGGCATTGTAACTGATTGGGCGGGCAGGCCACTGACGTTACAATCCGACGGCCGGATTGTCTCGGCTGCGACGCCCCAGCTTCATGCGCAACTTTTGACACAGGTAAACAGCTGACATGGCGATATTAAGTTTTATCATCCAACTGGCTGGTGCGACGATGTTGCTGCTGTTTGCGGTTCGCATGGTCCGCACCGGGATTGAACGCAGTTATGGCGCCTCGTTCCAGCGTCTGATGACGTCAGGACGCAGCCCATTGCAGTCCTCCGCAGCAGGCGTTGGGCTGGCGATTGTGTTGCAAAGTTCGGCCGCGGTGGCATTGCTGGCCTCTGGCTTTGTGGCCAGTGGCTTTATGAATTTTCCAACCGCTATTGCCGTGGTGTTGGGTGGCGATCTGGGGTCGGCTCTGGTGATCCAGATCCTGTCGTTTCGAATGGATTGGTTGGTGCCGGTGCTACTGGCTATTGGCGGATATTTGTTTGTCAAAGTCGAAAACCGAAAATGGCGACAGGCGGGGCGGATCTTTATGGGGATCGCTTTTATCCTGATCTCGCTCCGGTTTCTGCGTGAGGCGATGGACCCGATCCGTGATAGCGCGTTCTTGCCGGCGATCGCAGAATTTCTTGCACGCGATTATATAACGGCCTTTTTGGTGGGTGCGGCATTGGCCTTTGTTATGCATTCCAGCGTGGCGGCCATTTTGATGTGTGTAACATTGGTTCAGATCAACGCTATTCCTTTTGCTGCTGGTTTGTCGCTAGTGTTAGGGGCCAATCTGGGTTCGGCATTTATCCCGGTTTGGTTGACGCGTGGAATGGAAACCTGTGCTCGCCGTATTCCCTATGCCAATCTGGCATTACGCGGTGTTTGGGCTGTTTTTGCACTGTTTAGTGTCAATTTTGCCCTGCGTTCGGGTTATATTGCGGTGCCAGAAACCGGTCAGATGCTTGTGATGGCACATATTGCATTCAATGCCGCCTTGGTGGTGCTTGCCATGCCATTTGGCAAACCGCTTGAGAAGTTGTTGCAAGCGCTGTTGCCTGATCATGAAAACCTGCCCGGAAGTGACCCTTTGACCTCGCGACCCGTTTCGGCCTTGGATATTGACGACATCGGCACCCCGGCACAGGCGATTTCCAGCCTCAAGAAAGAACTGCTGCGCATGTCTGATTTGGTAGATGCGATGTTCCGGCCGGTGCTGGATCTATACAAGGTCAAGGATGCCGATAAAGCCCGCGCGGTTCAGAACATGGATCATGAGGTTAACGAATGCCTGTCGGGTATCCGTGAATTTGTTGCTGCGATCCCGACCAAAGAGTTTGGGAAAGAAAATGCCAAAGTTGTACGCGATCTGATGGAATATGCCATTCGTCTGGAAACGGCGGGTGATGTTGTGGCCAAGCGGCTGACCATTCTGTCCAAAGACCTGCATAAACTGGATGCACAGTTCTCGCGCGAGGGCTGGAGCGAGTTGCTCAAGATGCATGAAAGTATCATGTCTAACCTCAAACTGGCATCTAACATTCTTGTCTCGGACGATTTGGAAAGTGCGCGTATCTTGAGCCTTGAAAAGACAGAGCTGAAACGTGCTGAACGGCAAAGTCGTAAGGGTCACCTCAAGAGATTACAAAACGGGCAGGTCGCAAGCTTTGAGACCAGCGATATCCACCTTGAAACACTGCGCGCCCTGCGGGAATTCAACAGCCATATCGCAGCAGTTGCCTATCCCGTGCTTTATCGCAACGGTCAACTGCTTGAGACCCGGTTGATTGAAGACATGCCCACCCTCGAGGAGGCAGAATGAGCGATACGGTCGAAATTCTGAATCCGCAAGGTCAGGGGCAGGTAGTGATTCTATGCGAGCATGCCTCTCATCATATCCCGCAAATCTACGACGGGCTGGGCCTGGCGCCTGAACACCGCGAAGGTCACGCTGTATGGGATCCGGGCGCGCGCGCGTTGTCATTGCAGTTGTCCAAGATGTTGGATGCCCCGGTTGTGGCCAGTTGTGTTTCGCGTCTGGTGTATGATTGCAATCGTCCGCCCAATGCCCACAGCGCAATGCCTGTCAAATCCGAACTTGTTGATATACCGGGCAACATAGACTTGTCACAGACCGATCGGGATCTGCGTATCATGTCTGTATACGAGCCGTTTTGCGCCGCGGTGTCGCAAGTGTTGGAACATGCCAAAGCAGATACAGTTGTGGTTACCGTCCATTCGTTCACACCAGTTTATTATGGCAAGCGCCGCCGGGTTGAACTTGGCCTACTGCATGATGAGGATAGCCGCTTGGTTGATGCGATGCTGGCACATAAAGCTGCGCTGCCAAAACGGGTGACATTACGAAATGAACCTTATGGCCCCGAAGATGGTGTGACCCATTCATTGCGGATACACGCGCTGAGCCGGGGCTTGGCCAATGTGATGATTGAGGTGCGCAACGACCTGTTGCAAACCGATGAACAAATCAGTGCTATGGCTCAGGAAATTCTGACGCTGCTAATGCCGGCACTGAAGGAAATCGCGTTCAAGGAGGATGAATCGTGAGTGGAGTTTTAAGTTTTGAGACATTGAAAGAGCAGGTTTCAGCCGGAGAGGTTGATACGGTTCTGGTCTGTCTGGTGGACATGCAGGGCCGTCTGCTGGGTAAACGGTTCCACGCGGGCCATTTCATCAATGGTGCTTATGAAGAAACCCATTGCTGTAACTATCTACTGGCCACTGATCTTATGATGGCCACGCCTGATGGTTATGAAAGCACCTCGTGGGAGCGCGGCTATGGCGATTATGTCATGAAGCCGGATCTGTCCACGTTGCGCCCAATGCCATGGCTTGATGGCACAGTGATGGTGCTGTGTGATGTGTTGGATCATCATACCCACAAAGAGGTGCCGCATAGCCCCCGTTCAATTCTGAAAAAGCAAATCAAACGGCTTGAGGCGATGGGCTTTGACGCCAAAATGGCGACCGAGCTGGAGTTTTTCCTGTTTGCTAAAAGCTTTGATGAAATCCGCAAAAGCGGGTTCCGTGATTTAGAGCCTATTTCGGGCTATAACGAAGATTATCACATCCTGCAGACCAGTCGCGAAGAACATGTTTTACGCCCTATTCGTAACCATTTGTGGGATGCTGGCATCCCGATTGAAAACTCTAAAGGAGAGGCGGAGACTGGTCAGGAAGAGGTGAACATAAAATACGATGCCGCCCTGAATACCGCTGATTATCACACCATTGCCAAACACGCGATCAAAGAGATCGCTTGGCAACAGGGGCATGCCGTGACCTTCTTGCCGAAATGGCATCACGACAAGGTCGGCAGTTCCAGCCATGTGCATCAATCGTTGTGGAAGGATGGCAAGCCCGCTTTCTATGACCCAGATGACAAATTGGGCATGTCGGCATTGATGAAAAATTACATGGCGGGGATGCTGAAATATGCGCCAGACTACACCTATTTCATGGCACCCTATATCAACAGTTACAAACGTTTCATGAAGGGCACTTTTGCGCCAACGAGAATTATTTGGTCAGTTGATAACCGAACCGCTGGCTTCCGCCTGTGCGGGGATGGTACCAAAGCAATCAGAGCTGAATGCCGCATCCCGGGCTCAGACATGAACCCTTATCTTGCGATGGCAGGCATGCTGGCGGCTGGAATTGCCGGGATCGAAGAAGGGTTGGAGTTGCAGGCGCCGTCAGTGGGCGATGTATACCAAGGTGATACCGGCATGATTCCGGGCAATCTGCAGGCAGCGCGTGACACCTTGAATGGGTCCAAAATGCTGCGCGTCGCGTTTGGTGATGATGTGGTAGATCACTACACTCGAGCGGCTGAGGTTGAGATTGAGGAATTTGAGCGCGTAGTGACCGATTATGAGGTTGCGCGTGGATTCGAATTGGCCTGATGGCCTTTGGAATGAGAAGGGAAGTGGCATGAGTCAGACATTGAAATGTATATCGCCCATCGATGGGTCGATCTACACAGAGCGTGAGACGCTTTCGAGCGATGCAGCCTTTGGTGTGGCGACGCGCGCACACGAGGCGCAAGAATCATGGGTTGCACGCCCGTTGCAGGAACGGATTGATCTGGTCATGGCAGGTGTTGCGGCCATAGGCGATATGAATGACGAGATCGTACCAGAACTGGCCCATATGATGGGGCGACCCATTCGGTATGGTGGTGAGTTTGGTGGGTTCAATGAACGTGCCAGTCATATGGCAAAGATTGCTGAAACGTCATTGGCTGACATAGAAGTCGGCGAGGATGATACGTTCAAACGCTACATTAAACGCATTCCTCATGGGGTGGTGTTTGTGGTGGCGCCTTGGAACTACCCTTACATGACTGCGATCAATACTGTTGCCCCAGCTTTGATCGCTGGGAATGCTGTGGTGTTGAAACATGCGACGCAAACCCTATTGGTGGGAGAACGTATGGCGCAGGCGTTTCATTCGGTTGGTGTGCCAGAGGGTGTGTTCCAGAATGTCTTCCTGACCCATGATGTGACCAATGATCTGATTGCTGGCCGTGCGTTTGATTTTGTTAACTTCACTGGCTCTGTTGGTGGTGGTCAGGCAATGGAGCGTGCGGCTGCCGGTACGTTTACTGGTGTTGGTACGGAACTTGGCGGCAAAGACCCCGGCTATGTCAT
Source organism: Roseovarius sp. EL26 (assembly GCF_900327775.1). NCBI lineage: Bacteria > Pseudomonadati > Pseudomonadota > Alphaproteobacteria > Rhodobacterales > Roseobacteraceae > Roseovarius > Roseovarius sp. EL26. The sequence continues at coordinate 217,547 of NZ_OUMZ01000006.1, forward strand.
GGAAGATGCCGATCTGGATGCGGCGGTTGATACGTTGATTGATGGTGCGATGTTCAACTCGGGACAATGTTGTTGCGGGATCGAGCGTATTTATGTGCACGAAAGCCTTTATGATGCGTTTGTGGAAAAGGCCGTTGCCATCGTGAATGGCTATAAGCTGGGCGATCCGATGGATCTCAACACATCCATTGGTCCGATGGCCAATGTCCGTTTTGCCAATGAGGTCCGGGCCCAGATTTCTGAGGCTTTGGAAGATGGTGCAACGGCGCACATCGCTATGATGGAGGCCGATGACGGCGGTGCGTACCTAACACCGCAGATCCTGACCAATGTGACCCACGACATGCGGGTGATGCGGGACGAAAGCTTTGGTCCAGTTGTCGGGATCATGAAAGTCTCGTCAGATGACGAAGCCATCGCGCTGATGAATGACAGCAATTTTGGCCTGACGGCCAGTCTCTGGACCGCTGATCTGGATCGCGCAGCATGCGTTGGTGACCAGATTGAGACTGGCACCGTGTTCATGAACCGTGCCGACTATCTTGACCCGGGCTTGTGTTGGACCGGTTGCAAAGATACTGGCCGCGGTGGCGGCCTGTCGGTGATAGGTTATCACAATCTGACCCGCCCAAAATCCTATCATATGAAAAAGGTGACATCATGAGCCTCACAGGAAACTGGTCGTACCCGACCTCGATCAAATTCGGCGCTGGCCGAATCAAGGAATTGCCCGGGGCCTGCGCGCAGGCGGGTATTAAGAACCCTCTTCTTGTCACCGACAAGGGGCTGGCTGGATTGCCGATCACAACTGAGACGCTGGACATTATGGAGGCCGCTGGCTTGGGCCGTGGTCTGTTCAGTGAAGTTGACCCCAACCCGAATGAACTAAACCTTGCGGCAGGCGTGGCGGCGTATAACGCCGGTGATCATGATGGTGTGATTGCCTTTGGTGGCGGTTCGGGCCTTGATTTGGGAAAGATGGTTGCCTTTATGGCTGGCCAGACACGCCCTGTTTGGGACTTTGAGGATATCGGCGATTGGTGGACCCGGGCGAATGCCGATGTCATTGCTCCAATTATCGCCGTGCCAACCACTGCCGGAACAGGGTCCGAGGTGGGGCGCGCCAGTGTCATTACCAATTCGGTGACCCACGTGAAAAAGATCATCTTCCATCCGAAGGTATTGCCCGAGGTGGTGATCTGTGATCCGGAATTGACCGTTGGCATGCCGAAATTCATCACTGCGGGTACTGGCTTGGATGCATTCGCTCACTGTGTTGAGGCATTCAGCAGCCCACATTATCACCCAATGTCACAGGGTATCGCGCTGGAAGGGATGCGTTTGGTCAAGGAATATCTGCCGCGTGCTTATGCTGATGGCACAGATATCGAAGCACGCGCACAGATGATGTCAGCCGCATACATGGGAGCAACCGCGTTCCAAAAAGGCCTTGGTGCGATTCATGCCATGAGTCACCCAATTGGCGCGGTGTTCAATACCCATCACGGCACCACTAATGCGGTTTGCATGCCGACAGTTCTGGCGTTTAATGCGCCTGTAATTTCAGAAAGATTCGAGACTGTTTCAGCCTATCTTGGCATAAAAGGCGGCTTCGATGGTTTCCGCAGTTTTGTGCAAGATCTTAATGATAGCCTTGGCATTCCTCGCCGTTTGGCTGAGCTTGGCGTGACTGCAGATTCCATTCCCAATCTGGCGAAAGAGGCGGTTATCGATCCAAGCTGCGGCGGCAACCCGATTGAGTTGACAGAAGAAAACCTGACAAGCCTGTTCAATACAGCGCTTTGATTGTTTACGGCCTGCAAGAAAGTTTGCAGGCCGTAATTTTGTTTCCGAAGCTATTCTTTGATGCCTGATTTGACCCGCATATAATTTACAAACTTGACCAAGTCATCTTGCTCGGTATTGTCAAAATCGGTTCCAACAAAATGAGTATCTTCACCATCTAGAGTTACGACTCCAGCGCGCTCATCCGAAAATATGGATATCTGATTTCGGTTATCCCCTCGCCGATGGAGGATATATTCAGGTGGTGCTGGCTTTTCACCCCAAATGACCCCTTTGATCGTGCTGTGGCACATTTCGCCGCCAAACAAGCCCATTAAGGTGTTGCTCAGGTCTACATGACTGTAGGGGGTTTTGATTATTTCTGGCTTCGAATTCAGAGTGTTGCTGACTAAGATTGCGGGCACTTGTGTGTAAGCTTTGGCCATACCAATACGATCAATCTCGCCCTTAGTGAGTGGTAACATTGACCGGTGATCTCCGACGATTATCAGGTGACCGGTTTCAAAAAAGCCCATCGTGTCCAACTCATCATGGAGACGACCTATCTGAGAATCGGTGTAACGCATCACGGCCTCGACCGAACGTTCGCCTGTATCTGGATGAACATGTGGGTGATGGCTGCTTACTGTCTTTACAAAGATAAATGGTTGTTTGGTTGCGTGATCTAGCGTTTGCAAAACATGATCAACCAGTGCTTCATCACCAGCAGAGTCAAAATGAAAACGTTCCATGCCATCATAAAAGGGGTGTGTACTTCCTTGGACGTGATCAAATCCAATCGAAGATGCCCACTTTCCCGTGGATGAAAAGCTCAAATCACCGCTTGTTAAGAAATAACTTTCATAACCTTGTTCTTCTAATATGCGGGGCAAAGACCGCTCTGGCTTCCATTGGCCGGCGAAGTTTGTACTGCCACCATTGCTGAAATTTTTTGGAGGATACAAGGGATGTTCAGCCGTGAGCAGTGAGACTTCCCCATCTTCTGTTGTAAATCCGTTGGCGTAAAAATCAGTCAGGGCAACATTGTTGCGGGCAATATCGTCCAGACGGGGCATCCAGTCGTTTTGCCCACTAAAGAAGTCCGTTTGGTAGGAGGACAGGGATTCAACCATATAAATAATGATAGGGCCGGATAAACGTGGGTAAATTACACAATGGTTTTCAAATGGATTTTTTGCAGATGTTGTAAATTCTTCTGAATATCCGCGATGCTCAGAAGCGATTACCTGATTGTAGGCGATGACGTTTTGATAAAACCTGAAGTGAACGTAGCCTGTATCTTTGCTGACCCAACACGCGGCGGAAAGTATCGTAATGGCCGCCATAATTACGGAGCCATTGCGAAAGCTGAGTTTTAATGAGCGCACTGCGTGAAAAATAACAATTGCCACAGCGATGAAGGCAACACCCGACAGGACGATGCCGAATATCATTATCCCATTAAAGTCGAGTATGTAGTTGATAGCATAATCGGAAAATTTGACGACGTCGGCCCAAGTTAGGCGTAGGGAAAACTGTCTGTAAACGATGACGTCGAGCAAGAGCGCTAACAACATGGCAGCAGCCACTAAAAACGGGATGAAGGCCAGCCATCGATTTTTGATGACTGCTGTCAGAACCAGACCCCCAAGTATGAGGGCAATCAGGGGGGCGTCATTACGTATGACTTCCAAAAAGGCATGATGCCCTTCTCCCATTCGGTATGTCACGATCCAGTTTATTTTATAAGCGCGGTAAAGCGTTGGAACAAAAGCGATAAAAAGAATAATCGGAAGGAGTAACTTGAGTATAGATAGGTTTTTAATCATCACATTAATACATGTCTAAAATATACGGTTTTGCCTATTAGTTAACAGAACTGTCACAAAAATGATAGAAAAATGACACTTATGGTTTTGAACCTCTCAACCAAGGTTTGAAGGTTGAACGACCGGATTTGGGTTTTTTGATCAGATGGATAAGCTTCGTGAAAGTTGTGGTAAAATCTAGCGGTGATTTAGAATATATAAGTTCAGCGATCTGATGACCCTTTCCCCATCCCGCTTGATCCAGTAAGCCTGCGCTAACATGCGATCAATAAAGGCCCTTTCATGAAACCCATCCGCCTTCTTTCCGGTGTTCTGACGGTGGGCGGCTGGACTTTGCTCAGTCGCCTTATGGGCTTTGTGCGCGATGTGATAATCGCGGGGTTAATTGGTCCTGGCGTTTTGATGGATGCCTATGTCGCGGCCTTTCGCTTGCCCAACATGTTTCGCCGGTTCTTCGCCGAGGGCGCGTTCAACGCGGCTTTTGTGCCGATGTTTTCCAAGCGGTTGGAATCAGGCGAGGATCCGAATGGATTCGCTAGCTTAGCGTTTAGCGGCCTAGCGCTGGTTTTACTTACCCTGTCTGGATTGGCGATGGTGTTCATGCCTGCGTTGGTCTGGGCTACTGCCGAAGGCTTTTCTGGCGACGAGCGGTTTGGCCTCACTGTTGATTACGGGCGTGTCGTCTTTCCCTATGTGTTGTTCATCTCATTGGCGGCACTTTTGTCAGGTGCGTTGAATGCAGCGGGTCGGTTTGCGGCAGCAGCGGCGGCGCCCGTGTTACTGAACATTATGCTAGTAATCGCAATGGTCACGGCTTGGCTGATGGGTGGCGGGGTAGCGCGGGCATTGATTTGGACCATCCCCTTTGCCGGCATAGCGCAATTGGCGCTGGTTTGGGTGGCCGCTGATCGTGCTGGTTTGCGCATTCGCCCAATCCGCCCGCGCTGGACGCCAGAGATGTCCAATCTTGTCCGGGTCGCGGTTCCTGCGGCGCTGGCTGGGGGGGTGGTACAGATCAATTTGGTGGTCGGGCAGTTGGTGGCGTCAAGCTACGACAATGCGGTCAGCTGGCTTTATTCCGCAGACCGGCTGTATCAATTGCCGCTGGGGGTTATTGGTATCGCAGTGGGCATCGTGTTATTGCCTGACCTATCGCGTAAATTAAAGGCCAACGATGACGAAGGCGCGCGGCATTCGCTGTCGCGGGCTGGGGAAATTTCATTGGCGCTAACGATCCCTTCCGCTGTGGCGTTGATGATCATCCCGTTGCCGCTGGTTTCAGTTTTGTTTGAACGCGGGGCCTTTGGTACCGATGACACTGCGGCAACAGCTTTGGCAGTATCGATCTACGGCCTGGGCTTGCCTGCCTTTGTTTTGCAAAAACTTTTGCAACCACTGTATTTCGCCCGCGAAGACACCAAACGCCCGTTTTATTATGCGCTTGTGGCGATGATTGTGAATGCTGCGATTGCCATCGGACTGTCCTTTTACATCGGTTGGATTGCTGCGGCCATCGCCGCCAGCGCGGCGGGTTGGGTTATGGCGGTTTTCCTCGGAGTGGGCGTGCGCAAATACGGAGATGTCGCCAAGTTTGACGCCCGCTTCCGTCGCCGCATCTGGCGTATTGTCGTTGCCTCGGCCTTTATGGGCTGGGTGCTGTGGAGCATGACCATCGTGTTGGGCCCGCTGTTTGCCGCAGGTGGTGTCCGATGGCTGGCACTGTTGATTTTGATCAGTTCAGGCGCAGTCAGTTATTTCCTGAGCGGCCATCTAATCGGAGCCTTCCGACTGGGTGACTTCAGGGGGGCATTGCGGCGCTGAGCTTTGTCAACGGACGTGATATAGTCCGAAGGCCGCCGCATATTTAAAAATCTACTCGTGCCGCATCATTGCCCGAATTTTTTGCCAGCCGCCGGGGGCGAGGACAAAAGATAACGTGAAACCACTTGCAAAGCCACTCAGATCAGCCAACCAATCCCGACTACCGCCAAACAACAGGCCAAACAAAAGCTGAATGCCCAGCAATAGCCCAATCAGGGAAAAGGCCCGCGCTTGTGGGGCGCCCATCTGGCCGAGTTTGAGCCACATGAGATAGGTGAAGCCCCCGATCAGGCCATAAACACCTGGGAAAGGGCCAAGCAACCAAGGTTGATCTCCGGCGACGAAGCCATAGACAACTGCGCCGACAAAGGAGGATACGACAAACAGCAGTAATGTAGCCCATTGACTGAAGACATCGCCAACAAACTTACCCAACGCCAGCACCATCACCCCACCAAACAGGGCCTGCGTAAAACTACCGCTAACAAAAGGGTATGTGATGAATCGCATCAGATGTTCAGCTGGATAGCGGTGATTGTCCCACATCCAGTCGAAAATATCAGCGTTGAAGCCATAAGTTTGAATGGCGTTGTTGCGCCAACCAATGGCCTGCGGGCCGCCAATGCCGGACTGTGCACCGATGGTAAAGATCGCCTCAACCCCGATCAGGGCCAGAAACAGGGCCACAATAACGGGTGGCAAAGGATTCACCGGGCTTTGCATATGCGGGTCGGACATGGTCGCTCTCCTTGACGGCGCTTTGGCACACCAGTAAGCGAGACAGACAAATAAATCCAGACGGAGATAAGCATGACCGAGGTGGTCCACACACCCCGCGTTTTTTCAGGCATCCAGCCTTCGGGCGGTTTGACACTGGGGAACTACTTGGGCGCGATGAAGCGCTTTGTTGATATGCAAGATAGCGGCGTTGAAACGATCTATTGCATGGTCGATCTGCACGCGATTACCGTATGGCAAGACCCGGCCAATCTGCGACGCGCCACGCGCGAGCTGTGCGCGGGTTATATTGCGTCTGGCTTGGATCCGGAAAAATCGATCCTGTTCAACCAATCTCAGGTGCCTGAGCACACGCAGATGGCGTGGATCTTCAACTGTGTTGCGCGCATGGGTTGGATGCAACGGATGACGCAGTTCAAGGACAAGGCGGGCAAGAATGCGCAGAACGCCTCTTTGGGTCTGCTGGCCTATCCGGCGCTGATGGCTGCGGACATTCTGGTGTATCACGCCACGCAGGTGCCTGTGGGAGAAGACCAGAAACAGCATCTGGAGCTGACCCGCGACATTGCGATCAAGTTCAACAACGACTTTGGTGTGGATTTCTTCCCGGTAACGGAGCCCGTGATCGAAGGCGCGGCTACAAAGGTAATGAGCCTGCGCGATGGATCAAAGAAGATGTCAAAATCTGACCCATCGGATATGTCGCGCATCAACCTGACCGATGATGCCGACACGATTGCCAAAAAAATCCGCAAAGCCAAGACTGATCCGGAACCACTCCCGTCCGAGGTCAAAGGGTTGGAAGAGCGCCCTGAGGCTCGCAATCTGGTTAACATCTACGCAGCGCTGTCAGAAAAAAGCGTTGATCAGGTGATGCAGGATGTCGGCGGCCGGACGTTTTCTGAGTTCAAGCCGATGCTGGCCGAATTGGCGGTTGAAAAGATGTCACCGATCTCGGGCGAAATGTCCCGTTTGATGCAGGACACAACCGAGATTGATCGTATTCTGGCCAACGGTAGCGAACGCGCCCGTGCGATTGCAAGCCCGATCCTGCAAAAAACCTATGACATTGTCGGCATGGTCGGCGCAAAAGTCTGAAACCTTTGCACCAAGCAGTGCATCAATCCATCTGATAATTCGGAGTGGAGCGGGAAATCTCCTGCTCCTCTTCTGACATATCCTCTGGAATGCTCTCGAACAGGGGCGTGGTCATATAGCGTTCACCAGTGTCGGGCAGCATGGCCAAAATGACAGACCCTGATTCAGCCTTTTCAGCGATCTGCATCGCAACGGCAAAGCTTGCCCCACCCGAAATGCCGGTCAGGATGCCCTCGTTCGCCGCTAATTTCTGGGCCCATTCAATGCCCGCAGGGCCGGGTACCGGGGTCAGGTCATGGATGAATTTCTTATCAATGGCTTCCTGTAACACCAGTGGGATGAAATCCGGGGTCCAGCCCTGAATAGGATGCGGTTCAAATGCCGGGTGGCTATGTGCGGGCGCCCCATCTTCTTCGCGGCCCTGCTCTTTACCACTTCCGAGCAAAGCGGCATTGGCGGGCTCAGATAGCACGATTTTGGTGTCGGGTCGCTTATCATGCATTACCCGGCCAATGCCGGTTACGGTACCGCCGGTGCCGTAACCGGTGACGATGTAATCCAACCGTTCGCCCTCAAAATCGCCAAGGATTTCCTGTGCTGTAGTGTTTTCATGGATAGTGGCATTGGCTTTCGTCTCAAACTGATGTGCCAGAAACCAGCCGTGCTTCTCAGCCAGCTCCGCTGCCTTTTTATACATTCCGAAGCCTTTTTCGGCCCGTGGAGTCAGTACCACCTTGGCCCCTAGGATCCGCATCAGGCGGCGACGCTCAATCGAAAAGCTATCGGCCATGGTCACCACCAGCGGATAGCCTTTTTGCGCGCAGACCATTGCTAGGCCGATGCCAGTGTTGCCGCTGGTCGCTTCAACCACGGTTTGGCCAGGCTTCAGTGTACCATCGCGTTCTGCTGTCTCTATGATACTGATCGCCAGTCGGTCCTTGACCGATGCAGCGGGATTAAATGCCTCGGCCTTAACGTACACTTGCACATGATCGGGGGCGAGGTTGTTGACCCGGATCACTGGCGTGTCGCCGATGGTTTCTAGAACGCTGTCATAGCGGCGGCCGCGTCCTTGCGTGCTGCGTGTTGATGTCATGATGTATCCCCCAGTTCAAAGTCGTCGAAATATGCTTTCATAATCAGCACATCGTAACATGAAACTAATCTTGCAGTGGGGTTAATCTGAAAACTGAGCAGGCCAGACTGTGCGATCCTGAACAGAGGGCTTTTGATTTGGGCAGATTGAACAGCAGTGAATAATTTCTTACTTTTTTACTAAAGAAAGGATCATGAAATGAGTAACACCATTCATCCCCAAACCAGTATTGGCCATGTCCACCTCAAAGTCGCGAATTTGGATCGCGCCATTGGGTTCTATTCCGGTGTGCTGGGTTTTGAGGTTCAGCAACGCAGTGCGCAAGCAGCGTTTTTATCTGCTGGTGGATATCACCACCACCTGGGTCTGAACACTTGGGACAGCCTCGGCGGCTCCCCTGCGCCACGTGGGAACACCGGACTCTATCACACCGCATTCCTCTATCCTGACCGTGCGCAATTGGCCGATGCCGTGCGTCGAGTGACTGAAGCGGGGATCGCAATCGAAGGCTCCGCTGATCACGGCGTTAGCGAGGCGATCTATACCTCGGATCCTGACGGCAACGGTGTCGAGCTTTACCGTGACCGCCCCGAAAGTGAATGGCCGCGCGAAGCCGATGGCAGCCTTGCCATGATCAACGCGCGACTGGATCTGGAGCAGCTGCTGTCAGAAGCGCCTGAAGTTCAATGATGGAACCTTTGCTCGGCTTCTTGATCCGGATCAAAAACCGGATCAAGAACAAGTACAAGACGAGTCTCTCCTGTACCTTCAATCGGGGGCGACCGGTGCACAAGACCGGACGGAGGGATCGTTGGGCTTAGCGTTCCACGCAACAAGATAGCCTTGCAACTTGGCATAGTGTGGATCTGTTCCGGATCGCTGCCACCCATCGCCGTGCCATATTGTGTTCCAGTCCCGCGATAGGTGCAGACCAGCCGCGCGGTAATCGCGTCGATATGGAACTTACGACAGGCGTTTGTGGTAACCACATCTAACCGTAGCCGCAAAAACGAAGCCTGCATCAAGTCCGAGAAGATTGTTGCCAGTTCCGAGATATCATTTTGGAGCCATTCAAGTTCCGGCCCCGTCGGCGAATTTGCGACCTCACACAGTTGGTGCACGGCGTCTGAAACAGCATTTGGTTGAAGAATGATCCGTCCCCGTGGCAGGCGGTTGGCGTCAACCTGATCAATCCATTCCTGGAATTTTGGATTAGGATGTCGTTGCAAGATGGCAGCGGGGCAATCGGCCTTCTTAAAGGCTGTCAATTCGCTGGGATCATCCGCAATAGCGATGTTCAAGTTGGCAGCAGTAACGTCGGCGGGCACAAAATTCATGCCGCGTCCTCTGCCCGGCGCCACATTGGGAACGGATCAGGGTAATCCGGCAGATCATCAAGCCCGGACGTTGCTAATGCAGGGACAAGACAGTTGTCTAATTGCGCCTTGAGTGCAGCCCAGTCGATATGTGCACCAATGAAGACGATCTCTTGCCGACGATCGCCCCAAGGCTCTTGCCAATGTGCCTGCATGTAGGCGCGGGCGCTGTCGTTTTCGGGGCGGCGTGCTTCTGGGACAGTCGCCCACCATTGTCCGAGGGGGGCGACAGAAGAGAGCGCGCCTGCCAAAGAAAATTCCGCGACCCAATCGGGGCGTGTTGAGATCCAGAAATGCCCCTTTGCGCGGATTACTCCCGGCATACTTCCGTTCAGAACCTCCATGATGCGTTCGGGTACAAAAGGCAATCGCGCGCGATAGACATAGGAGGTCACACCGTATTCTTCGGTTTCTGGCACATGATCTTCGAAGCCATAAAGTTCCTTGGCCCACATCGGATGCTCATGTGCTTTTTCAAAGTCGAACAAGCCGGTATCAAGGATAGTGCTGGCGGTCACATCGGACTGGTCGGTCTCGATGATCTGCGCATCCGCGTTCAGGCTGCGAATGATCTTTCTGGCGGCATCAACCTTATGTGGACCGGCGTCTGTCACTTTGTTCAAGACAACAACATCGGCAAATTCAATTTGATCGGTCAAGAGATGAACCAAGGTGCGCTCATCCTCTTCTCCCATTGTTTCGCCCCGATCACGCAGAAAATCGTGCGATGAGTAATCGTTCAATAGGTTCACAGCGTCGACGACTGTGACCATCGTATCTAAACGTGCGACGTCGGACAGGCTGTCGCCGAATTCATCCCGGAAGTCAAAAGTTGCGGCCACGGGTAGCGGTTCCGAAATTCCCGTGGATTCTATCAGGAGATATTCAAACCGACCTTCGCCCGCTAAACGGCGCACTTCGTCCAACAGGTCGTCCCGAAGTGTACAACAAATACAGCCGTTGGACATTTCAACCAGTGTTTCATCTGTACGGCTTAGTTCTGTATCCGCCCGCACCAAATCGGCATCGATGTTCACTTCGGACATGTCGTTTACGATGACGGCAACACGCCTGCCTTCGCGATTGTTCAATACTCGGTTCAGCAAGGTTGTTTTTCCTGCACCTAGAAACCCTGACAGTACGGTTACCGGCAGGCGGGAATCCTGAATATTCATATTTGCCCCACAAAGCTAAATTTTTAGCCGATCCAAAGAGGGCCAGAATGGCTCTCTCCGGCGGAATGGGTGCTTATATTTCATATGTTATAACATAACACAATGTGAATAATGAATCTATTTAGAAATTCGCACAGCTAAATGGGCAAATGAACTTATTGCGCTGCCGCAGCCAGCTCGCGTTTGTAAGCTAACACTTCGGCTCTTGGGTGCCATTCGTAGCGTGTGTCTTTGGGCAGTGGGGACCAAAACAAGGTGCCGCCCTCGCGCCATGGGTCTAGGATGATGCCTTGCTCCATGGTATCGCCTCGGCGGCTGATAATGGCGGTGGAATGCTCAATCCGGAATGCTTTGTCATGGTTGGCAATGGCGCGATGCAACTGCAAGGTTTTGAACCGCTCTTGTTTGAGCCGCTTTTCCATGTCCTCTGCCCAATGCCAGCACAACCCACGCGGTTTTATACCCATGTTAACTTTGGTGTTATGGACTAGTGGAGGGTCGGTAATTTCATATTCGCGTGCCAGCTGCGCGGTGTAGGAATAAGAGATGCTGGCTGCGCTCCTTGCTTCTTCCGGGTCAATGCCAGGGCCCATGGCCATGATCGCGTTGGTTAATTTTGTCACCTCATCCTGTGCGACCTGTTCGCTCACTTGCCCGCTAGTGTCCTGTTTGGTCACTGGGCCGTTGGTGCTGGGGGGGGTGGCGGTACAGCCCGCGATCACCATCAGGGGCAAAAGCAGTAAAGCGAACAGTCGAGCAATCTTCATGTGACACCATGGGCAAAATTAAGTCAGGCAAAGTGCTACCGCGTCGCGGCACGCTTGTCGAGGTTACGCTTCCGCACCCACTGGACCCTGTGCAGCGATCGGCCTACGGTGCCGGAATGAATGGGAGGCGCAACAATGGCAACAGGCAAGAATATCCGCACCTATTATCAGGGTACCTGGCATGACGGCGATGTGCCGGTTATGAAGGCCGCCGATCATGCGATGTGGCTGGGTAGCAATGTGTTTGATGGGGCGCGCTACGCCTATGACCTGACCCCGGATCTGGATAAACATTGCGCGCGGGTGAATGCTTCGGCCCGGGCCCTAATGTTGACGCCGACGGTTGCAGCCGAAGATATGGTTGAGATCGTGCATGAAGGTCTCAAGGCTTACAGTCCAGAGCAGGCAGTTTACATTCGCCCGATGTATTGGGGGGTTGAAAGTGGCTATTCTGCAATTGTCCCGGCGGATGGTGGAGAGATTGGGTTTGCCATCTGTTTGGAGGAAGTGCCGATGGCCGGGCCTGAGGTATCAACCACCTTGACCCGCACTGGGTTCCGCCGCCCGGTTCTTGAGGACGCTGTGGTCAATGCCAAGGCCGCCTGTCTTTATCCCAACAACGCTCGTATGCTGGCCGAAGCCAAGGCCAAGGGTTTTGGTAATGCGTTGGTGGCTGATGCTTTGGGTAATGTGGCTGAAACGGCGACCTCGAATGCCTTTGCCGTAAAAGATGGCGAGGTATTTACACCTGTGCCGAACGGGACCTTTCTTGCTGGGATCACCCGCGCCCGCCATATTGAAAACCTGCGTGCCGATGGCGTGGTGGTCCACGAGACCACAATGAACTTCGCCGATTTCCATGCTGCCGATGAAGTATTCCTGACCGGCAATGTTCACAAGATCACTCCGGTGACAGTCTTTGATGACACCCAGTATCAGATTGGCCCCGTCACTCGGCGTGCCCGCGAGATGTATTGGGATTGGGCGAAGTCGGAATAAAAAACAGCGGCAGAATGTGCCGCTGTTTTGAAATGTTTAATATTTATTCTTCGCCGTAGCCCTTTGGAATGGGCAAGTCGGGCAAGGTCTTGGCGCGTTTCATCAGGCTGCGGCCGATGACGACGCGGCTGATTTCGGTAGTGCCGTCAACGATGCGTAGCATTTGGCTCAGGCGAGACAGGCGGTCCATGCCGTAAGGCTTGAGCAGGCCCATGCCGCCCAGCACTTGCGTGCAGGTATTGGCTGCTTTGACGGCCGCATCTGGTACAAAACGTTTCGCGTGTGCCGCCATCAGCGGGCCTTCGGGTGTGCCCAGTGCATTGGCGGCGGCGCGGTACATCAGACGTGAGGCTTCCAAATCGGTTGCGACCTCGCCCAGCATCCACTGAATGCCATCAAGCTCAAGGTTCTTGCCGCCGAACATTTTGCGGTTCTTTGAATAGCTCAGCGCTGTATCCAATGCAGACTGCATCAGGCCACAGCAACCTGAGGCGATGGAGACGCGGGCAATATCGATGGCCATTAATGATCCTTGAAGGCCCTGACCGATGGGCAGGATGATGTTGTCTTGGGATACTACCACGTCCTTCATGTACATCTCAGAGAGGGGTAGGAATTGGTAGCTTGGTGTGTCGTACTTGGAACCAAACGTCAGTCCGGGCGTGTCGGCCGGAATGGCGATCATCGCCATGTCCTTGTGGCCGGGCTCATCACTGGTTTTGACAACAGTGAAGTAAACATCCGCTTCACCCGCGAGGCTGACCCAGGCCTTGGCGCCATTGATGGTCCAAGTGCCGTCATCGTTGATCACCGCACGGCTGTACATGTTGGTGGCGTCCGACCCGGACTGCGGCTCGGTCAGTGCAAAATTCGCCAGCTTGCGGCCTGATGTCAGATCACGCGCCCATTGATCTTTGAAGGCTTCGGTGCCGTAGCCACAACCTGCAAAGGTGCAGATATTGTGCATCGACAGTGCAAAGGCATAGGCACCATCACCCAAGCCCAGCTGTTCATAGACTTGAATACCATCACCCAACGACAGACCCTGTCCACCGAGTTCTTCGGGTGCATAAAGTCCGGCCAGGCCCTGCTCGCCAGCTTTGTCAGAGGCCTCGCGTGGCCAAACACCCGCCTCGTTCCACGCATCAACGTTCGGAGTAATTACAGTTTCTGCGTGCTGCCGCGCGCGATCTAGAATGTCTTGGAGTGGTGTGGGCATTTTGGCTCTCCCAGAGTGGCGGTGGGTTTCAATAATTGACCTCTAATTCGAAAGCGTGTTTTGTAAAATAACGAAAAATTTGAAAGTAGGATTGAAAAATTCAATGTCTAGACAGACACCCACGCTGAAAGGTTTGCGCGCTTTTGAGGAGGTTTACCTATGTGGAAGCTATACCAAAGCAGCCAAGGCGTTGAATGTACAACAGCCTGCGATAAGCTATCAAATTAAACGATTAGAAGAAGACCTGGAAACGACGTTGTTCGAAAAAGCGCAAGGCAGGTTGGCACCAACTCTTCATGCACATGAATTATACGATACAGTATCGCGGGCGTTTGGTAGTATCAGAAAAACCGCAGACAAATTGCGTCAAGCAGACAAATTGCCAACGATTTCAATCGCTACCTATCCAGGAATCGGTACCTATTGGCTGTCTCCTCGTTTGCCAAACCTGTCGGAAAACCTTGGGGTGCGAACCAAGGTTGTCACGTTGGTGAAAAACGATGACTTGTTGCGTGAAGAGGTGGATTGCTGGATTGTATTTGGCAAGGGTGTTTGGCCTGGTTTTGACGCAAAGCTGTTAATTCAGGAAGAGGTCTGTCCAGTGGCCTCACCCGTTGTGGCCCAACAGATCAGCGCGGCGGGTGGCAACATAGTGCCAGAGGGCATCGCCCTGATTGAGCAGGAAGATCCGGAAAATCGATGGCTTAGCTGGGATGCATGGCAAGATCAGGCACAGGGAAACTGGCAATTGCCGGACAAACGTATCGTTGTAAATGATCATGGTTTGGCTTTGCATCTTGCCTTGACAGGGGCTGGCTTGGCGCTGGGGTGGGTTGGGATAATTCAGGATCTGATAAAGGGTCAAAGCCTTGTTCAATTGTCGCCAGATCTGGTGACGTCCAAGTCGGGTTATTGGTTGTTGGGTCCAAGAGGGTTTTTTGAAACCGTAGAGGGGCAGCGGATCTTTGACGTTCTGACCGGACATCACCAAGTTGATGGTCAGGATTGAGGGGGTTGCCAGACTTCACAAATATCCCAACCAATATTCAGCGCATCACTGACAAACATGTCGGAAGTATTGAATATGAAAAGTCATGTTGTGTGGCCTGAACAGCAAAGCACATTAAATCTTCATGTGACCATGGCCTTAACAATCGCATACCCGATCTGAGAACTTTTTACATCTGAATGACTTTTAATGAACTGGCTGGATTCCAGATTGAATATCTTGCTTTTCTTGAAAGCATAGCCTGAGGCGCCTGCAGCCAACAGCTTACCGGGAATTGCTTCGGCTCCCATATGTAGCGCTCCATTTGCCCCCAATCCTCCATACTGACTTGGTGTACTCTGGGTAAACGATGCGTTTTGCCCAGCCAATGCGGATGCAATCGAATAGGCCACGCGGACAGGTGTATCATTAAACGTGTGCGTCACAAGGATGGGGCCGTTCACACAGGGTTTTGTCATCACTCCCCGGAAAAACCCTGGCTTTTGAGGTGGCGGAAATTTCGCGGAAAAGCTGTTATGTGAAAATGCAGCCTGCAATAGCGTCATGCTATTTGGCGCAGATAATGGGTGCCCATCCAGCGCAAGTGCTGCCATTGCTACAACGCGTGCGCCAAAGCTATGGCCAACGAAATGTATCCGAAGATCTGATTTCGCCCGACGTAAGCCAACCACACTTCTGGCAAGACCGTGGTTTCCAACATCTCCGGCCCGGCGTTTCATCACGTAAAATGTTGTGTAATTCAGGATGCTGCCTACCGCGCCTGCAGCGCCACCACCTCCACCTCCTGCCGCACCACCAGTGAAAGCATTGCTTTGCCCGTCAACTGTGACGAAATCAAATTGCGCCAATGCTTGATCTGGGTCGGCTGTAGCCTCAAAAAGCAAAGCATCGGCTTCATCCATCCCATTGGGGTTGAAAGGCAAGACGTTTCGTAGTGTTTCAAGAAATGCTGGCCAGTGTCCTTCATCGTTGACAGCAGCCTGAGTGGCCTCAACCAATGCTGTCTCCTGATCTTGAGTGATTTCTTGATCAAGCTCCTGAATCAACGCCTTGGCATCTTTAATAGGGTCATCAATTTCCGGGGACACAGAAGCAGCTCCACCTTGATGGCTGGTGTCTTGCTCAAAAGCTTTAAAACGCTTCGAAGGCCAAATCACGGCCAGAATGCCCACTTTCCGGTTCTTCAGTTTGGGTTCTTGGGCGCGATGCAACTTAATCTGTGCTAATAGCTTTTTGTAAAGACCCATCGCTTCGGTTTTGGAATTATTCCATCCGTGCGAGATCACTAGAAGGTCATCAAGCTGATGATTTTTAACAAAAGAATGCAATCTTTTCACATGATCCGCCCGCGCGGCATTGCCGCTTTTTCGGTAGGTGATCGTGATTGACGGAAATCCTGAAATCGTTGGCATAATGATATTCCTATGACTTAAATTGATTGAATCGCGCGCATCAGATCGATCAAACCTGCCCCCTGCATGTATCGGTCCCGTCCCAGATCAGTTGCAGTGTTAATAAATATTTCCTTTACCCGTTCTGGCTGTCCGATAAATTCTCGACGCACGGATAAAAATGCTGCAATGGCACCAGAAACGTGGGGGGCTGCCATGCTGGTTCCAGTTTGATCGACGTATAAATGCCTATGTTCTTTCGCCTTGCCCCGCTGCTGAGCGAGTGTTTCCGTAGCACAAGAAAATATCCGCTCTCCCGGTGCCAAAACATCCGGCTTGTATCTGCCATCCCCTGTAGGGCCCTTCGATGAGAAATATGACGGGCCATATTCGTGTGGCCTGTCACGATGCGTCGAGCCAACGGTTAACGCCAGCCTGGCATTGCCGGGGTCATTGATTGTCATCAGCATCCCAGACGGAAAGTTTTTGGTCATTTCTGTTCGTTTCGTCCCATATCCAGAGTTGCCCGCTGATACGACGACTGAAACACCAGATTTCACCAATCTGTCGACCTCAACGCAGAGGGGGCTTTGCCCGCAAGCAAACCACTTTGGGTCAAACGAATATCCGACGCTTAAATTGACACCATGGATGCGCAATACTCGGCCATATTCATTGATCTCCTGAATTTGCGCCAACGCAGCAATGATGTTCGACACCTGACCTGCCCCTCGGTCATCAAGAACCTTAAAACTCACAAGTTTGGCTAATGGTGCCATACTGGGGATATGCGAAACGGTGAATGAAGAAAAATCAGGTGCATTGTTTTCAGTGCGCCGTTTGAATGAAACGCAGGCATCTTTCTTGAATGTCAGGTTGTTCTGCGGGGCTTTGCCCCGGCCACCCCATCCCGCATCGGCATCAGCCAGGTATTCGCCGGCGATAATACCTGCGACATGAGTGCCATGACCAAAGCTATCGGTAAGAGCGGCGTCCTTCTCTTCATTTATCGCGGTGTCACGGTCTTCTTCAGGCAGTGTCAGAGGATCGGGCCAATCCTGTGTGAAATCCATATGGCGCACTGGTTGCTCTAATGTATCAAGATCGAGATTGTCGTGCCTTTTGAAATGCCAATGGTCGCCAGAAATACCAGAATCGAGCACCGCCCACACAACCCCTTCACCCTCGGCGCTAAAGGATTTGCGGGATGCATCTGCTTTGATCGTCGCTACGGTGCGATGCACATGTCTTTCGACTTCGAAATCTGGCCATATCATATAGACTTCGCGCTCTTTGAATGACGGGGCGATTTTGGCTTCCTCTCCCCCACTCAGGAAGTGAGCGGCAAGTCTACGTATCGTTTCAGGGGTAAGGCGCGCGAAGATATATTGAGGTGTAAGCCGTGTCTTACGCTTGAACACGACTTCTTTTAGCTCCCCGTTTTGCTCAATGTTATCTAAATTCAAAAGCTTCAGAACATTAGCCTTGGCAACATTCAGACCGCCGGGGAATGAAAAATTCAGATCTATGACAACGGGAATAGTTTTGGAAAGTTGTTGCGTTTTTGCAGTGCTTTCGGAACTGAATGGTTTAGCATCAACTTGCGCTATCCTCTCAAGCAAAGGTCGCGATACGATCATGCTTTCTAAGTCTGTAGGGTCAAAATTTTCTTCGTACTCGTCGAAATCCATAAATTTCTCCCGATCTGGTTCAGGAATAAGAGCTTGAAATCAAAAGTAGTATTTAAAATAGTCTATAACCCAAAACACCAATGCATTGAGTTGGTAATTGATAATAACTGTAACGGTAGAATCGCTTTCGGGCAAGTTTTGATAAAATTCCTCTTCGTAGTTTTGCGGAGTTCTTTAAAATCCAAGAGAATTCTGTGGGGGATGGTTAGGTGGCCTGATATTGATATTTGCGGCCAAGGCTGCGTGGCTGCTGGTTTTTGCATTCAAAATTTACTTGTTAGGAATTTCCTAAGAAGGGGTAAGAAAGAGAATACTTTTTACGCTTTGGATTTTGTGAAATCTCTGAATATGAAAATGGCGTAGGTGATCCTTAAGGGGTGAGCCAACGCACTCGCTTTGAACTGTCAAAGAAGGATCAAAACATGCCCGCCGATACACCCATCGAAAAAGTAGACACTCTTGTTGTTGGTGCTGGTCAGGCTGGCATCGCGCTGAGCGAACACCTGTCGAACAATGGCGTGTCGCATCTGGTGCTGGAAAAAAACCGTGTGGCCGAGGCTTGGCGCACCGGGCGCTGGGATTCGCTGGTGGCAAATGGCCCTGCGTGGCACGACCGATTTCCGAACCTTGAGTTTGACAAGGACGAGGCCGATGCTTTCCCGGGCAAAGAACGGGTCGCCGATTATCTCAATGAGTACGCGACCATGATCAAAGCCCCCATTCGCACTGGGGTCGAGGTGACCAGGGCCGAGCGCAACGAGGGCCGACAGGGTTTTACCGTCGAAACCTCAGAAGGGATCATTGAAGCCACAAATATTGTCGCCGCCACTGGCGCGTTCCAACATCCGGTGATCCCGCCAGTGGTGCCGCAAGACGCCCCTGTTAAGCAGATCCATTCATTTTACTATCGCAATCCGGATCAATTGCCCGAAGGTGCGGTGCTGGTGGTGGGGGCCGGATCATCTGGTGCGCAGATCGCGGATGAGCTGAACCGTGCGGGCCGCAAGACTTATCTGTCGGTCGGACCGCATGATCGGCCGCCACGTGCCTACCGTGGACGTGACTTTGTCTGGTGGCTGGGCGTGCTGGGCCTTTGGGACATTGCCGCGCTGAAGCCGGGAACAGAACATGTGACCATTTCCGTCAGCGGCGCTTACGGTGGCCAGACCATGGACTTCCGTCGTCTGGCAGGTGAAGGCGTCAATTTGGTAGGTATGACTGACACCTATGAAGGTGGTAAACTGACCTTTGCCGGCGACCTTCAGATCAATGTTGCCAATGGCGATGCTAACTATCTGGAAATGCTGGACTTGGCCGACGTCTATGTTGACCGCAACGGTCTTGATCTACCAGAAGAGCCACAAGCACGTGAGGCGTTTGCAGACCCTGACTGCCTGACCAATCCGATACGCGAGGTCGATCTGGCCGAGGCTGGGATCACTTCAATAATCTGGGCCACCGGGTTCCGACAGGACTTTAGCTGGATGAAGGTTGATGCCTTTGACGAGAAGGGCGCACCAAAACACCAGCGCGGCGTGTCAAAAGAGCCGGGGATCTATTTTCTGGGGCTGCCATGGCAGTCGCGTCGGGGCTCGACCTTTATCTGGGGTGTCTGGCATGATGCCAAACATGTGGCGGATCAGATCGCCATTCAAGATATATACCGGGCCTATCGCGGGCCAAATGACAGCTAACTTCGCATTATCAAAAGGACGCGCCCCCCATGGCCCATACTCGTATTCGCAAATTTAACACGAGCGACACCTACCCTGAACAGAACCTCGACAATGATCTGTGCCAGGCAGTGGTCACGCACGGTGGTAAGACGGTTTACCTGCGTGGCCAATGCCCGCAGAACCTTGATGACGCGGTCAATATTGGCAGTCACGATCCTGTCGAGCAGACCCATAAGGTGATGCAAAATATCAAGCAGTTGATTGAGGAAGCCGGCGGTGAGATGGAGCATCTGGTCAAGGTGGTGGTCTACATCACTGACGTGCGCCACCGCGAGGCGGTCTACCGTACTATGGGTGAATACATCAAAGGTGTGCACCCGGTATCCACCGGTCTGGTGGTGCAAGCGCTGGCCCGGCCTGATTGGCTGGTCGAGATAGACGGCACCGCCGTCATTCCTGATTGACAACGGGCGCAGGGGGCGGCCTGCCCCCTCTACCCATTCGGGCACTTACCCCCGAAGATATTTTTGGCCAGATGAAAGGCGGATCGCTTTTCTGGCCCAAGCTGGAGTTGACCAATGACCTTTTCCCTTGTGGCCCGCTGTGAAGAAACCGGCATGTTTGGACTGGCGATCTCATCGTCGTCCCCAGCTGTTGCCGCGCGCTGTTCTTATGCCCGGGCGGGTGTTGGTGCGGTTGCATCGCAAAACATTACAGATCCAACGCTTGGACCATTGGCACTGGACTTGATGCAGGGTGGTATGTCGGCGGATGAGGCCATCACAGGGGTCAAGGATCTGGGTAAGTTCATCGAATACCGACAGGTTCTGGCGGTCGACAAGAATGGTAACTCTGCTATTCATTCTGGGCCCAACAGTTTGGGTATCTGGACACAGGCGATGGCACAGAATGTCGCTTCTGGCGGGAACCTGCTGGCCAATGATGGCGTGCCACAGGCCATTGTCGATGGGTTCTTGTCCTCGACCGGTCACATCGGAGATAGATTGATTGCCGCGATGCGGGCCGGGGTGGCTGCAGGCGGCGAGGCAGGCCCCATTCACTCGGCGGGAATGAAGATTGTGGACCAGGTAAGCTGGCCGGTGGCTGATTTGCGCTGTGATTGGTCAGAGGATTGCCCGATTGAAAACATCGCAACGGCTTGGGAGGTCTACAAGCCGCAGCTGGATGCCTATGTGCAACGCGCGCTCGACCCTCGTGAAGCACCGTCTTACGGCGTGCCAGGCGACGAATAAACAAGGAGACTTTCATGCTTGATTATACTCATGATGATTGGAAATCTCGCGCTGCTGCGCTGACATTTCGTGATCAGGCCTTTGTTGATGGGAAATTCGTTGATGCGGCTTCCGGCAAGACCTTTGATAGCATTAACCCAGCTACCGGTGAGGTGCTGGCGCAAGTTGCCGAGTGCGACGAAGAGGATGTGAATCGTGCTGTCATTGCAGCACGCAGGGCGTTTGATTCAGGCAGCTGGTCGCGTGCGGCTCCCGGGGATCGTAAGGCGGTGATGCTCAAGCTGGCGGATCTGATCCGTGAAAACCTTGAAGAAATGGCGCTGCTGGACAGTTTGGACATGGGCAAGTTGGTAACAGATGCGGCCACTGTCGATGCCCCCGGATCGGCGCATTTTTTCCAATGGTATGCCGAAGCCATCGATAAAATTTATGATGAGGTTGCCCCCACTGGCCCCGGTGATCTGGCGTTGATCAAACGTGTGCCATTAGGTGTAGTAGGGGCGGTGACACCGTGGAACTTTCCGCTGGATATGGCGACATGGAAAGGGGCCGCGGCATTGGCGGCGGGCAACTCTTTTGTTCTCAAACCAGCGGAACAGTCACCTTTGTCAGCCCTGCGTCTGGCTGAATTGGCGGTTGAAGCTGGCATTCCTGAGGGAGTGTTCAACGTGGTGCCGGGCTATGGTTTGGGCGCTGGCAAGGCGTTGGGCCTGCATATGGATGTGGATTGTCTGGCTTTCACCGGATCCACTGCCATTGGTAAAATGTTCATGATTTATTCGGGGCAATCAAACCTGAAATCGGTCTGGCCGGAAACTGGAGGCAAAAGCCCGAACCTGATCTTCGCCGACTGTGAGGATCTGGATGCGGCGGCGGATATGGCGGCCTTTGGCATCTTCTTCAATCAGGGCGAGGTTTGTTCGGCCAATTCGCGGATCTATGTTGAGCGCTCGATCAAGGATGCGTTTGTCGAAAAGATGATTGCTCGCGCTGAAGCAATGCAACCGGGTGATCCACTTGATCCGACCTCTAAAATGGGTGCGATTGTGAATGAGCGCCAAACCCAAGGCATCATGCGCTTCGTAGAAGAGGGTAAAAAAACCGCTGATTTGGTTGCTGGCGGCGAAAGGGTCACCGTGGACGGTAAGGGTTGTTTTGTTCAGCCGACCATTTTTGCTGATGTGGCACATGATAATCCGCTTGCCCGTGATGAGATCTTTGGCCCGGTTTTGTCGATCATTCCGTTTGATACAGAATCTGAGGCCGTCGCCATGGCGAACGATTCTATCTACGGTTTGGCAGCGTCGGTCTGGACCGATAACCTGAACCGTGCCCACCGGGTAGCGGATGCGCTTTATGCTGGGACAGTGTCAGTTAATACAATGGATGCGTTATCGGCACAGACGCCATTTGGTGGGATGAAACAGTCTGGCTTTGGTCGCGACCTGTCTTTACACTCTTTGGATAAGTATACTGCTTTGAAAACAACATGGATCAAGTACCGGACCTGACCGGGCCCTGAAAACCAAGACTGGCTTTTGCGATGGCATTGCGTTTCACCTTGCGCCAACTGGAGTACTTCATCGCCGCTGGCGAATGTGGAAGCATCGCGGCGGCCAGTGAAAAACTGAATGTCTCGTCGCCGTCGATTTCCGCGTCGATCTCGCAGCTCGAAGCTGAGTTTGGCCTGTCTTTGTTTGTTCGAAAGCGGGCACATGGATTGACCCTGACCGAAGCGGGCATACGGCTGATGGAACAATCGGCAAAGGTTCTTCTTGCCTCAAGCGAGCTGTCCAGCCTGGCAGGAGAGATTTCAGGCAATGTGCAAGGGCCTCTGCGTCTGGGGTGCTTGCTGACGTTTGCGCAGATTCTCGCACCGCGACTCCGGCGTGAGTTCGAGGCAGAATACCCGGCAGTCACCATCAAACAATATGAGCTCAATCAGGTTGATATTTTCAGCCGCATCAGGCGGGCAGAGCTGGACGTCGCCCTGACTTATGAGCTGGACATACCTTTGGATTTGCAATTTGTGCCTTTGCTGGGATTGTCGCCATATGTGCTAGTTAGTCCAGAGCATCCGCTGGCAGAGCTGACTGAAATCAGGGTCGAGCAGTTGAAAGATCAGGCAATGATCTTGCTCGATCTGCCGCATAGTAGCGAGTATTTTCTGTCATTCTTTAAATCACAGGGACAACGGGCAAAAATTGCAGAGCGCACCCATGATATGGCCGTTATGCGTAGTCTGGTCGCCAATGGCTTTGGTTATTCCATCGCTAATATCCGTCCACTGAATGACGAATCCCCCGACGGTGGTAAGCTGAAGCTCATCCCATTGGTCGGCGATGTGCGTCCGCTAAACATGGGCCTTCTGATGGCCAAAGGCGCCGATACTAGTATTACGGTGCGGGCTTTCACCAGCCATTGCGAGGATATGATTCGGGAGAAAAGGTTGCCTGGGCTGACGTAGCAATCCGCAATCGCTCATCATTTATCGATTGTGATTCATATTCGTCTACGAGAACTAAATGTAACTTGCTTGGCAATAAAAGTGTGTCCGGGACAGTTATCGTGTTTGATGAATATTAAATGCGCACTTTCTACTTTCCCAACAAATATGGTGTGAGCAACGAAAACAGCTCGGCCTGCGAGGAAATCATACATTTCTTGTAAAGCTGTTTGCGGATGACCTTCACTGTTTGAGGGCTGATCCCGAGGGTCAAACCTATGGAAACCGACGAATGCCCTTTCAGGATCATGAAGGCGATTTCGGATTGGCGAGGACTTAGTGCGATGTCTTTTTCTGCCACTAACCGCTCGCGTAGCGTTTCTGGTACCGGTTCGGAACTGGTGGTTTTCGTGGATTGCAGGTCGTGCCATTGCTGTTTCGATAGCGCGGTCACGATTGGCGCGAGTGCGCGGGCTTGCGCTATCGCTTTTGTTGAGAATTTACGCTTTGAGGAGGCATCGCGTCCAATACATATGGTGACTGACACACCATCAGCAGGTTGCACAAAATAGATCAGTTCATCCACCAGCGTGGTGCGCCCGTAGTAGGCGGCAAAAAACTCGGTTCGTTGAAAGTGATCGGGGGCGATGTCTTTGTAACGGTACAGATCTTCGTTCGCGTCATTGAGATGCAAGGCATGAGCCGGGTCCAACAGATAAGCACCTCGGACATATTCGCTTTCCAACCTCTCAAAAACGCGTCTTACATTTGTATGTGAGAAAAATACCTCGGGTTTACGATCCTGAAAAAACGCGATGATGGTGATGTTATCAATGGCGCAGTTGCCCTGCAGCCAATGATACAAAGCTGGCGCAAAGTCGCTGGTGCCTAGGGCATTGATTGTATCGCCAAGCGCCTTGGAGGTGGTCTCATCCGTCATCATCATACCTCTCTGGGGGTATATACCCCTTTATGGCGCGTTAGTAGAATACTTTAAGTAAAAAAAGTGGTATGCGATCAGATTGCGCGCCCGCTATCAAGCCAAGCACCGAAGGGAGAGCATATCATGCGCGACCCACGTTATGATATTCTATTTGAACCGATCAAACTCGGGCCTCACACCGCCAAAAACCGTTTCTATCAAGTGCCACATTGCAATGGCGGAGGATATCGTGACCCATCGGCTGCGGCTGCCATGCGTGGCATCAAAGCTGAAGGTGGCTGGGGTGTGATCTTTACCGAGCAGTGCGAGATGCACCACACTTCGGAAATCACTCCGTTTATTGAATTGCGCCTGTGGGAAGACAAAGACATCCCGCAATTGCGTAAGATGTCCGAAAAAATGAAAACTCATGGCGCTCTGGCGGGCATCCAGCTGGCTTATTCAGGTATCAATGGTCCCAACCTTTATACCAAAGAAGTGCCGCTTGCCCCGTCGGCCTTGCCGATCCGAACCTTTACCAATGATCCGGTGCAGGCGCGCGCTTTGTCGAAATCAGAGATCAAGGATCTGCGCCGTTGGTTCGTGAACGCAGCGAAACGCTCAAAAGAAGCAGGCTTTGACCTGATTAACCTCTACGGCGCACATGGCTTTGGTATTTTTCAACACTTCCTCAGCCGGGCAACCAACCACCGGACTGATGAGTATGGCGGCTCACTGGAAAACCGCTCGCGCTTTGCCAATGAAGTGATTGCGGACATCAAGGATGCCGTAGGCGACACAATCGCCATCGCGCTGCGGGTTTCGTTGGATGAAACCATCGGTGATCTGGGTTTTTCCAATGCCGAAGTACGCGAATTTGTCGAAATGAACCGCAACCTGCCTGATATTTGGGATCTGGCCCAGGGTACATGGGAAGACTGTTCCGGCCCCAGCCGCTTCAAAGGGGAGGCCGCACAAGAGGAACTGGTCCGCGGCATTCACGATCTGACGGATAAGCCAATTGTGGGCGTGGGCCGTTTCACTTCACCCGATGTCATGGTCAAGATGATCAAATCTGGCACGCTGGATATGATCGGCTGCGCGCGCCCGTCGATTGCAGATCCATTTATTCCAAAGAAAATCGATGAAGGCCGGGTCGAAGATATCCGTGAATGTATTGGCTGCAACATCTGCATTACTGGTGACATGACCATGTCGATCAGCCGCTGCACTCAGAACCCCACCTTTATGGAAGAATGGCGCAAAGGCTGGCATCCCGAGACCATGAATGCCAAAGGCAGCAGTGAGAATGTGCTGATCGTTGGTTCTGGCCCGGCGGGACTTGAGGCAGCCTGGGCGCTTTCGCGTCGTGGCTATGATGTCGCGATTGCCGAGGCCAAGACCGAGATTGGCGGGCGCGTCACCCGCGAGCGTAAACTGCCCGGCCTGTCGGCCTGGGGGCGGGTGGCAGATTACCGTGAATATCAGCTGCAACAACGTCCAAACGTGGACATCTATTTCGACAGCGAGTTGGATGCCGACAGCATTCTGGAGTTCGGGTTTGAAAACGTGGCCATTGCAACGGGCGCAACATGGCGCCGGGATGGTGTCTCGCGTCAGCACGTTGTGCCGATGCCAATCGATGCCGGTACAAAGATCTACACCCCTGACGATTTGATGGATGGCACCGTGCCCGAAGGCAACGTCGTAGTCTATGATGATGATCACTATTACATGGGCGGTGTGTTGGCTGAATTGCTTGCCAAGGCGGGTGCCAAGGTAACACTGATTACGCCCTCGGCTTTTGTCTCGGATTGGACCAACAACACGCTCGAGCAAGCCACTATTCATGCCAAACTGGTCGAAATTGGGGTTGAGATTGTTCTCAATCGTGGTGTTGCACAGATCGCGACGGACCACGTTGTTAGCGATTGCGTTTATACCGGCCGCACACAAGACTTTGCTGCCGATGCTGTTGTCATGGTGGCGTCACGCACAGGCAATGATACTGTGTACAATGACCTGAAATCGCGCGAAGCTGACTGGGCGGATGCGGGTATCAAATCGGTCAAAATGTTTGGCGATGCCGAGGCCCCCGGCCCAATCGCATGGTCGACCTACGCTGGTCACCGCTATGCGCGAGAGCTGGATGGAGGCGACATTGGTGATGCTCTGCCGTTCCGCCGTGAGATTACCGAATTGGCGGTGGACTGACGTGGTGCAATAGATAGCGGTAGAATGACCATGACCCAGACCCTCGATATTCTTGACCGGTTGATCGGTTTCAACACCATCAGCGCAAACTCGAACCTCGATATCATTGCATATATCGAAGAGTTTCTGTGTGCTCGAGGGTTTGAGGTCACCCATGTCCCAGATGAAACCGGGCAAAAGGCTGGGCTCTATGCGGTTTTAGGGCCTGCGGCGAATGGTGCAGGCGTGATGCTTTCGGCGCACACTGATGTGGTGCCAGTCGCAGGACAAGATTGGAGCAAGGATCCCTTCAAGCTCACACGTGAAGGGGGTCGCCTGTATGGTCGGGGCACCACCGACATGAAAGGCTACGTGGCCAGCGTCATGGCGCTAGCGGATCGGGCATCTAAAACCCAGTTGAATGAGCCGCTGAAGATTGCCTTTTCTTATGACGAGGAAGTCGGCTGCGTCGGTATCAAGAAAATGATCGATCGGTTGGAGTCTTCGATTGGCCTGCCGCGCGTCTGTTTTGTCGGTGAGCCGACCGAGATGCAGGTCGCCATCGGTCACAAGGGCAAGGCCGCCTTGCGCGCAACCTGCCACGGCCAAGCCGGGCATTCAGCCCTTGCACCTCAGTTCCTCAATGCCCTGCATCTGGCCACAGACTTTGTCGGTGAATTACGCGATTTTCAGGCGGATTTGGCTCGAAATGGCGCGCATGATGCGGCGTATGGCGTGCCGTATTCAACCATCCATGTGGGCAAACTGTCGGGTGGAACCGCCCTCAATATCGTGCCGGATACGGCGATTATTGATTTTGAATATCGCCATCTGGCCGCCGATAAGCCCGCCGATATTCTGGCCAGGGTCATGGAAGCTGCCGAACGTGTCTCCTGCCAGCGGCAGGCCGCGTTCCCCGATGCGAAAATCGATGTGGAACAATACAACGATTATCCAGGTTTGGATGTGGCCGCTGAGGCCGCGATTGTGCCGTATGCCCAGAAACTGGCGCAGACCAATTCGGTTACCAAAGTCGCCTTTGGTACCGAGGCGGGGTATTTCGATGGCTTAGGTATTCCCACTGTGGTCTGCGGACCCGGCTCGATGGAAGGGCAGGGCCATAAGCCGGATGAATACATCACCCTGGAACAACTGAACGTCTGTGACGCGATGATGGATCGCATCCTGCAGGATTTGAAGGGGTAAACGGCGGATGCTGGAAGAGCTCTTCATATACGATGCAATCGGGTTGATCGGCTCGATGATCATCGTGATTGCTTATTATCTGGCGGCGCGCGGCATTCTTCCGGCGGATCAGAGCCATTTCAACCTGATCAACATTATTGGCGGTGGGCTGGTGATGGCCTCACTTTTGGTACGCCCCGATCTGGGGGTCATCGTGATCGAGGTGATGTTCCTGCTGATCGCCGTGCTGGCCATTTTCCGCAATTGGCGGGCGCAGCGGGGCATACCTCTAATGTGTTATTCAAACGAAAGGCAATACCGAATAGGGGTTATGAAAGGGAGAGCCTGTGATGAGGCCGCAGCCCAGGCTGCCACCGCTACCCGCATCCAAGATGTGCTGAGTGCCCAAGACAATCACAGACCCAGCGGAACGAAACGGAACGACACGACCAAACCGGCGCAGCCGTGTTTAAGCATTACCTTATGCAAAACACCATTAGCTTAGGTTTTACCTAAGTAAGGCTGAGGAACTCAATTCTTATCGCAAGAACATGGTTTCACTATGCTGGTTTAAGCGAATAGGGATTAAGGGAGGCGCATTTGTCGGATACTCGGGAAAACGCAATCGATGTGCGCGAGGCGGTCAAACGCTATGGCGATTTCACAGCGTTGAAAACCATTTCGCTGTCCATCAAGGACAACGAGTTTTTCACACTGTTGGGACCATCGGGATGCGGTAAAACAACGCTTTTGCGTATGATCGCAGGCTTTGAGAATGTCACCGAAGGAGAGATCTTCCTTTACGGTGAAGAAATCGAAAATCTGCCACCTTACAAACGGCCGGTGAACACTGTTTTCCAGAACTATGCGCTGTTTCCGCATATGACGATTCTG
Organism: Roseovarius sp. EL26; assembly: GCF_900327775.1. Taxonomy (NCBI): domain Bacteria; kingdom Pseudomonadati; phylum Pseudomonadota; class Alphaproteobacteria; order Rhodobacterales; family Roseobacteraceae; genus Roseovarius; species Roseovarius sp. EL26. The sequence goes on from NZ_OUMZ01000006.1 coordinate 246,110, forward strand.
GACAACGTCGCCTTCGGTTTGGAAATGCGCGGTAGTTCCAAATCAGACGCCCGCAAAAGGGCGGGTGAGGTTTTGGAGCTGGTACAGCTTTCACAATTTGCTGCCCGTAAACCATCACAGCTCTCTGGTGGGCAGCAACAACGTGTGGCGCTGGCGCGTGCGCTGGCGCCACAGCCCAAAGTTCTGCTGTTGGATGAACCACTATCTGCGCTTGACCTAAAGCTGCGTAAGGCGATGCAGATCGAGCTTAAGCATTTGCAACGGGAAACTGGGATTACCTTCATTTTCGTGACTCACGATCAGGAAGAAGCACTAACCATGTCAGACCGCATCGCGGTCATGTCAGCCGGTGAGTTACAGCAACTTGGCGAAGCGCGTGACATATACGAACGCCCGCGCAACATGTTTGTTGCCGACTTCATTGGTGAAACCAACCTGCTTGAGGTCTCTGTCGATAAAATCGAACATGGGCGCGCTATTTGTCATCTGGGAGGGGGGCATGAGCTGACTTGCAATGCGGTCGATGAAATCGGCGCGGGCTCGACGGTTCACATGTCAGTCCGGCCCGAGCGGATGTTCATGTCTGATGCGCCGACAGAATCTGAAAGCCTTAAGGGTACAGTCAAAGAAAACATCTACATCGGCACGGATCTGTCGACGGTGGTGACACTGGCCGAAGGGCCGGACTTTATCGTACGAACATCGAACTCTGACCGTGGCAACAAACGTATCTTTGAACCCGGCAGTGAGATTTACGTCAATATGGAGCAGGGGGCGGGCCGCCTCCTGGTGGACTGATGGCCGCGGGTGCAGCAAGCGGCGGCAGCGCAACAACCGACACCTATGCGGAGTCCAAATATTGGCTGTTGATGCCCGCATGGGTCACCATCGGCATCTTTGTCTTGGCTCCGGTTTTGATGATGCTGGTCTATTCATTCCTGACCAAGGAATTCCGTGGCGGCGTGATCTGGGAGTTCAGCCTTTCAGCATATGACCAGTTCTTCTTTGACCGTGGCCTGTTTGGCGACGAAGCGCCCAAGATCGAATGGACTTATATTTCGATCTTCTGGCGCTCAATCTGGCAGGCGGGGGCGGCAACGCTGTTGAGCCTCTTGATCGGCTTTCCAACGGCTTATTTCATCGCAACACAGCCAGAAAAGTCTCGTCCGATCTGGGTTTTCTTGATCACTATCCCTTATTGGGTGAACCTATTGATCCGAACGGTTTCGATGAAATTTCTGTTGCGTGATCAGGGCCCGTTGAATGATTTCCTGCTCAACATCGGGGTCATCGACAGCCCGTTGCACATCGTAAATACCAACTTTGCGGTGCAATTGGGTCTGTTTTATTCCTACCTGCCCTTCATGGTGCTGCCAATCTACGCAGCGGTTGAGCGTTACAATTTCTCGCTCTCCGAGGCGGCGGCGGATCTTTATGCCACCAAATGGATCACCCTACGGCGCATCCTGCTGCCAGCGGTGAAACCGGGCGTAATAGCGGGCTGCATTCTGGTGTTTGTGCCTTCAATGGGGTCGTTCCTTGCGCCTGACCTTCTGGGCGGGGCCAAGAACTTCATGATCGGCTCATTGATCGAAGAACAGTTCAAAGGCAACGCAGGTAACTGGCCCTTTGGGGCAGCGGCATCAATGATTCTGCTGACCATGGTTTTGGTCATCCTAATGATCTTTGCCCGACAACAGTCCAAAGCCGAGAAAGGAGCAAGTTGATGTCAAAAGGTAAATACGATATCAAATCCTTCCCCGGCTTTCGGGCGATCACCCTGCTGTGTCTGTTCATCCTTTATGCACCATTGCTGGTTGTGACGATCTACAGCTTTAATGCCTCGCAATCCTTGACGGTGTGGGAGGGGTTGAGCCTGCGCTGGTATACGGATGTCTTTACCGGGCCTGAGTCTGGTAAATTCAAAGTGGCGGCGCGCAACTCGTTCATAATCGCAATTGTCGCAGCCACAACGGCCACGACCATCGCTACATTGGCGGCAACGGCCATGGTCCGGGGTGGCAAGTTCCGTTTGCGATCGGTCTCGTTTGGCTTAATCTCCCTGCCACTTATGGTGCCAGAAATCGTGACTGCAGTTGCCGTGTTGATCTTCTTCAATTCAATCGGGTTTGAACGTGGTCTGATGACCATCTTGGTCTCGCATATCGCCTTCTGTATTCCTTTTGCTTACCTGCCGATCTCGGCTCGGATGCAAGGGATCGAAGACACGTACGAACAGGCTGCGATGGATCTCTATGCCACCAAAAAGCAGGCTTTCACTAAGATCCTGCTTCCATTGATGATGCCGGGGATTATCTCGGGCTTCCTGCTGGCCTTTATCGTCAGCTTGGATGACTTCATCATCACCAACTTTGTCAAAGGTGCAGGGGTCGAAACCCTTCCGACTGCGATCTTTGGCTCGGTCAAACAGGGCCTCAAGCCCAATGTCATGGCGATTTCGACCATGCTGCTGAGCGTGTCCATTGTGATGGTCACCATCAGCTATTTCGTCAGCAAATCGGACAACACCAAATAACCAACAGATGGAGAGAACAATGAAAAACCTACTGAAAACAAGCGTTGCCTCGCTTGCCCTGATTACGGGCGCCAACGCTGCCGTCGCCGAAGGCCAACTGGTGATCTATCACTGGTTTGAGTACATGCCACAAGAGTTGCTGGATCAGTTCACAGCCGAAACCGGCATCGAGGTGACCATGGACACCTACGATTCAAACGAGGCGATGCTGGCTTCATTGAAGGCTGGTGCTATCGGTACCTATGACGTCGCTGTTCCCGGCGACTATATGGTCTCGATTATGGCGGGCGAAGGCATGCTGGACACTATCGGTGATGGCGAGCTGCAAAACAAAGGTAATATCGCCCCTGACTGGGCCGACCCCAGCTTTGACCCTGGTCGCAAGCATTCAATTCCTTATCAGTGGGGTTCCACCGCCTTTGCCGTGGACACTGCAAAATATACTGGTGACATCAACACCACCGACATCCTGTTCAACACGCCCGAAGAGTTGTCAGGTAAGGTGAATGTTCTGGATAGTCAGGGTGAAGTGACGGCTTTGGCCTCACTGCACATGGGCATTCCACAATGTTCCACAGACCGCGAGCAACTCAAGGCCCTGAACGAGATGTTGCAAAACGCCAAGGTGCATTGGGCTTCGTTCAACTCGGATACTGCCAAGGAGGTTTTGGTCTCGGGCGACGTGGCCGCTGGCATGATCTATGATGGCTTCGCCGCCAAGGCCCGTGCCGAGCTGGGTAGCCTGCAATATGCCTTCCCGAAAGAGGGTTATGTGGCATGGATGGACAACGTTGTCCTGCTCAAAGACGCACCAAACCGCGACAGCGCGATCAAGTTCATGGACTTCCTGCTGGAGCCTGAAAACATCGCGGCGGTTTCCAACTTTGCTCGCTATAACAATGGCCTGAACGGCGTGTCAGAATTCCTTGATGCCGACCTGTTGGCCCAGCCTGAGAACAACCCGCCAGCTGAGGCCGGTACACCAGCCTTTGTTGAAGTTTGCAATGAGGAAACGCAGGCGGTTTATGATCAGATCTGGACCAACCTGAAGAAGTAAACATTTTGAATGGTCGTGGGGAAACCTGCGGCCATTTTCTTATCTGCCGGAGGTCGAATTGGAAACGATCTACACCGAAAAGCACAAGCTGCGCGATTCCAAAACCGAACTGTTTGGCGGGCGAGTCGGCTGTGCCGCACGAACAGCTCAGCAGCGCCGATTGTGCCCTGAGCCGGGTGCAAATCAAGAACCTCGGCCCGGTGTCCACGCTTAATGTGCCGCGGCTCACGGAAAGAAGTTTATCTCTGTTCGCGAGAACGACCTGCCCGGGCCTAGTGGTCCGGGCTATTTTGTGATCCAAGCTTACTTTTGGGCTAACTTCCAGGCCTGCTCACGCGCGGGGCAGATGCCTTTTAAACCACCAGTTAAATCCTGATCTGAAAGCAAAGATATTGCGTAGTTGTCACCATAGAGCTGCGCGATATCTGCGTGAGGTACAGAAAATGGCGGTCCTTGCATTACATCCTGATCATATTCGAAAGAAATAAGAAGTTGCGGTGCTCTTTTCGTGATGCCTGCCAGATGTTGGGTGTAGCGTTGACGCATTTCTGCGGGCAAGGCAACCATCGCCGCGCGATCATATACAGCATCGACCGGCCCAATTAGACTTTGTTTCAGCTCAAAAACATCGCCAACATAGATATCCAGCTGTGGTGCGGAATAACGTTTGAGCGGTCCGATGGCGGTGATTTCAGGGGCAACGCTTGCCTCTTCAAATAGCTGTTGGATGGCAATTTCGCTCAGTTCAGCGCCGACAACCTGATAGCCTTGAGAAAGTAGCCAACCAATATCTAGAGTCTTTCCACAAAGAGGCACAAAGATGCGGGATGCCGCTCCATCTACGATCTCTTGCAGATGCGTCACCAGTAATGGGTGTGCTTTCTCTTGATGCCAGCCAAGGTGGTTGTTCTCCCATCGAGCGAGCCAGAAATTTGGATCCATTGTGAAATCTTTCTGATTGGATTGTGTCGTTGATTCTGTGAGACTACCATTTCAAGTCAACTTGAGGTCAAGGCATTCATGTTACAAGATATGGATATAGTTGAGGTGGCAAGGCGTTCCGGATTCTCGGCATCAACTCTGCGCTATTACGAGGAAATCGGCCTGATTACATCAATTGGGCGCAATGGGTTGCGCCGGGTGTTCGATGGCGATGTGTTAAGCCGTCTCGCGTTAATTGCGCTCGGACGTAACGCTGGGTTTTCTTTAACAGAAATCGCAGGTGTGTTTCGATCCGGTGGTCCTGAGATTGATCGGCAACAGTTGCAGACGAAAGCTAATGAGTTGGATCAGAAAATCAGGCAGCTGACCGCAATTCGAGATGGCCTTTTGCATGCCGCACGTTGTCCGGCGGAAAATCATCTTGAATGTGAAACATTCCAGCGGTTTCTGAAACTTGCCGTCAAAGATCAGCAGAAAAGATAATTAAAAACTATCAAAACCGTAAAATATTACAATTTTAATAAATCATATACTTTTGCTATTCCTTCCTTGCAAGCAGCGTCGGATCAGGCGAGCATCCGCATGCAATTCAATTTCAGTATCCAAATATTATACGGGTACATCGAAACAGCACCCGGGCCGTTTGGCCCCGGTACCCACTGCAGCCAATAGGAGAGCAACATGGACGGAAATAATGTAGGCAAATGCCCGGTCATGCACACCGCCCCCGGCGGGACGACAAACAAAGACTGGTGGCCGAACCAGCTGAATCTGAAGGTCTTGCATCAGCATTCTGCAAAATCCGATCCAATGGGTCAGGGCTTTGATTATGCAGAAGAGTTCAAGAAACTTGACCTTGATGCCGTGAAAAAAGACCTGACTGCTCTGATGACAGATACACAGGATTGGTGGCCAGCGGACTACGGCCATTATGGCCCGCTGTTTGTCCGGATGGCTTGGCACAGTGCTGGCACATACCGGACGGCTGATGGTCGCGGTGGTGGCGGCACGGGCAATCAACGTTTCGCCCCGGTCAACAGTTGGCCAGACAATGGCAACCTTGATAAGGCACGCCGCCTGTTGTGGCCGGTAAAGCAAAAGTACGGAAATTCATTGTCGTGGGCTGATCTGATGATTCTGGCGGGCAACGTCGCGATGGAATCGATGGGATTCAAAACTTTTGGTTTTGCCGGTGGCCGAGCAGATATTTGGGAACCAGAAGAAGACATCTACTGGGGTACTGAAGAGGTTTGGCTGGACGACAACCGATATTCCGGTGATCGCGAGTTGGAAAACCCGCTCGCCGCGGTACAAATGGGCCTGATCTACGTCAATCCAGAAGGACCCAATGGTAACCCCGATCCGGTCGCATCCGGCTTTGACGTACGCGACACATTCAGCCGCATGGGGATGACTGATGCGGAAACCGTGGCTCTGGTCGCGGGCGGCCACACCTTTGGTAAGGCACATGGTGCCGGCGATCCTGAGCTAGTCGGAGCAGAGCCCGAAGGCGGATCAATTGAGCAGATGGGTTTTGGTTGGAAGAACGCGCTGGGCGTTGGCATGGCTGGTGACACCACTACATCGGGTTTCGAAGGCGCATGGAAGCCAAACCCAACCACATGGGACCATGGCTATTTCAAGATCCTGTTTGGGTACGAGTGGGAACTGGTCAAAAGCCCCGCAGGCGCACATCAGTGGTTGGCCAAAGACGTGGCCGAAGAAGACATGATCGAAGATGCGCATGATCCATCGATCAAACATCGCCCTTTCATGACAACGGCTGACCTGTCTCTGCGGATGGATCCGATATTAGAGCCTATTTCACGTCATTTCTATGAAAACCCAGAGGAGTTTGCTGATGCTTATGCGCGTGCGTGGTTCAAACTGACACACCGCGACATGGGGCCAAAAACGCGTTATCTGGGCTCTGAAGTTCCGGCTGAAGATCTGATCTGGCAGGATAACGTGCCTGCGGTTGATCACGAACTGATCAGTGATGCAGATGCAGCAGAATTGAAGGCGAAAATCCTTGCTTCGGATCTGTCGCTGTCAGAGTTAGTGTCGACGGCCTGGGCGTCAGCCTCGACCTATCGTGGATCTGACTATCGCGGGGGTGCCAATGGTGCGCGCGTTCGTTTGGCGCCGCAAAAGGACTGGGATGTGAACCAGCCTGCGCAACTGGCCAAGGTTCTGGATGTGCTGGAAGGTATCAAAGCTGCGTCGGCGAAGCCGATTTCATTGGCAGACTTGATCGTTCTGGGTGGCAATGCCGCGATCGAACAGGCTGCGAAAAACGCCGGTCACAATGTTTCGGTACCGTTTGCGCCGGGTCGCACGGATGCCTCTCAAGAGCAGACTGACGTTGACAGCTTCGCGGTTCTTGAGCCGATTGCCGATGGATTCCGCAACTATCTGAAAGGTCGCTACAGCGTCTCAGCTGAGGCACTGATGGTCGATAAGGCACAGTTGTTGACCCTGACCGCGCCGGAAATGACTGCGCTGGTTGGTGGCATGCGTGTGCTGGATACCAACGCTGACGGCTCCAAGCATGGTGTTTTCACCGACAAAGCTGAAACACTAAGCAATGACTTCTTTGTTAATGTTTTAGATATGTCGACAGCTTGGAAAACGACGACCGAGTGCGAGAACTTCTTTGAAGGGCGTGATCGTGCCTCGGGTGAGGTCAAATGGACGGCAACCCGTGCTGATCTTGTCTTTGGGTCGAACTCGCAATTGCGCGCCATTGCCGAGGTTTACGGCCAGGGTGATGGCGAAGGTCGATTTGTTAATGACTTCATCGCAGCCTGGACCAAGGTGATGAACGCTGATCGTTTCGATCTGGCATAAATTCATCTGAAACAGACACTAAAACAGGCGTAGAGAATTCTGCGCCTGTTTTTTTCGGAACGAAAAAGGGCGCCAGATGGCGCCCTTTGGAAAATGTAGATAAGTTAAATTTAACTTTTCAGGCGTTTGTCGCGCGCCGCCAGAAGTTTCAGGCGCAGGGCATTCAACTGAATGAAGCCAGCGGCATCTTTCTGATCGTACGCACCAGCGTCGTCTTCAAAGGTCACGTGCGCCTCGGAATAGAGCGAATGATCTGACCAGCGGCCAACTGTCGATGCAGAACCTTTGTACAGTTTCAGGCGCACGGTACCGGTAACGTGGGTTTGCGAGGCGTCAATGGCGGCCTGTAACATCTCACGCTCTGGGCTGTACCAGAAACCGTTGTAGATCAGCTCAGCATAACGCGGCATCAGCTCGTCTTTCAGGTGCGCGGCACCCCGATCGAGTGTGATTTGTTCAATGCCGCGGTGCGCTTCCAACAGGATGGTGCCGCCCGGTGTCTCATAGACCCCACGGGATTTCATGCCGACAAAGCGACCTTCGACCAGATCCAACCGGCCAATGCCGTGCTTGCCACCCAGCTCATTGAGCTTAGTCAGTACGCTAGCCGGGCTCAGCGCCTCGCCATTGATGCTGACAGCGTCGCCTTTTTCAAAGCCGATCTCGATGAACTCAGGCGTGTCTGGTGCAGATTCGGGGCTAACCGTGCGCTGATAAACGTAATCTGGCGCCATCACTGCCGGATCTTCCAGAACCTTACCCTCGGACGAGGTGTGCAGCAGGTTGGCATCAACAGAAAACGGCGCTTCGCCGCGTTTGTCTTTGGCGATCGGAATTTGGTTCTTTTCAGCAAAATCCAGAAGCTTTGTCCGGCTGCTCAGGTCCCACTCACGCCATGGTGCGATGACTTTGATGTCCGGGTTCAGGGCATAGGCGGCCAGTTCGAACCGAACCTGATCGTTGCCTTTGCCAGTCGCACCGTGTGCAACGGCATCCGCGCCGGTTTGTTCAGCGATTTCAACCAGACGTTTGGAAATTAGCGGGCGCGCAATGGATGTGCCCAGCAGATAGAGCCCCTCATAAACGGCATTGGCGCGGAACATTGGAAAAACGAAGTCACGCACGAACTCTTCTCGGACATCTTCGATGAAGATGTTATCTGGATTGATTCCAAGAAGTTCCGCTTTTTCACGGGCTGGATCCAGCTCTTCACCCTGTCCCAGATCGGCGGTGAATGTCACCACTTCGCAACCGTATTCGGTTTGCAGCCACTTCAGGATGATCGAGGTATCAAGCCCACCGGAATAAGCCAGTACAACTTTCTTAGGCGCAGACATCGGTTTTCCCCTTATTTCAACACGTCCGCGCGCTTATCGGGTTTTGCCGTGTAGGGCAAGCGATTGCGCTTTCCTTGATCATAATTCCGGCGTAGGGCTAAATCTGTGATGAACAAGACTTGAGGGTGTCATGAAGGGCTTAAAAATTGTGATGCACGCCTTTCAGATGGTTTGGAACAACCTAAAAGAAGCGCTTCAAATCAGTACGGTACCACTTGTAGTTGTTGGGTTCGCGGCGTATGCACTTCTTCCGTCCTTTAGTCTGGATTTTTCCGACCCTGAATTGGTGGGGCAAGCATGGCAGCCTTTCCTGTTGGTTTGGGTTGGCTGGCTTGCTGCCACGACTTGGATATTTGTCGCTTGGCACCGCTATGTTCTATTGGAGGAATACCCAAAGGGTTGGATTCCAACCTTTCGCCTCGTGCAAGTTTTATCTTATCTGGGATACGGGATCGTGATTGGATGCATTGCTGGCTTGGCATTGTTGCCGGGGCTGATCTTTGCTCTTGTGTCGCCAGCATTGGGAAGTCTTTTTATATTCATAGGTGTCGTTGCTGCAATTCTTATCTTTTATCGGCTGGTGCCTATGCTACCTGCCGTCGCCATCGGTCGCCGTATGACATTGTCTGAGGCGTGGGGCGCCACGGAGGGTGCAAATACGACGATTGTGTCCATTGTACTGATCCTTTTTGCGATTCAGCTTGTGCTACAACTTGCGTTTGAAACACTGGCTGCGATTGCCCCAGTTCTGGAGTTTCTGGCCAGCCTTGGGTTCACCCTTTTCCTAGGGTTGGTGAATGTCAGTATCTTGACCACCTTTTATGGCCATTATGTTGAAGGGCGCAGCATTGACTGACTGGGTTGGTTCCGGGCTTGCCTTTCATGCGGTGATGGCGCAGTCAGGCTGACATGACTGATTTTAAATCCCTTGCCCGTCTTGCAGCCAGTGAAATGCGCGGTGTTTTTGACGAAACACCACTGCAACGCAACGCCCATCTTTCCAATCTTTATGGCGCTGAGATCTATCTCAAGCGCGAGGACCTGACACCGGTTCGATCCTATAAGCTGCGCGGTGCTTTCAACGCCATGCGCAAGGTTTTGGCGGATGATGCAGAGGTTGGGAATTTTGTCTGCGCTAGCGCTGGAAATCACGCGCAGGGCGTGGCCTATATGTGCCAGCATTTTGGTGTTCACGGCACGATCTTCATGCCGGTGACCACGCCGCAGCAAAAGATCGACAAAACAGAAAAGTTTGGCGCTGATAATGTAACGATTCGCCTGATCGGTGACTATTTTGACGAAACACTAAGCGCAGCGCAGGCTTATTGCGAAGAGGTTAAAGGGTATTTTCTGTCCCCCTTTGATGATGAGGATGTCATCGAGGGTCAGGCGTCGGTCGCAGCAGAAATCGAAGCGCAGCTTGGAATGGTGCCGGATCAAATCATTATGCCGGTGGGTGGCGGTGGCCTGTCCTCTGGGGTCAAAAGTTACTTTGGCAACGCCTGCACCTATACGCTGGTTGAACCACAAGGTGGTGCCTGTCTGAAAGCCGCGCTGGAGGCGGGGCAACCTGTACGTCTGGCGCAGGTCGACAATTTTGCAGATGGCGCGGCTGTAGCGTTAATCGGGGCGAAAACCTTTGCCCGATTACGCGATATTGATCCCTCACAGGTGCTTGCGATCAATGAAAACCGTCTCTGTGTGACAATGATGGACTTCCTGAATATCGAGGGAATCGTTCTAGAGCCTGCTGGCGCACTGGCGCTGGATGCGCTGAAAGATGTCGCTGATGACATTCGGGGCAAGACCGTGGTCTGTGTCACGTCTGGTGGTAATTTTGATTTCGCGCGCTTTGCCGAAGTCAAAGAACGGGCCCGTAGGTCGTCTGGTTTGAAAAAATATTTCATTTTGCGCATGCCACAACGGCCGGGCGCATTGAAAGAGTTTCTGCAAATCCTTGGCCCCGAAGATGACATTGCCCGATTTGAGTATCTCAAAAAGTCAGCTCGCAACTTTGGCTCGGTTCTGATCGGGGTTGAGACAGCCCGTGCGGAAAATTTTGAACGTATTCAAAATGAACTGACGCAGGCGGGATTTGACTACCGTGACATCACTAACGATGAAGTTCTTTCAGAATTTTTGATCTAACTGTGGTCGTCGTGGTTTTTGTTAGGTGGGTAATCTGTTTTCGAGACCACCGAGGAACAGCGTTTTTGAAGTGAAATAGCTTTGAACGACCAGTTCTGGATCAATTTTGTCGTGGTCCCCCCGATCTGCAGCATCTTCGCCCTGCTGACATAATTGGGCAAACCCCTCAAACCCCAAATTCAGAGCGCTGCCTTTGAGAAAGTGAAGTTTTTCTCCAAGCTCCATATAGGTTTCCAGCTGTTTGATACCGGTAATTTCAGTTTCGACTTCATCCAAGAAAAGGCTGACAATTTCGTCAAAATCTTCAATGCCAATTTCATCGCGCAGTTCGTTCACCCGGTTCCAGTCGATCATGTGATAGCCTTTTGGGCAATCATTCCTTCTGCAATGTTAATAATTTCTGAATGTCAGGCGAAATATCCGGTAAATTTTAACGTTCATACGCTCTTAATGATCTGTGTCTAAAAACAAGGACCGATTTGTGAGGGTATGTGTGTGGTTTGCCAAGATTATAAAAATGACAAGGCTCTTGAAGAGGCGGCAATTCGTAGTGTGCTGGTTGTTGATGACAGTCGCTTGCAACGCCGCATTTTGACAGCTTCGTTAAAAAGGTGGGGCTATGTCATACATGAGGCCAAAACCGGGGCCGAGGCGTTGGAATTCTGTAAAACGTCAAGCCCCGATCTAATCATTAGTGATTGGATCATGCCGGGCATTGACGGGTTGGAATTTTGCCGTGAATTTCGCAGCTTACAGAGAGAGAGTTATGGGTATTTCATCCTTTTGACCTCAAAAAGCGATAAGGCTGATATCGCCAGTGGATTGGATGCCGGTGCGGATGACTTTTTAACTAAGCCTGTAAACTCAGCAGAATTGCGTGCGCGCATCAGTGCAGGGGACCGCATTTTGCGGATGGAGCGTGAGCTGAATGAGAAAAACCGCCTGATCAAGTCAACGCTGGATGAGCTGCAAACCCTCTATGATGCGTTGGACAGTGACTTGCTTGAAGCGCGCAAATTACAGCAATCATTGGTCAGTGAACGTTATCGAGACTTTGGTCCGGCAGAGGTATCACTGATCTTACGGTCAAGTGGGCATGTCGGCGGTGATTTGGTTGGAACTTATCCGATTAGCGATAATCGCATTGGTCTGTATGGTATTGATGTTTCGGGCCATGGTATCAGTTCTGCACTGATGACGGCACGTTTGGCAGGGTACCTTTCGCCGTCGCCGGAACAGAATATTGCCATGCGAAAAACGGAAGATGGGCTATTTGTACCACGCCGGCCCTGTGAAACAATTGCGGCTCTAAATCAGCTGATTTTGAATGAATTGGAAACGGAGCACTATTTTACGCTGCTGTTGGCGGATGTGGACCTGAGCACAGGCCGGGTTGTATTTGCACAGGCTGGTCATCCGTGCCCAGCTTTGCAAACGGCGAACGGCCAGGTCGAAATGAAAGGAACGGGTGGACTGCCCGTCGGTTTGATTGATGGAGCTGAGTATGAGGATACCGAACTTATCATGTCTGCCGGTGATCGGCTGATGATTCATTCAGATGGCGTGACTGAATGTGCTGACCCTAAGGGTAAAATATTGGATGATGCGGGGTTGTCCGAAATGCTGATCGCTTTACGACAAGCCAAGGGCGTATCTTGTCTGGAATCACTGATTTGGCGCATGTCAGACTACGCTGGAGGGAAAAACTTTGCGGACGATGTGTCTGCGATTTTGCTAGAATTCAAAACAGCTTAGAAAACAGGCTGACAAAGTGACGATCCCCGTCATTTCCCAGCTCGCGCGCAGCGACCTCTGGGGCGAGCCAAAGCGGAATGTGTCCGGCTTCGCGGGGTGGCGCAATTTGACGGGCGGGTCGCGCCATATAAATCATGCAAATTTTTTCAGCCCACATATCGTATTCAGGCATATATACAAAACGCCGAAAGGCCCCCAACCGACGCGGGTGTGCGATGCTCCAACCGGTTTCTTCATGCACTTCTCGGTGCAGAGCTTCAATCGGGGATTCACCGGGGTCGATACCACCGCCGGGCAGTTGTAATTCGGGCTCAGGTTCTTTTTGTAAGGTGACCAGTAATTGCCCATCGCGTGGCAGGATCGCGTAGACACCGGGGCGCGGTGTGTACCTTTTTTCTGGATTAGGTTGCTCTCCAAAACGTCGAATCATGTAATAGGCTCTTGGTCTGTGGCTTGCCGAACTTATATAGTCGCGATATGCCAAGTTTTGGCGCTTAAGGATACCCCCGATGACACTTGGACAAAAAATTACCTGGGACGACACGGTACTTCCGTTTCAGTTGGATAAATCAGACACCCGTGGCCGGGTTGCCCGTCTCGATGGCGTGTTGGATGGTATTTTAAGGCAACATAACTATCCGGAACAGGTTGAGGCGTTGGTTGCCGAAATGGCGTTGCTGACGGCATTGATCGGGCAGGCCATCAAGTTGCGCTGGAAACTTTCGCTGCAAGTGCAGACCAAAGGTGCCGTGCGGATGATCGCGACGGATTACTACGCCCCTGCGAAAGAGGGCGATGCCGCCCGAATCCGGGCCTATGCAAGTTATGATCCAGACAGGATCACCGATGCGCTGCCGTTTGAGCAGTTGGGTGAAGGGTATTTTGCAGTTTTGATCGACCAGGGCGAAGGCACTGAACCCTATCAGGGGATCACGCCAATTGCTGGATCGAGCCTTAGCGAATGCGCCGAGGCGTATTTTGCGCAATCTGAGCAGTTGCCGACCAGTTTTGCGTTGAGTTTTGGTAAATCAACCGAAGGCGATAGCGCCGAACATTGGCGCGCGGGCGGTATCATGCTGCAGCACATGCCAAAGGCATCGCCGTTTGCCACAGATGGTGGTTCTGGCGAGGGCGGCCTGCTGTCGGCAGAGGATATCATTGATGATGAAGGTGGGGAAAACTGGACCCGGGCGAATACGCTGCTCAGCACGGTTGAAGAGCTCGAACTGATTGGCCCATTGGTTTCGCCGTCCGAGTTGTTGGTCCGCTTGTTCCATGAGGAAGGCCCGCGGGTCTTTGATCCACAAGCGGTGCGCTTTGGCTGTACTTGTTCCGAGGATCGGGTGCGTAGCAGCCTGTCGATTTATTCGGCGAAGGACATTGCAACGATGACAACGCCCGAGGGGCTGGTTACGGCGGATTGTCAGTTCTGCAGTGCGCATTACATACTTGACCCCAAAACGGTGGGTTTTGAGGCGGAAGAGCCATCAAGTGACAGCTGATGTACTTCAGCCAATCCTGAAAGCTATCCGCCATGGCGGAAATCTGTCGTCTGATTATGATCTTAATCCAGATGTGAAACTTCCGGCTGGCCGCAAATTGCGACCGGCGGCTGTGCTTGTACCGATCTACATGGATGGGTCGAAAGCCCAGTTAATCCTGACCAAGCGATCATCGGCATTGAAGCATCACCCCGGGCAAATTGCCTTTCCGGGTGGCAAACAGGACCCCGACGATGCAGACTTGATTGCCACGGCGCTGCGTGAATCTTGGGAAGAGATTGGATTGAGCCAGGATACTGTTGAGGTTCTGGGCAGCCTGCAGCCACATGAAACTGTCACCAGCTTTACCGTGACCCCGATTGTGGGGTTGATTAAGGGTGATTTTACCCCTGTGGCTGAACCCGGTGAAGTGGATGAAGTGTTTTCAGTGCCGCTTAATCATGCGCTCAACCCGGACAATTTCATCGTTGAAGGGCGCTATTGGCAGGGGACGTTGCGTCGTTATTATACCGTGCCTTATGGGCCGTATTACATTTGGGGTGCGACGGCCCGGATGCTGAGAACATTGGCAGAACTTGCGGTGAACCATGAAGATTGAAGCCGACTGGATCAAATCACATGCGTCGCAAGTGGTTTGCCAAATGCTGGCGTCCAATCAGCACCAGGTTTTTTTCGTGGGTGGCTGCGTGCGCAACGCGCTGTTTGGGGCGCCGGTCAATGACCTAGATATTTCAACAGATGCACGTCCGGAAACCGTTTTGTTCTTGGCCAAAAGCGCTGGCTTGAAAGCTATCCCAACGGGGATTGAACATGGCACAGTGACCGTCATCAGCGATGGCGTGCCCTATGAAATCACGACTTTTCGCAAAGATGTTCGAACCAATGGTCGCCATGCTGAGGTGACGTTTTCCAACAGCATGGTCGAGGATGCTGTGCGGCGCGATTTTACCATGAATGCGCTTTATGCCGATCCGGAGGGTACTGTTGTTGATCCACTTGATGGTTTACCTGACCTTCAGGCGCGCCGGGTCCGTTTTATTCATGACCCTGAGAAACGCATTCAGGAAGATTACCTGCGGATCTTGCGGCTTTTCCGGTTTCATGCCTGGTATGGCGACCCGGCCGAAGGGTTAGATGCTGATGGGTTGGCTGCCGTGGCAGGTAATGTCGAAGGTCTGATGCAAGTTTCAAAAGAGCGTATCGGCAGTGAGATGCTCAAGCTGCTGTCTGCGGATAATCCGGCGCCATCTGTGGCGGCGATGCAGATCACCGGTGTATTGCAAGCGATCCTGTCAGGCGCGCAATGTGATGCGCTTTCGGTTCTAATCAAATTGGAAGAGGATCTGGGTATCGGCCCCGATCCAATTCGCCGCTTGGCCTACATCGGTGGTCAAAACGTTCAGGAACAGCTGCGGATTAGCAAAACACAGGTGCGCGAGCTGCAAGTATTGACAAAGGTCAGTCGAGATAGTGTTGGTTTTGCGGAAGCCGGATACCGTTACGGGCACAAATCGGGCGCTGATATTCTGTTGTTACGCAGTGCCTTGCTACAACAACCGGTGGAAACCAGTCAGCTGAAAATGATCAAGGATGCGGCGGAACAAAAGTTTCCAATCTCAGCTGTTGATTTGATGCCAGAATATTCCGGGGCGGCGTTGGGGGCAAAGCTGGACGCGTTAGAGCACCTCTGGATCGGGTCCGGCTTTACACTGTCCAAGCGGGATCTACTGGCGCGGTTATGAGGCGTGGCCCGAGGCTTTTAGGTTTTTGATAATCAAGTCGCACAGTTCTTCCGCCAATCTGATGTCACGGGATTGCTCGCGAACATAGAGGTATACATGTCGTTTGTCGGGCAGATCCGAGATGGCGCGGAAGGCCAAGGCATCTGGCATGAACTGAACCACGGTTTGCGGCAGGATCGTCACCCAGTTGCCACTTCGTACCATTGCAATCAACGAGTGGGTGTTGTGCACAGTGATTTCGGCGCCGGCTACAGCCGCTTGGAAAGCCGGTGTTTTAATCAGACCACATAGGTTGTTATGTACAAAGCGGTTTGAGGTCACGTCGGCAATGGTTGGTGGTTCAGGGGCGCTGATCATAGGGTGATCGGCGGCACAGACCAGGCCGAATCGATCCTCAAACAGGGGGATGGAGCGCACGCCGTTAAGAACAAAATGACCAGAGGCAATGCCAATATCGGCATGACCCTGCACCATGGCGTCCATCACCTGATGTGTGTCTGTATCGCGCAGTTCGATCATCACGCCGGGATGGTTGCGGCTGATGGTTTCAATTGCTGTTGGAAAGACATGTGCTGCGATCGAAGGGACAGATACAATGCGGATTAACCCATGTGGCGAGGCTGCAGAAGTTTCAATGGCATGGACTGTGTGATCAAACTGCTGAAGCTGTTTTTGCGCCAGATCAAAGACTTGCTCTCCAAATGGCGACAGGCGGTTTTTCCGTTCAGTTTCAAATAGGCGTTCGCCCAGATGGTCTTGTAGTTGCTTTAGGGTCATCGATACCGCAGACTGGGTGCGACCCAGACGGTTTGCCGCTTCGGACAGGTTCCCGGCCTGCACCACGGTGCAGAAACATCTCAGCATTTCGATCTTGATTGTCATATTTCAGTTTTATTGAAATTCCATTCAGCAGTTTGAATTTGACTGATGGTAGCTTCAGAGTCCATCTATTTTTCAAATCCTAAATTTCCGGAGTCGACGATGTCTGCAACGCAACTGAACCTTATTGCTGGCGAATGGGCCGCT
Organism: Roseovarius sp. EL26; assembly: GCF_900327775.1. Lineage (NCBI taxonomy): Bacteria > Pseudomonadati > Pseudomonadota > Alphaproteobacteria > Rhodobacterales > Roseobacteraceae > Roseovarius > Roseovarius sp. EL26. Next base: position 263,005 of record NZ_OUMZ01000006.1, read on the forward strand.
GGCGAGAGCGAAATCGAAAACCGTAACCCATCGGACCTCAGCGATCTGGTTGGCATGTTTGCACAGGCCAGCACTGATCAGTTGGAGCAAACTTTGGATCAAGCCCAAGTTGCGCAACGTGAATGGGCGGCCTACGGCCTTGAGCGCAAGCAAAATGTTCTGATGAACATCGGTAACGAGCTGATGGCACGCGCCGAAGAGCTGGGCACATTGCTGAGCCGCGAAGAAGGTAAGCCAATTGCAGAAGGCAAAGGCGAAGTTTTCCGCGCTGGTCAGTTCTTTACATATTACGCTGCTGAAGTTCTGCGTCAGCTTGGCGAAAACGCCGATTCCGTGCGCCCAGACATCGAAGTTGATGTGCGCCGCGAAGCTGTTGGCGTAGTTGCCATCATCAGCCCATGGAACTTTCCAACTGCGACAGCGTCGTGGAAAATCGCACCTGCGCTTTGCTATGGTAACGCGGTTGTTTGGAAACCCGCAAACATCACACCGGCGTCTGCCGTTGCTCTGACAGAGATCATCAATCGTCAGGACATCCCTAAAGGATTGTTCAGCTTGGTTGTGGGCGCCGGTCGGTCGATCGGTCAACGTCTGGTCGAAAGCCCAAAGGTCAACGCGATTTCCTTCACAGGTTCTGTACCTGTGGGCAAAGGGATTGCGACAGCTGCGATCCAGAACTTGACCAAAGTTCAGATGGAAATGGGTTCCAAGAACGCTCTGGCCGTTATGGATGACGCCGATATCGATCTGGCTGTTTCCGTGGCTTTGGGTGGCGCGTTTGGTTCAACTGGTCAAAAATGTACCGCGTCTTCACGTCTGGTTGTTCATGCCGCTGTGCATGATGCCTTTGTTGAGAAACTGGTTGCCGGCGCACAGGCGATGAAAGTTGGCCACGCACAGGAAGCCGGAATTCAGATGGGTCCGGTTGTCAGCGAGCAACAGCTGAACGAAAACCTTGCCTACGTTGATCTGGGTAAATCCGAAGGCGCTGAGTTGGCCTGTGGTGGTGTACGTCTCGATATGCCGCACGAAGGGTACTACATGTCGCCTGGCGTGTTCCTGAACACCAACAACAACATGCGTATCAACCGCGAAGAAATGTTTGCGCCGCTGACATCTGTCATCAAAGTGGGCAGCTATGACGAAGCGCTGAGCGTTGTGAACGATACAAACTTCGGCCTCACATCGGGCATCGTGACGCAAAGCTTGGCACGTGCTACGCACTTCCGTCGCAATGCACGGACCGGCGTTGTGACCGTGAACCTGCCAACAGCCGGTACAGACTATCACGTGCCATTCGGTGGTCGCGGCGACAGCTCTTACGGGCCACGCGAACAGGGTAAAGCAGCGGCTGAATTCTACACCACTGTAAAAACCGCATATATTGCAGCCGGAAAGCCAGCATAATGCGGATCGATGGCCTGCAATATGTCAACTGGTCGGAAAAGGTTTTCCGCCAACTTCGTGAAGGTGATGTGGATGCAATCCACGTCACCATCTCTTATCATGAGAATTTTCGTGAAACGGTTCTGAACTTTGAAAAGTGGAACCGTTGGTTTGAACAGTTCCCTGATCTGATCATGAAGGGGCAGTGGGCCAGCGATATCGATAAAGCCAGGGAAACCGGCCGCACGGCTGTTTTCTTTGGCTTTCAAAACCCCAGCCCGATCGAAGACGACATTGGGCTGGTGGAAATCGTGCATACCCTCGGCGCACGTTTCATGCAGCTGACCTATAACAACCAATCGCTGCTAGCGACCGGCTGTTATGAGGCCGAAGACATGGGCATCACCCGTATGGGCAAGCAGGTCATCAAAGAGATGAACCGTGTTGGTCTGGTGGTCGACATGAGCCATTCGGCGGACCGTTCTACAATTGAGGCGGCGGACCTGTCTGAGCGCCCGATTGCCATCACTCATGCGAACCCACATGAATGGTCGCCCGCGCTGCGCAACAAAAAAGACGACGTCATCTGTGCAGTTACTGAAAACGGTGGCATGTTCGGCTTTTCGGTCTACCCTCATCACCTCAAGGGTAAAGGCGACTGCACTTTGGAAAGCTTCTGCCAGATGATTGCGGACACCGCTGAGAAATACGGCGCAGAGCATCTGGGGATTGGCACAGATCTGTGTCAGGATCAGCCCGACAGTATTGTTGAGTGGATGCGCGTTGGTCGTTGGACCAAAGAAATCGACTACGGCGAAGGTTCGGCAAGTAATGCAGGCTTTCCGCCAATGCCAAGTTGGTTTGAAGACAACCGCCACTTTGGCAACATTGAGCAAGGGCTGCGCGATGTCGGTATGAACGACGCCGAGGTCGCAGGCATTATGGGTAAGAACTGGTATCGGTTCTTCGCAGAAAACTTCGGACCGCAAGGGTAATACTTATATGGAAGCAATCGCTCAGACACACATTGCCAGACGTGACCCTGAAACCATGATGCGCTTGTCACGGTTAGGGTCGCTGCATCAATGTCGCTTAAGCTTCATGCGGCAGCTGACGCGCCGTTTGGCGCGGGAGAACTGGTCTTTTTCACGATCTGTTTTTGATATTGATGAAAATGGTGTCGGTCGTGCGGTGTACACCGCGCAAGGGCCAGAGCGTGCGTATTCCTTGGTTGCTTTCGCCCATGATTTGCCACCCGAAATGCGCTCAGACCGTGTGATTGCTACGGCATGGGATGCTACATTCACGTTGTTTGATGGCATTCCTACCGCTGAAGACGTTGAACGCCTGTCGCATAATGTTCCGTTACAAGAAGCGGGCCGTGTCAGCGAAAACGAAATCTCTGTTTCACGCGCTAACCGCTCTGTTCGTCTTTGGGCGCATGTGGTGGACGCGCTTGCTAGCGGTAAACAGCCGGATCTGGAACAGATCCATAGCGTTGGCTATCTGATGCGGACCAGTGCGGTTTACGGATCGGGAAAACTGGGTGCCGCTGATCGCGAGGTTATCGCAGAGCGCGAAGAAATGCATTCGCCGTTTCAGGCAGAAATGCTGTCGGTCTATCTGACCCGCGGATTTATTCGTGATCTGGTACAGCATATGGCCCAGGTGAAAGGTGGCAAACAAACTGTCGATCTTGACCCGGATATTGCCCGCTGGCTGGGCATTGGTAACTCTACCGGTCTTGGCATGGCACCCTATCTGGTGAACCATCCGGTTCTGTTAAACAACTGGATCATGGCGCGCGAAGATGCGATTTCACGTGTGCGGTCCCTTGAAGTTGCCTCATCAGAAGAGAGCGATCATTTCCGTAGTATCTATGAACGCAGTAAGCTTTCTATTTCATGGTGGCACTCTAAACACCCGACACAGCTGGAAAAACTGGCGGCGCTGCGGGCTGATCTGGATAAGGTTACTGGTCATCTGGCAGCAGTTGATTTGACCAATGACCATCCATGGAATCGTTTGATCGAATGGTCTGAAGAGACACTCAGCGAAGAAGGGCAAGAACTTGTCGCCTCGCTTATGCTGGAGCCTTACGGACATATTGTTGATGATCTGGGCCGTAGCATGGCCAATCAGAATATGGATGTTTTCTATATTGATGGATCAATGAGCGTCGACGATCTGCGATCAATGCTGGTTGAACAATTTGGCTGGGCCTTGGACAAAGATTGGGATGCGCAAGAACACTGTGCCCGCGCATGGTACGTGTCCGAAGAAAAGCTGGAACCACGTCTGGGTGAACGCTTTGATGAGCCGATCCAAGAATATGAGCAGCCTCTGGCGCCGGCGCGCGATGCGGCTCGTGCCCATGCGGCGCTTTCTCATTGGGATGGAAAAAAACGCGTCGCAGATTTCTTGCTGCAGCACCCTGAACATCGTCATACTGTGCGCCGCGTCCAGATCCGCCCAATCGCGCCTTATGGTGAAATTCAGGATAATACGATTAGCTGTGATATCATGCCGATTGATATGCTGCGCTGTAAATTGTCGTTCTTTGGTGCCACTCATTTTGATCCGCGCTCGGATCGCTGGCTGCGTATCTGCATGTATGCTGGTGCGCCTTATCCTGATGAATTGACTGTCGAAAACGCCGATCTGTGGGTCTACCCGGAGATGCCAACATGAACTATTCCCTGAACGAGATTGAAGCCACGTCCAAAAAAGCGGCGCGTGGTGCCGGTTATAGCTGGGGCATGGCTGAAGAGGCCGGAAAAGCGGCGCGTTGGTTGTGCATTCAAGGGCAAGATGGTTGTGCTGCTTTGGCTGGGTTTCTTGGTCAAATCGATGGAAAAACCTTGGCAGACCACCGACCGCAGGACCTGTCTGGGCAATGGAGCGCCAAGTCGACCCTTTGCCCATTGACAGCTGGGGCGGCCTTATCTGACTGCGCGCATGATTTGACCACAGATGAGATTATCTTAAGCGAAGTTGCCTATCCTGCGCTGCTTTTGCCATTTGCCTCTCGTGTGGCCATTCGCCTTGGTCGGTTTGTTGAATTAGAGTGTGACGAGGTTTTTGCCACGACAAACGGCCCAGAGCTATATCTTGATGAACCCTTGCCGAGGCATGGCACCAAGGTGACGGTGCGATTGCAAACCAAGATGGATTTGGCCCTGCCAAGACATACGCGTGGTGTCCCGACACAGGATGTTTGGGCGACATTGAACAAATTTGCCCACCGCACCTATGCCCCTGCCACTGAAGAGTCGCGCCTGCTGGGTGCCGGTGCTGGCCTATCTGACAACGATTGATCCGAGGAAAATATGACTGATACACAAACACTTAGCTTGGCTGAGATCGAGGCGCTTTCACTGAAGGCTCTGATGGTTGCCGGCACGTCCGAGGAAAACGCGAAACCCTTGGCCGTGGCCACCGCAGCGACCGAAGCGGACGGTGTGGCCAGCCACGGTCTGGCCTATATCCCGATCTATTGCGAGCATGTTCAATGCGGTAAAGTGGATGGTCAAGCCAAGCCTGTGATGGCGCAACCCCGTCCGGGTGTGGTGACAGTTGATGCCGCCACCGGTTTTGCCCATTCGGCAATTGATATGGGATTTCAAAAGCTTATCGATGCTGCGAAAGAGCAAGGTATCGCTGCGCTGGCAATCAACAACAGCTATAACTGCGGCGTTCTGGGCTATCATACCTACCGTCTGGCGCAGGCTGGCATGGTCGGTTTGGGGTTCACTAACGCGCCGGCATCCATCGCACCATCAGGCGGGTCAAAACCTGTGGTTGGTACCAACCCGTTTTCACTGGCTGTGCCGGGCGGTGACGGCGAACCTGCGCTGCTGATCGACCAAAGTGCCAGCACGATTGCCAAGTCCGAGGTGATGAAACACGCCCGCGAGGGTAAGGCTATTCCTGTTGGTTGGGCACTAGATATGGACGGAAACCCAACAACAGACCCAAATGTTGGGTTGAAAGGGTCAATGGCACCGTCCGGTGGATACAAGGGTGTTGGGGTTGCACTGGTGACTGAGGTGATGGCGGCGGCATTGGCCGGGGCCACATTGGGTATTCATGCGTCACCATTTTCCGGCACCGCAGGCGGGCCGCCAAAAACTGGGCAATTCTTTATGGCGATTGATCCGGGTGCCACGTCAGGTGGGTTCTTTGCTGAGCGAATTCAAGACCTTATCGGTGCGATCCGTGCGCAAGACGGCGCGCATATTCCGGGTGATGGCCGCACAGGTAAACGTAAGGTCAACCGCGAGGCGGGTGTGGCCGTGAACGTGGCCACATTGGACAAGATCAACGCCATCATCGCGGCGGGATAAACGTACAGGCTGTACAGGTTGTACGCGGGTTATGTACGTAAATCGTGAAATTGGAAGGGTGGGCACCGTGCCCGCCCTTTTTTGTTGCGATCACTCCAGAAATGCGATTGCGACGCTGATGATTCACCCATAGGGAGAGGTGGGGCTAAGAAAACACTCAGACGGAGTACCACTAATGATTAAACAATTTACCCTTATGTGCTGTGCCGCCGTTATGTTGAGCGCTTGCGGTTCAACATGGTCGCATTCGAATGTTGATACGCAGCAATTGGTCGATCCCGGCGCCCCAACCAAGGCCGAAGACGTGCTGGTCACCACCAGCAATTCGCCCGGCCGCCCCTATACCAAGATCACTGACCTGAAGGTTGCGGTGAACAAAACAACCGCCTTTCACCCCAGCCCGACACCTGAACTGGTGACCGCGAAACTGAAACAAGAAGCAGCCAAGATCGGCGCGGATGCGGTGATTAACACCAAGATCAGCAAAGTCCATGTTGGCGCGCTAAGCTGGGGTGTGCGTAATGGTTCTGGCGAAGCGGTTAAATACAACGATTGAGTTTAAGCTTTGATCGGATGATACGTAGGGTGGGCAGTTTGCCCACCTTTTTTGTTTGTGGGTGGCGGGATGAAAATCCACCCTACGAAAACTCCAGCCGTGGCGCTTGCGGCACGGCCAGCGCCCGACCGCCGCCATGGGCGGGTGTTTCGCCTCCGCCCGCGGTCGTGCTATGAGGGAAATTGTTTGAAGTTTACACCGCGAAAGCCAACCATTTACTCATTTGGTGAGGGTAACGCATTTTGATACATTTCATTTGGCAACCCCACGCGTGGAGCATTGATAAGATAGGGAAAAATTTCCGGGGATTGAAAAAGAACTCTATCTCGCTTCCAGTAGAATGTATAAATCTTGTTCGTTTGACTGGGGATATCTGTCGTCGTTGGCTGTCCCCATCCCGTGTACAAGAAAATCCAATCGCCGGGTTGAATGAGACCTTTACCTAACCAAAACAAATTATCATTGATTGGGAAAACAGAATTTTGCGATTGTCGCATGCCTAACCCAATCCAATAGTGTCCTAAGTCACAGTAGGTTTGTGCTCGCATCACAACACGTTCTGAGTTTCCTATCCCTCTATCTGTGACGCCTTCAATTTTTATAGGGTCAATCATTGTTGGAGCCCCGCGAGTGAATTAATGGGGTGGCGAAGCCGATTAAAAAAAGCAAACAGCCCACAATTAGAATAACCTTCCCTTGGTCATTTTCGAAATCCGACGATCCAATACTAATTAGCAACGTTGCTAGTGCATAAATTGCAGTGCAGATCCAGTTAACTTTCCCTAATGATTGAGTTTCGCTTTGCTTTTTAGCCAAGGCGATTTTCAATTCTGTTTTTTGGTCGATTAAGTCGTGGATATCATTTCTATTATCCGTTATTTCGGCCTTTCTTTCAGCCAACTCTCTTTCAAGTTGGAGATATGCCGCGACGGTTATCTGCGTTGAAACCCGGCCGCCAAAAGTTCCAGAATTTCTGTCGCCTAGTTCACTTAATTTAAGGGCAAGGGGCCTATCTGAAAACGGGCCTTCAGTGAAATTGTCTAATATTTCCACCTCACTACTCTGCTTTTCAGCGGCAACGCCGCTTTGTGCCGGTGTTAGGTCAGGAGGAGTATAATTTTGGAAACTAGTTGTCTTATCACTCAAACATCCAACTCCTCCACAAAACGGGCGTTCTCCTGAATGTATTCAAACCGCAGTTCGGGTTTTTTGCCCATCAGGCGTTCGACCAGATCGGCGGTTTCGCCCGGTTCATCCTCATCAATAGTGACGCGGATCAGCTTGCGGGTTGCGGGGTCCATGGTGGTTTCTTTGAGGTCTTTGGCGTCCATTTCACCAAGACCCTTAAAGCGCTGCATGTCGATCTTGCCCTTGCCGCCCAGACCCTTTTCCATCAGCGCGTCTTTTTCCGCGTCATTGGCCACGTAGACCCGTTTCGCCCCTTGGGTCAGACGGTAGAGCGGGGGACAGGCCAGATACAAATGCCCGGCATCGATGAGCGGGCGCATCTGGGTGAAGAAGAAGGTCATCAGCAATGATGCGATATGCGCGCCATCGACGTCGGCGTCGGTCATGATGATGATCTTTTCATAGCGCAGATCGTCGATGTTGAACTTGGTGCCCATGCCGCAACCAAGGCTTTCACACAGGTCGGAAATTTCCGCATTGGTGCCCAGTTTTGAGCTGGCCGCACCCAACACGTTGAGGATCTTACCCTTGAGCGGCAGTAGTGCCTGCGTTTTACGGTTGCGCGCGCCTTTGCCAGAGCCACCGGCGCTGTCGCCCTCCACAATAAACAGCTCGGTGCCTTCGCGGTCTTTTGACGAACAATCGGTCAGCTTGCCGGGCAGGCGCAGTTTTTTGGTGGCAGACTTGCGCTGGGTTTCTTTTTCTTGGCGGCGGCGCAGGCGTTCCTCGGCCCGCAGGACCAGAAAATCAAGGATGGCCCCGGCTGATTTGGTGTCAGAGGCGAGCCAGTTGTCAAAGTGGTCGCGAACCGAGTTTTCAACCAGTCGCTGTGCTTCGACCGTGGCAAGGCGGTCTTTGGTCTGGCCGACGAATTCTGGCTCGCTGATGAAGCAGCTGACCAATGCGCAGCCGCCGGTCATCAGGTCATCGCGGGTGATCTGCGCGGCCTTTTTGTTGGAGACTAGCTCGCCATACGCCTTGATGCCCTTGAGGATGGCAGCCCAGAAGCCAGCGACATGCGTGCCGCCCTCGGGCGTGGGGACGGTGTTACAGTAGGATTGGATGAAGCCGTCGCGTGCGGGTGTCCAGTTGATCGCCCATTCGACCTTGCCGGGGGTGTTGAATTTCTCGTTGAAATCAACGGTGCCCGCAAACGGCGCGTCGGCATAGGTTGAGGCGGAACCAAGGGTTTCCTTAAGGTAGTCGCTGAGGCCGCCGGGGAAGTGGAATGTCGCCTCTTGCGGGGTGTCGCCGTCGGCAATGGCGGATTTCCAACGAATTTCGACGCCTGAGAAGAGGTAGGCCTTGGAGCGGATCGATTTGAACAGGCGGGCGGGTTTGAACCGGTGATGGCCAAAGATTTGTTCATCGGCGTGGAAGGTTACCGTGGTGCCGCGGCGGTTGGGGGCGGCGCCGACTTTTTCCACCGGGCCCTGCGGGATGCCGCGTGAAAAGCGTTGCTCATAGAGTTCCTTGTTGCGGGCGACTTGGACGACCATGGAATCCGAGAGCGCGTTCACGACCGAGGCCCCGACCCCGTGCAGACCGCCCGAGGTTTGGTAGGCCTTGCCGCTGAATTTTCCGCCTGCGTGCAGGGTGCACAGGATCACCTCTAGCGCGGATTTGTCGGGGAACTTGGGATGGGGATCAACCGGGATGCCGCGGCCGTTGTCGCGGATGGTGACGGAGTAATCCTCGTGCAGCTCTACCTCAATCCGGTTGGCGTGACCGGCGACCGCCTCGTCCATCGAGTTATCGAGAACCTCAGCCACCAGATGGTGTAACGCGCGCTCATCCGTGCCGCCGATGTACATGCCGGGGCGTTTGCGAACGGGTTCCAGCCCCTCCAGCACTTCAATGGAAGAGGCGTCGTAGGTCTCGGGCGCGGTGCCCTCGAGGAGGTCGGTCATGGGCTGCTCATTTTGCTTTTGCTTGGTGGCATTAGACCATTGTGGGCCGGGTTGGGCAAGCGGGAGATCGCCAATGAGATCAGAAGAATAATTGGAGAATGTTTGACCCTGATCAATGTGGGCTGACCGAAAGCGAATTATAGTTGCGAAGAAATGAAGCGACAGGAGTGAACATGTCTCATACCCCTCATGAGTTAGCTGAAGAATTTCCGGAACTTGCGGCAAAGATTGCTGATCTGAAACAGAGTGATACGCATTTTGCGCGTTTGACGGAGGAGTATCACGAGATCAATCGTGCCGTGCACCGGGCCGAGACGAATGTGGAGCCGGTGGAGGAGTTGACCGAGGTTGATATGCGCAAGAAGCGTGGCGCGCTCAAAGATGAGATCTATCGCCTGCTGTCTGCTTGAAGAGGACGAGATTTGGAATGGACGCGTTGACGGGGAACATTGGTCAACGTGTCCGCACCATATTTGCATGAATTGATTTGAGGATGTGAGGAGACGATTATGACAGCGACAGTGAAGACAAAAGCAGTAAAACCGCAACCGCAGGGAAGCACCACGAAACCCGCCAATCAGGAGCCAATTCAGGTTAAGCCTGAGGAGGTGCGGCATGCCTTTGAAAATGGCGTCTATCCCTACACAACCAAGATGTCGCGTAAGGAATATGAGGAACTGAAGGCCGCTTTGCAGGCCGAATTGTTGAAAGTACAACATTGGGCGCAGGAAACTGGGCAGAAGTTTGTATTGTTGTTTGAAGGGCGCGATGCCGCTGGCAAGGGTGGCGCAATCAAACGGTTCATGGAGCATCTGAATCCGCGTCTGGCGCGGGTGGTGGCATTGAATAAACCCACCGATAAAGAGCGTGGGCAGTGGTACTTTCAGCGCTATATTCAGCATTTGCCAACCACAGGTGAGATGGTTTTGTATGACCGGTCTTGGTACAATCGTGCGGGTGTTGAGCGGGTAATGGGATTTTGCCAGCCTAACGAATACCTGGAGTTCATGCGCCAGACGCCAGAGATGGAGCGGATGATGGTGCGGTCGGGTATTCAGCTTTATAAATATTGGTTTTCGGTCACGCAAGATGAACAGAAATGTCGGTTTGACGCTCGCGAAACTGATCCGCTGAAACGGTGGAAGCTGTCGCCCATCGATAAGGCCAGCCTGAACAAGTGGTCAGATTATACCGAAGCAAAGGAGGCGATGTTTTTCTATACTGACACCGCCGATGCCCCTTGGACGGTGATCAAATCCAACGACAAAAAGCGTGCGCGGATCAATTGCATGATGCATTTTCTGAACTCGTTGGATTATCCGGGCAAAGATACCAAACTTGTGTCAGAACCAGACCCGTTGATCGTTGGACAGGCGCATCATGTCATTCACCGGGCGGATCACATTCTGGGCACGGCTTTGCACCCGGACACGCGTGTGAAGCAGGCCTGAAGTGCGTATTCAGATCCATTAATTTTTCTTGAACTTTGTAATCTAGCCGTTGCTATTGATTGGGCTTTGTGGCGATACCAGATTGTGATCGCCACAAAGCCAACAAAGGACAATAGCCATGGCCCGCAAAACGACCCAACTCAGTCAGCAGCACCCTGCGGCAGTGCGTTATGCGGGAGAGTATAAGTCCAAGCAGTTGAGCCGGCGGGAATTTCTGGCACGAGCAACTGCGTTGGGTGTGAGCAGTGCGGCGGCTTATGGGTTGGTTGGTTTAGTTGCACCGTCTCAGGCACAGGCGGCCCCCCAGCAAGGTGGTACGTTGCGTTGTCAGATGGAGGTTCGGGCGCTCAAGGACACCCGCACCTTTGATTGGCCTGAGATCGCCAATGTCACCCGCGGCACGCTGGAATATCTGGTCGAATACAACAGCGACGGGTCATTCCGGGGGATGTTGCTGGAGCGCTGGGCGGCCAATGCGGATGCGACCGAGTTCACGCTTTACCTGCGTAAGGGTATCAAGTGGAACAACGGCGATGATTTCACCGCCGAGGATGTTGTTCGTAACTTTGCGCGCTGGGCTGATAAGACGGTTGAGGGCAATTCGATGGCCGGGCGCATGGCTACGTTGATCGACCCTGAGACGCAAATGCTGATCGATGGGTCCGTGACGGCGGTGGATGATCATACTGTGTTGGTCAGCATGCCCAGGCCGGATATTACAATCATTCCTAGCATTGCCGACTATCCGGCAGCCGTAGTGCACAGCAGTTATGACCCCAATCAGATGATCGACCTGGTGGGAACCGGCCCTTATGTGGTTGAACGCAATGAGCCCGGCGTGGGCGCCACACTGGCGCGCAATGAGGCGCACGAGTGGTGGGGTACTGAAATTTACGGCGGGCCTTATCTGGACCGGATCGAATATGTCGATGCTGGCAGTGACCCTGCTAATTGGCTTGCTGCCGCGCAGGCAGATGAGGTGGACATGGTGCATCGCTCAGAAGGGGTTCTGGCGGAACAGCTCTCTGAGTTGGGTTGGACCCTGTCTGAGGTGGCGACGGCGGCCACGGTTGTGGTGCGCGCCAATCAGCGGGCGGAAGTGGTCGGCGTGCGCCCCTATGCGGAAAAACGCGTGCGCCGTGCTTTACAAATGGCCGTGGATAATGTGCGGGTTCTAGATGAGGCGGCAGACGGCAAAGGTGTGGTGGGTGAAAACCACCATGTCGCCCCGGTGCATCCGGAATATGCCAAACTGCCGGCCATGTCCTATGATCCCGATACTGCCCGGGCCTTCATGGAACAGACTGGCATGAAGGATTTTGAGCACGAGCTGATTTCGAGCGAAGAAAGCTGGGTCAAAAATACGGCTGACGCGGTGGCGGCGCAGTTGAATGAGGCGGGGATCAAAGTGAAACGCTCGGTTTTGCCGGGCGATGAGTTCCGCGACAACTGGATGAACTATCCATTCAGTGCGACCAGCTGGAACCACCGTCCTTTGGGCGTACAGATCCATGCGCTGGCCTATCGATCAGGTGAGGCGTGGAACGAATTTGGCTGGTCGAACAAAGAGTTTGACGACCTGTTGGCCGAAGCACTGTCGCTGGCCGATGCTTATCAGCGCCGTAAGGTGATGAAGCAGATGGAGAAGCTGATTCAGAACGATGGCGTGACGATCCAACCGATCTGGAGCAAGATCTTTCGCAACGCCAAACCGGGGCTGAGTGGTGTGGGTCAGCAGATCTCGTTCGAGCATCATCACTATAAATTTGGTTGGGAAAGCTGATCACGATTTCGAACACGTCAGATCACTGAAAAGATATTGGTCTGTGGGGTGGGTGAGCCGGTAAAATCCTGAATGACGCAGGATTGCGAAAGGTTACCCCATGCTCCGGTTTGTTTTGATTGCTTTATCGATGTTAGCTCTGTCAGCCTGCGCTTCGCTTGAGAGATTGGCGATCCCTGACAACAGCCTGACTCGTCCCGATGTGCGTGGTAGCGGTACTGTGGCGCGGTTGGACCATAGAGTTTGGGACAGTTTTTTGCAGGACCATACGCGCAAGGATCCGGCGGGTGTGGTGCGGGTTGGATATGCAAAGGTTTCAGACTCTGATCATGCTGAATTAAAGCAATATTTGCGAATGTTGATAGCCGTTGATGTAGCCATGCTGACCAAAGAAGCGCAGCTGGCGTATTGGGTGAATCTTTATAATGCGCTGACGGTGGATGTGATTTTGGATCACTATCCGGTGGCGTCGATCCGTAACATCAAGGGCAAAGGGTTTGACTTGGGGCCGTGGGAAGACAAGCGCCTGCTGGTGAATGGTGTCGAAACCAGCCTGCATGATATCGAGCATGGGATCATCCGTCCGCTGTGGCCGGATATGCCGGAAATTCATTATGTGTTGAATTGCGCTGCCGTAGGGTGCCCTAACCTGGGACAGCGGGCTTACACGGCGAAGAACATCACCGACGCTTTAGGGGTGGCAGCGCGGTCTTATGTGAATGATCCGCGTGGGATTCGGGTAAGCGAGAGCGGGCAGATCACTGCCTCAAAGATTTATAGCTGGTATCTGGATGATTTTGGCGGATCAGAGGTAGCTGTGCTGGACCATATCCGGGGTTACGCCGCGCCAGAGCTGCGGGCGAAACTTGCGGGCAAGACGCGCATCCAACGCTATGAATACGATTGGGCGCTTAATGGGTTCTGATCAGGCGGATTTGCGAGCTTCGGCTTGTTGTGCGCGCAATCGGCCTTTGAGTTTCTTGTAAGGCAGGCCGGCGGTGGGGATCTCGGCCTCGATCGGGTTCCAGGCTTGCTGGCCGGGTTTGCTGGGCACAGCTTCGGCGATCATGGTGTCGCGTTTGGCATTGTGGACGCACATCGACAGTGGCCCGCGCGCGGTGGCCACCATGAAGACACAGGAGTTGCAGCGGTCTCCCTCAAGCTTTTCTGCATCCATGAAATTATGGATAAAAAAACTGATCTTTTTCGGTGTTTTGTGCAGAAATAGACTCGATTTGAATTCCCAAATCTTGCGCAAGACATAGGCCATCCCGAGCCAGGCTATACGGGGTGAGCGGGCAGCAGTCCGTAGGGCGCGGGGCAACACTTTGTGCTCAACTGACCAATCACCCTCTTGTTGCGCCATGGCTTGGAATAGGGTGGTGAAAAAGGGTGCGTCATCATAGAGGGGCACGGTGGTTTTGCCGTTCGTCAGTACGGCGGTGTATTTGTTGCAATCGGGGTGACCGATCATTGGTAAGTCAAACGGGAGCGAGGTGCCTGCACCTTCTTCGATCAGTTCGATCACCGACTGTTGGTTGATCACGGTTGCATCGCGTTCTCTTAGAACCCCGCGTCCGGTGTCGGCTTGCATCTGGAAAGAGGCGAGGGAAATCGGGCCAGCGTGTTGAATGAAGAACTGCACCAGATCGGGGATCTCGTGTACGTTGTCGGCACAAACAGTCGTATTGAACAAGACCCGAAGCGGCAGCCCTGCGGCGCGTTCCAAATACTGCAAACGGATCGCATTGAGGGCAGCTTCGCTCTCATAGCTTTTACGTTCCTGGGTGACATCGACGTGAAACGCCACATCATCCAGACCAGCTTCGGCCAGCCTTTCCAGCATGTACCGACTGGCTTTGATCCCGTTGGTAAAGAGAGCCGAGCGCATGTTGTGGGCTTTGATCTCACGCACGATCTCCTCAAGGTCGGGCACGGTGCGCAGGGTCGGATCACCGCCAGTGATCTGGACATTGGTGTGGTCGCCATAGTGATCATGGATCATCTTGATCCGACGCTTGAGTTCAAACAAGGGTACGTCACGCACGGTTTCGGCAAGGTCAGAGAGATAACACAGCGTACAGTCGAGGTTGCAGCGCTGGGTGATCTCAAGCGCGACACAGGCCATTGGAAAGGTGCGTCCAGCCAATTGCGCAGGTCCGAAATGCCCCGCCTGCTGCAGCCCCTCGCGTAATGGGGCGGTTGGGTCATTCGGATGCGGGCGAGATGGCTGAAAATGATGAATGTCCTGCTTTGTCAAAAACACGTGCTGTACCTTGCTGCAACTGTCTCAACTGCAGCTAAGCCTTTGATCTGTGAGTGCCATTAACATTCAATCGCGCTGGGACAAGTTGCCGTGAATGGGGCTGAGTCCCTTGCAAGGCTGTGGTATCGGAAGGCAATGTGAGTGTACGCTACGATCTGCAATAGCCAATCCGCTGGAGGAGCCACGGTCATGACACAAGTATCCGATTTCGTTTTGGGATTGCTGCAACTGCTGTCCTATCTGTTTGTCTTGGCGGTGGGGCTCGCTGTGTTGTGGGTTGTTGTACTTTATGTGCGCGACAAGACCCAAACCGAAAGCACGTTGCGGCGCAACTATCCGGTGATCGCGCGGTTTCGCTATCTGTTCGAACATATGGGTGAATTTCTGCGGCAGTATTTCTTTGCGCTGGATCGCGAGGAGATGCCGTTTAACCGGGCGGAACGGTCTTGGGTGTATCGCGCCGCAAAGAATGTGGATTCGACCGTGGCGTTTGGGTCGACGCGGGATTTGCGGCCAACCGGCACGGTTTATTTCGTCAATTGCCCGTTTCCGGAGCTGACCGAAGATCAAACCGAGCCCACGGCTGTGACCGTGGGGCCCTATGCGCGAAAGCCCTATACCACGGATTCCTATTTCAACATTTCGGCGATGAGTTTTGGCGCCTTGTCGGTTCCGGCGGTGCGGGCGCTGTC
The DNA here is from genome assembly GCF_900327775.1 of Roseovarius sp. EL26. Taxonomy (NCBI): domain Bacteria; kingdom Pseudomonadati; phylum Pseudomonadota; class Alphaproteobacteria; order Rhodobacterales; family Roseobacteraceae; genus Roseovarius; species Roseovarius sp. EL26. The sequence goes on from NZ_OUMZ01000006.1 coordinate 278,583, forward strand.
ACATGGGGCGAAGAAGGCGGGTATTTGGCTCAATACAGGCGAAGGCGGGTTGTCGCCATATCATCTGGAAGGCGGCGCTGACATCGTGTTTCAAATTGGCACCGGCAAGTTTGGTGTGCGTAAGCCCGAGGGCGGGTTTGATGACGATAAGCTGCGCGCGGTGGCCGAACATGATGCGGTCAAGATGTTTGAGCTGAAGCTCAGCCAGGGGGCCAAGCCGGGTAAGGGCGGCATCCTGCCAGGTGAGAAAGTGACCGAAGAGATCGCAGCCATTCGCGGGATTGAAGTGGGCAAAGCTGCCATCAGCCCGAACCGCCATCCCGAGGTGGATTGTGTTGATGATCTGCTGGATATGCTCAATCACATTCGCGATCTGACGGGCAAGCCGGTTGGGTTTAAGGCGGTGGTTGGGGCGTATGGGTTTTTCGATGATCTATGTGAAGCGATCCTGAAGCGCGGGATTGAAAGCGCGCCGGATTTCATCACCATCGACAGCGCCGATGGTGGCACCGGGGCGGCGCCGATGAGCCTGATCGATAATATGGGTGTGCCGGTGCGTGAAAGCCTGCCTTTGGTGGTGAATGTTCTGATCCGTCACGGGCTGCGGGACCGGATCAAAGTCTGTGCCAGTGGCAAGATGATTAACCCGTCCGAGGTGGCCTGGGCGTTTTGTGCGGGTGCGGATTTTGTCAATTCGGCACGCGGATTCATGTTTGCCCTGGGCTGCATTCAGGCGCTGCAGTGCAATAAGAACACCTGCCCAACCGGCATCACCACCCATGATGCCAAGCTGCAATATGGTCTGGACCCGACAAACAAGGCCGAGCGGGTCGCCTATTACGCCAAGAACATGCGCAAGGAAGTAGGCACCATTGCGCACAGCTGTGGCGCATCGGAGCCGCGCAAACTGCAACGTTACCACGCGCGGACCGTGTTGGATAACGGGCGATCGGTATCGTTGAGTGAGTTGTTCCCTGAGCCGGAGGTCCGGGGAGAGGCGTAGCATTCCCCGGGATTGGTGCCTAAATCCCTTCGACAAGAATGGCGTCACCATCGGAAATTCTTTGACGTAGGGATTTTGCTGCGGCGTAGTCGTCTGAGCTATGCCAGGCGCGCGCTGCATCTGCGGTTGGGAACGCGATGATCACGACGCGTTCGTGCGGCATCGCACCTTCAAGAACGTCTATTTTTCCCCCGCGCACAATGAAGCGGCCGCCAAATGCGTCTATCGATTTGGGTGACAGTTTCTTGTATTCCTCAAATGCACTCTGATCAAAAATGCTCTCTTGAAATATTATGTATGCCGTCATGGATTTATCTCATGCTTTTTGAATGACCATTATGCCAGCGCTGGCGATTAGGGTGATGCCAAGTATGGTTACGGCGTCTGGCACTTCCCCAAACAAGATGGCCCCCCACATCACGACAAACACGAGATAGCAAAAGTCGAACGACGATACGGTCGATGATGGCCCAAGTTGATAGGCGATGGTTGCAAGCTGGCTGCCGGTTGTGATCAAGATTGCGAGGATAGCTATGACCAGCCAGCCCTGAAGGTCCAAGACCACCCAATCGCTGAGTAGGAATGAATTGGCAGCGGGTGTCGTGGGGATTGATATTGCGACGAACAGTGACCCCAACGCCCCCACGATGGCAAATGCCATGTTCAGGCTAAGCGACAACACCAGCGCGGATTCGTCCCTTATTTTTGAGCGCGTCAGTATCATTGCTATGGCATAAAAGATGGCCGAGGCGAGGGGTAACAAGGCGTAAGGGTTAAAATCGGCAGCGTTTGGTCTAAGGATCAACAGCACCCCTGAGAAACCAATCACAACCGCGAGCCAGCCTTTGGCCCCAACTTTTTCGCCGGTAAAAATTGCAGCAAACAACGTGATGAAAAGGGGCAATGTGTAGTAGGCGGCACCGGCAACGGACAGCTTCACCATTGGTAGCGCGGCGTATAAGGCAACCCACATGAAGACGAGCAGAAGGCTCCGCAGTGCGGTCCAGGCAATTTCACGTGGGAAAATTGATGCATGTGGTGAGCGGATTTTTATGACTAGGATCAGCGCGGGTATTGTGAGCAAAGACCGCAGGAGGAATATCTGCCAAAGCTGAATGTTTGCGCTGACCAGTTTGATGAAGGCATCACTGAGAGAGGCCACAAATACACCCGACAAGATTGCCAGAACCGCGATCCCAAGCGCTTTGTCGTCCGTTTCGATGTTCTGGGTCACGGTCCTAAGTGCTCCGTCTGGAGGCTTTCAAGTTTCGCCTCGCCATGTTACTTCTGCATAGAAGATAATCAATATAGATAAACATCAATATAGAATCGTAAAATGTCAACCCTTCCAGCCCTTAAAGCGCTTTCGAACGAAAAACGTCTCCAGATTATGCGGTGGATTGCAGCGCCTGTTGACCACTTTCCCGCCCAAACTGACGGCGACCTTGTCGAGGACGGGGTCTGTGTCCAATCCATCACCGAAAAGATTGGCCTGACGCAACCAACAGTCACGTCTCATATGAGGGTTCTTGAAAAAGCAGGGCTTGTGACATCGAGGCAGATCAAAAACTGGGTCTTTTACAAGCCAAACCGGACTGCAATCGCCGCTGCTCTTGATGATTTGTCCATGACGTTACTGCGCTAGGTTTTTCCGGAACTGCCGCCCATCATCCTTTGTCATCATGAAGAGTTTGGGTAGCCCACGCATACGTCGCGCCCTTGAACGAATGGGCGTTTGGTTTCTAGTCAAATCGTTAATGGGCCCTGTTGTTCTTCCTGAGAAACATTGTAGGTTGATTAAATCTGCGTGTTTAAGAAGGAAAAATCTGTATGACGCCATTCGCGGTTGCCGGAGTGCAAATGTATGTGAACGCATTGCATCCAAATGTCGATGGAATGATCCAAAGGCTGGATATCCTGATGGCGCGCTTCCCGTGGACGCAGATGGTTCTATTCAGTGAATTGGCCCCTTATGGCCCGTTGTCGAAGTTTGCTCTGCCGCTGCAGAATGAGGCGATTGACCAATTTTGCGCAGCGGCGAAAAAGCACAATGTTTGGCTGATACCGGGATCGATGTTTGAAAAGACACCCGAAGGCAAGATTTACAACACCGCCACCGTTATCAACCCCCAAGGCGAGGTGATCTCGACCTATCGCAAGATGTTTCCGTTCCGTCCCTACGAGGCGGGCGTAGAGGCAGGCACAGGATTTTGCGTCTTTGATGTGCCGGATGTGGGCCGGTTTGGCCTGTCGATCTGCTATGATATCTGGTTCCCGGAAACCACGCGCGAGTTGACCAGTCAGGGGGTCGAGGTGCTGTTGCATCCGGTTTTGACTGGCACCACTGACCGCGAGGCCGAACTGGCTATCGCCCGTGCAACAGCGGCGCAATTCCAGTGCTATGTGTTTGATGTCAACGGTTTGGGTGCGGGCGGCGTTGGCCGGTCTTGTGTGATCGACCCGACCGCGACCGTGTTACATCAATCCGCTGGGCAAGAGGATATGTTCCCGATTGAGTTGGATCTTGATATGGTTCGCCGCCAACGCGAGACGGGCATGAAAGGCTTGGGACAGGTGCTTAAGAGTTTCCGTGATCGGTCTGCTGATTTCTCGGTTTATGATCGTAATAGCGGCACAGATGCTTATCTGAAAACGCTTGGCCCACTTGAGACCCCACAGCAGGGTTCACGCGCTGGTATTCACGTTGATGTGCCAGCCGAGGCGGCCTCAACAGAAAGTTCACCAAATGACACCGCGGCAGCACCTGAAGGGGCGCTACCCTTTGCAGTTGATACCGTGAGTGGATGACCATGCAGGGAGCATGACCAATTAAGCAAATAATTAATAGAGATAGGGACTGATCATATGCAATCGATGGACGACTATTATTCGGCAGTTCAATTACGCAATGATCATTGGAGTACTTTAAAAGAAGCGACTGCAGCACTGGCGCGCGACCCCAAGGGCAAGAACGCTGCAGCGCTGGCAGAAAAGATTGAAGACATTTTCGATTCACTGGCGCTGGTAGAAGGGTATTGGGCCTTTCCGGGTGTGCAGGTCTTTGACCGGGTACGGCGACAGTACAACCACAAAAGCTATGACGACCTGGCCTTTACGGTGCAACGCATTCTGCGGGCCTTGACCACAGGGGCTTATCGCCGCCGTCTGATCCCGCTTGAGCGTGACAGCGTTGACGTCGAAGAACACGAAGACGAAGCAACGCAATCTTTGGAAGCACGGTCGCTGGCCAAGCCCTATTTTGAGGTGATGGTGGTTGATGATCTTAATGAGCATCAAGAACATTGGCTGAAAAGCAACTTTGCCAAAATGCGCCGCCCGGAAGATCCGTTTCACTATGAGATGGTCACTGTGCCGAGCCTGCAGGATGCGCTGATTGGCATTCTGTTCAATCACAACATTCAGGCCATCATTGTACGTCCCGGTCTGGTGCTGGAATCGCAGGTTCAGCTTAAATTGCTGACGCGTTATCTCAATCAGGCCAGCAGCGTTGAGGACCTTGATGCGTTGGCGCCAGAGGATTATGGCCCAGAGCTGTGTCGCCTCATTGGACAGGTGCGGCCTGAGTTGGACGCCTATCTGGTGACAGAGCGTTCGGTTGAAGAGATTGCCGGCATGGATTTGGGGATCTGCCGGCGGGTGTTCTACAATCAAGAAGATTTCTCGGAACTGCACCTGAATATTTTGCGCGGGGTACAGGCGCGTTTTAAAACGCCGTTTTTCACCGCGCTTGTCGAATATTCCAAGCAGCCAACCGGTGTGTTTCACGCGATGCCGATCAGTCGCGGAAAATCGATTACGCGCAGCCATTGGATTCAAGATATGGGTGCGTTTTATGGCCCTAATATTTTTATGGCGGAAACCTCGGCCACGTCGGGGGGGCTTGATAGCCTGCTGGAACCGCACGGGCCGATCAAGGAAGCGCAGGAGTTGGCAAGCCGGGCATTTGGTTCAAAGCAAACGTTCTTTGCCACCAACGGTACATCGACCTGTAACAAGATCGTGGTGCAGGCGCTGGTGCGCCCTGGTGACATTGTCCTGGTAGACCGTGATTGTCACAAGTCGCACCACTACGGCATGGTTCTAGCCGGGGCGCAGGTGGTGTATCTGGATAGCTATCCGTTGAATGAATATTCGATGTATGGCGCGGTGCCTTTGCGTGAGATCAAGCATCAGCTTTTGCGGCTTAAGGCCGAGGGAAAGCTGGATCGGGTGCGGATGCTGTTGCTGACCAACTGTACTTTTGATGGGATCGTCTACAATGTTGAACGGATGATGGAAGAATGTCTCGCCATCAAATCTGATCTGGTCTTCTTGTGGGATGAGGCTTGGTTTGCCTTTGCACGCTTTGGCCCGATCTACCGACAACGTACGGCGATGAATGCGGCCAATAACCTGCGCGCTAAATTCAAAACCGATGCCTATGCAGCGGCTTACGAGGCGCAGCAAAAAGAGCTGGAAGGTGCGGACGAAGAGACGTTGTTGAACACGCGATTGCTGCCATCACCCAAGTCTCGAGTACGGGCATATGCTACACAATCGACGCATAAAACGCTGACATCTTTGCGGCAGGGATCGATGATTCATGTCAATGATCAGGACTTCAAAGGAGAAGTCGAGGCGAGTTTTCACGAGGCGTATATGACGCATACGTCGACCTCGCCTAATTATCAGATCATCGCGTCATTGGATGTTGGGCGACGTCAGGTTGAATTGGAAGGCTTTGAATTTGTCCAACGACAAGTCGAGGCGGCGATGTCGATGCGGCGCGCAATCTCGACCCATCCGAAGCTTAAGAAGTACTTCAAGGTCCTGACCTCGGGCGATATGATCCCCGAGGAGCATCGCGAAAGCGGCGTCACCAGCCATTATGACCCCGAGCAGGGTTGGACGGATATCTGGGATTGCTGGCAAAACGATGAATTTGCCCTAGATGCCACACGTGTCACGCTGGCTGTCGGTGGCACAGGTTGGGACGGGGATACGTTTAAGACCAAGATTTTGATGGACAAATACGGCATCCAAATTAACAAAACCTCACGCAATACTGTATTATTCATGACCAACATCGGCACAACGCGATCTTCGGTCGCTTATCTGATCGAGGTGCTGGTCGAGATCGCCAATGATCTGGATGATCTGTTGGATGATGCGTCAATGATGGAGCGGCGCGGGTTCGAAAAACGTGTTTCTAATCTGATGCATGATTTGCCGCCATTGCCGGATTTCAGCCGGTTCCATGATGGGTTCAGAACAGATCAGGCGACATCAGAAGGTGACATTCGATCTGCGTTCTTCCTGTCTTATGATGAGCAGAATTGTGATTATCTGGAGCTTGACGGTTCGGTCAAAGCGGCGATGGAAAGTGGTGATGAGGTGGTCTCAGCCTCGTTCATTATCCCCTATCCACCCGGTTTCCCGATTCTTGTACCGGGTCAGGTTGTGAGCAAAGAAATCCTTGAATTTATGCGCGCGCTGGATGTGAGCGAAATTCATGGCTATCGCCCTGACCTAGGCCTGCGGGTATTTACGCAAGAGGCGCTCAAACAGCAGGTCAAAGCTAACGCTGCCCGGCTTAAATTGAATGCCGAACGTTACAAAATCCAGTAATATCTGGCCCGAACTATCAACCTGTGCGCTCAAGGGCGCGAGCGCACAGACGCGGGAACGGGGCGAGCCAACGAGACAGGAGCGTCTTCGGCCGTGATGCTGCCATCAAGTTCGACCTGAACGATCATGCCGCTGTGCAATTGATCCATATGGGTGCAGCCCACCAGCATCAGAATGTCACGTTCGCGCGCAACGATTGCCATATGGCTGAGCCAGCCGCCAATTTCACTGAGCACACCACCGGCCCGCTGAACCCATGGCAACCATGCGGGATTGACCATCCGACAGACAATGATGTCGCCGTCTTCAAATCCGTCAAAAACACTGGCATCTATGCGTGTCTCATCGGTGATGTGAAAAACGCGGGCCTTGATCGCTTGGCTGCCAGCCACACAGGTGCCGCCCATGCCCTCTTGATCATGATCACAGCCTGCAAGCGATGGGGCAGAAAGCCGCTCGCAATCTTGCAGGGTCAGGCTGATTTGACTTGGGGCATGTTGGCGTAGCAATGCGGCCTGATCTTTGCGGTGCTGTGTCTTTGACCGAATGATTGCAGGATCAATGTCATCAAGCGTTTCTAGTTCATCCATCTCAAGCTGAAAAATCAGGTCGGACAAATCCGCCTTATCTGACAGTGCTACAATTGCACGACGCAACTGAGCAAATGTTTTAAGGGCCTCGTGCTTGGCCTGTTCCTTGAGGTCCTGATATGCAACCGCCAGATCCACTGGATTGTCCGGGTTCAGGACAGGGGCCCCGGCTTCGTTGGCAGCCAATGGCATTGCGCTGTCCAGCAAAGGCCAGAGCAGCGCAGGCGTTTCATTGTAACGGGGAATGCTCAGCTCATAATCAAAGATCGCCCGGTGTCCCATCTGCGCCAGTAAGGCGGGTTTTTGTTCTGCCGGTGGTAACGCCGCGCAAGCATCTATCAGACGGATCGGGGTATGATGAAGAACTGGATGTTGCAGGCGTTCATGTATCTCTGCATCATGAATGGCCAGTGTCTCGGCCTCATTAAGGGTAAAGCCTGCGATGATATTGATTTTTTCAGCCTCGACGTAGACCTCGGTGACCAGCTTGTCTTGCAAGGCGGTGATCGTTTCAATCAGTTGCTTTTGCGGCAAAGCTGCAAAGTCCAACGCCTGCCAATATGCCAAATCATTGGCCAATTTCGGGATGAATTTGGTGCGAAATTCTGTGATGATCTGCGGGGCCATCTTGCGTAGCTGCCGCGCTTTGGGCTTGCTCAGTCGTAGGGTCAGGCCGGTTTTTAACTGCTGATCGACATAGGTACGACCAAAGAGATTGACCAAATACTCTGGCGGTCCTTCGGGCAGGTTATACCCTACACCAAGGGCCCGGCAGGCGAGATCAACACTACCGCCGGGGGACCAGATCCGCGACATGAGGGAAAATGATAACGGCGTTGGCTGTGGAAGAACCTCTGACATCTCATCTTGTTCCAGAATGACCGCATCTGCAGGGGCGTCTTTATAGGTGGCCAATATGCGTTGCCATTCTGCATTGCGCGCCAATTGGGCCGGATCACGCGCTGCCAGCGTTGTGATATCACGGCTTTGCACGATGTGGAATGTGCCATTTGCATAAGCCCATTCGATGTCTTGCGGACATCCGATCAGCGTTTCGATTTGGTGACCCAGCATAATCAGAGGAGTCAGATCCATCGGCGTTAGTTTAGTGTCTATTGCAGCCAAACTATGCCGCCCAAACCGCAGGCTTTGCGGTGTGACGCGCCCGGAAACCAGATCATCACCGTTGCCCTTGACCAGTTCGATCATCATCAGGCCGGGCGCGGTTGGGTCTTGGGTAAACATGACGCCAGCATAATCCGGGCTGATCATGCGCTGCACCAGAATATTGCCGTCATGTACCACCGGGCCATTATTGTCGTAACTGGCCGCGCGTTGGGATGAAAACGAGGCAATCACCGTATCAAGTGCGGCACGTAAGCTGTGTTCGGTGACATCCAGCACGCTGTCAAACACGCCAGCGTAGCTATTGTCAGCACCATCTTCGCTTGCGGCGGAACTGCGCACGGCGCAGGGGTTTGGGCCGACCTGTCGCCAGATTTTGCTTGCAAAAGCTGTTTTATCAGCGTCCGACATCGCGCCAAATTGGGCAATGGCACTGGACCTGATGACTAGCCCATCGGGCACTGGCAGGCCCGCATTTTTCAGCAATGACAAGCGATAAGATTTGTTACCACTACCCTGAAGTGACGCGCTTAAGCGCAGGGGAATAACTCCCTTGGGTAATCTAGAGTCGACTCTATATTGGCTGAATTCCTCAAATTTTCGAGACATCCTACCCGGAAATCCAGTTACATAGGCGCGTTGGATGAGCAACAGTATCAGGCTGATACACAGGTAGATATTGCCAGCCGCGCTTAGGCCACATGTCAGAGCAAACAAAAGCGGCGTGCCAATGGCCCACCAGATCATTGCCTGACGTCTCGTTTTGGCGACGGCCCAGTGCAAATAAACCCCGCCCAAAGCCGAAAACAAGATGGGCAAGGCATATGTGCTGTCAGGCAGACCAAGCTGCTGTATCCAAAGAAAATGATCTGTGGTGTTTTTCCCGGCCTGCCCAGTGGCGCTGAGCCCCAGCATCATGATCGGTAGAAACAATAACGCGGTCAGATTGCGCATCGGGGTCAGGCCGTTGTCGGTATAAAATTGCTGCACTGCACGGGCCTTGCGCACCGGATCGTGTCTTAGTTTCTGTTTCAGTGTGGTGAATTCATTGGCATGTTGTGCTGTGGTGATTTGATCGCGTTCAGATTTAAGCGCGATTGGCAAAACGAGCAGGCGCGACAGCAGCGATAACATCAACAGCCCAACGACAAAATGAGAGTGCTTGCCAACCCATGTCAGGGCACTGGCAAGCGCGCCAACAGCTTTGTCCCACAGGGTGGCTTGTTGGGCTGCCAACCAGGCCTCAACATGAGGTTTGGGCTTGGGGGGGATAAAAAACTCCCAAGGTGTTGTGTAGCGGCCTTGAAAATCGATGCCTGCCTCGCTCATCTCTAACCCCAGTACCTGCGCCATGAAACAGCTGCGCCGGTCGTAGCAGGCGGCAATCGTTGGCTTGTCTTGTAGCTGCGCGATGCGTTTTTTCAGCTCATCCGTCGGCAGGGCGCGGATCGGTATGTTGATCGCACCAGGCAAATGTCCGGTGGCAAAATCACCTGGATAACGTGTGTCGACGATCTGCAAATCTGACTTTGTTGTTAGCTCTTTGAACTGTTTGGTTCCGATCAGGACGTTCTTGTTGGGATAGTTGGGGATTGCGCGCAGATCGGACAGGGTTTTGACGGCCTTGTCGCTAAAGGGTTTGCCCTCAACAATCCATTTTTCGATGCCACCAGCGATGAAGCGGCAATCAATCCCGCGCGCTGCCAGTTCAGCGCAGGTTTCACTGCTTCTGTTGCCGTTGTGGCAAAACAGGACGACCTGCTTACCTTCAAACGCCAGATCGGATTGCAGGAAATCGGGAAATCGCACGTGTTGCGCCCCGGGCAAAGTGCCCATCCGATGTTCGCCCGCTTCACGTACGTCGAAAAAAGCGGTGGTCGTTGTGCTGTCTTGTGTCAGCAAGCGCTGGGCGACTTGTGTGGTGATGGCCAGAGGGCTTGTTGATTGTTTACTAAAATTGGTTTCCTTAAGATTTTTATCTTTTATGGCTTGCCCGTCAAACTGCGCCGGGCGCACTAAAGTGGCCTGAAGGCGTGTCTGGTTTTCTGACTTTTGCGTCTGGTGTTGCCACATATTGAGGGCACCTAACGCAACAACAATGCCAACGAGGCTGAGGATCAACCGAATAGGATAGCGCCGCGTTCCACCCTTGGAGGCGGGCGTGTATCCAAACCGCCTCGCGAAAAGGGTCGCTGTCCCTGTCAGGGTTGCAAAAGCAACGGCAAAGACTTGAGATAATGAAGAAACAGAACCGATCACAAGCTCCGGAGAAGGGATGGCAAATGCGGGTTTTGGCGTCAGCATAACCATGCAAACTAGCGCGATCAGGCCTAGATGATTTAACAAATGAAAAGCAGAATGGTCCCCTGTTTTTGGGTTGGTCATGGCGAGCCGCCTTGTTTGATTAATGTAAAATTCAACTATTAAGAGATGAAATTTGTTAATAAATCATTTATGAAATAATTGGTTAACGGATGGCGCGATCTGTTGGAGAAAATCAGATGCACCCAGGCGTTGTGAAATCACATTAACGAAGTCTTTTGATTTATCGGGACATAATCGGCGAAAGAATCCCTTTTGGTGCTTTGACTTGCGCCTCTTTTAAAGACCGAGGACTGCCCAATGAATCGCTTGTATGGAATGCTGGCCAAGCAACTGAAAATGGCTGCTCTACCACTCTTTATCCTGATTTTATCACTGCTGGTGACTGCGCTTCCCGCGCGTGCTGAGATCACGCTTATCTTTGGAACTTACACTGCGGATAAGCCAACGACGACTGTTCGGAAATACAAGCCGTTCCTGAATTATCTTGAGCGAGAGATGACCACCATCCTTGGCGAGCAGGTTACGATCAAAATGAAGATCGCCAGTGACTATGAAACAGGTATTGACCAACTTGTTAATGGCGAGGTCGATTTCGCCCGCTTTGGCCCGGCTTCCTATGTGACCGCCTATCAGCGCAACAATGGGATAGATATCGTCGCGATGGAGGCGAAAAAGGGTAAGAAACGGTTCAAAGGCATCGTTGCGGTGCATGCTGATAACGAAATGCAGAACCTGTCAGAGTTGTCTCAGCATAGTTTTGCGTTTGGGAATGAACTTTCAACAATTGGCCGGTATCTCGCGCAAAGTCATCTGATTCAGGCGGGCATCACAAGTCATGAACTGAGCAGCTACGATTACCTTGGACGACATGATCGCGTCGGTATGGCCGTCGGCACGGGAAAATACACGGCCGGCGCGCTTAAGGAAAGCACGTTCAAAAAACTTGTCGAAAAGGGAGTTCCGATTCGCGCACTTTTTGAATTTGATAATGTGACAAAACCTTGGATTTCAGCGGCTGATCTTGATCCTGATGTTATGATTGCAATGCGTCAGGTGATGTTGGGTGCGGCAGATCAAGCGGCATTGAAAAGCGTCAGCAAAGGTGGCTTTTTGGCCGGAACAGATACTGATTATGACCTGATACGTGATGCAATTCAGCACAGCTACATGTTCTGATGATGGAGAGGATCAAGGTTTTGAAAAACATGGGCATCAATGCGCAGTTCATCCTGTCGATGACCGTCGCCGCTGCGTTGGTAACGTTTCTGATCGGTGAATATGAACGGCGCTCTGAAACGCAACGCATGAACGCTGAATTGTTGTCCCAAGCGAATTTGACAGTTTCATTGCTGAGCGGTCTGTTGGTGGAGCCGATCATCATTCAGGACACACCTGTTCTTGAGAGCGCATTGCACGAAGCTCTTCAGCGCAATTCAAAGCTGCGGGCGATTTCTATCAAGGATGAATATGGCACGGTCATTGCCAAAACCGATTGGGCAGACACACAGGGCAACGAAGAAATTCGCCAGTTCACAAATGACATCATTGTCGAAGGCGAGCCATTCGGAATGATGGAGGTCGATTGGTCAACGGCAGAAGGACAGGCGCAAATAGCGCAAAATGTAATGCATCTCCGGATTGTGACGGCAATTACAGTGATTGCTTTGTCGGTGCTGTTTTTGGTGCAAACAAACTTTCTGGCAATGCGTCCGTTGCGAAATATCCATGAACGAATGTCGGCGGTGATATTGGGCCAAAATTACAAGCGAAAATATCTATCTTCTTTTGTCAGCAAGGAATTCAAGGCGTTGGATTTTTCCGTCACTGTTTTGCAGGATACCTTTGAAGAGCGTGATGAACGGGAGTTTGCCCTGGGGCACGCCAAGGAGGAAGCGGACAAGGCGAGCCGTGCGAAATCTGATTTTCTGGCAAATATGAGCCATGAGATACGTACCCCGATGAATGGGGTGATCGGTATGGCGGAACTGATGTTGGAGACGGACCTAGACGATGATCAGATAATGTATGCCGATACAATTGCGAAATCGGGCGCGGCACTATTGGCGATTATCAACGATATCCTGAATTTTTCCAAAATCGAAGCGGGGAAGATGGAGCTTGAACTTGCACCCTTTGATTTGCAGTCCGCCATGGAAGATGTCGTGACTTTGCTATCGGCCAAAGCGGGCGAAAAGTCTGTGGAAATAACCCTGCGCTACGACCCTGAATTACCCCGGTGTTATGAAGGGGATGTTGGCCGGTTGCGTCAGGTCATTACGAACATTGCCGGTAACGCCATAAAGTTCACGTTGGAAGGCTATGTGTATATCGATGTGTCCGGGGTAAAACAGGGGGATGACTATCTTCTGACGCTTACCATCACCGATACCGGTATTGGGATCCCTCCAGATCAACTGGACAAGATTTTTAATGAATTTGAACAAGTGGATAGTGCGCGCAACCGGCAATTTGAGGGCACAGGTTTAGGGCTGGCAATTTCAACGCGCTTGATAGGCCTTATGGGGGGCAGAATTTCCGCTGTATCCAAGCTTGAGCAAGGTTCGACGTTCACCATCGAATTGCCATTGGTCAGTGCGCCCGAAACATTTGAAGAAACTCCGGCAAGTACGCTTAATATGGTAGGTCTGAATGTTCTTGTGGTGGATGATCTTGAGTTGAACCGCAGGATTTTATCTGAACGCCTTGGAACCTGGGGTATCAAGGTTGTTCTGGCCTCTTCTGGTGATGAGGCATTGGATATTCTTCAGGCAAATCACGAGGTATTTGACCTGATAATTCAGGACTATCAAATGCCAAAAATGGATGGGGAGGAATTGGCCAAGACAATCAGGTCAATGGATAGCCATAAAAACCTGCCACTGATTATTCTGTCATCTGTTGATCAGTCTCTTAGCGTGGCAACCCGTGAGGAAATCGGCTGTTGTGAGCTGCTTCTCAAACCGGTGCGTTCGGAGCAGTTGCGCAATACGATTGCGCGATCGTTACAAATGCAATCGCGAGCTGCCACCCCTGTTGAAAACCGACGTGAACCTGCAAAGGATATGGATCAATCGGTGAGTATTTTGGTTGCAGAGGATAACAAGACCAATCAATTCGTTGTCAAAAAAATGCTTAAAGATGCCCCTGTTGCTTTGACATTTGCCAATGACGGTTGTGAAGCGGTGGATCATTATAAAAACGCCCGGCCGGATATCATCTTGATGGATATGTCGATGCCACGAATGGATGGATTGGAGGCAACCAGAGCTATCCGGCAGTTGGAGCATGAAAAAACGGCGCAGAACTGTCCAATTATTGCTCTGACAGCGAATGCCATGCGCGAAGATCGTGACCGTTGCCTGCAGGCGGGAATGAATGATTTTCTGAGCAAGCCGATCAACAAGAAAGCACTACTGGAGGCTATTCAGAATTGGCAGTAAGTCATATCTTGTGCGGTGGGTCGCGCCTGCACTTAGCCTGCGGTTTTGATCATGTCGGCGGCCTATTCTGCAATCATAATTGTGGGTGCGTTGGTATTTTCAGATATCAACCGGGGCACCACCGAAGCATCAATAAAACGTAATCCATCGATCCCGTACGGGTTGAGCTCAGGTGTCACAACAGCCATTTCATCGTGCCCCATTTTGCAGTCCCAACGGGATGATAGATCGTGTCTGCCCGTCTGCGAATATGATGCTCCCAATCTGCGTTTGAATTGGCGGTGTCTGTACCAAAACGTCCCTTGTATCGGTATCGCCCCATTGCGGGAGCTTCTAGAATGGTGCGGGTCATTTTTGCCCCTTCGATCATATCTTCAAGATCACGCGGGTCAGAAAGAAGCTGAGGGTCGATGCCGGGAGGCGCATAGGGATCGCCGCTTTGTAAAAAACTTCACCACGATTTTCTGGGCGTAATTTGCACATATGGCAGGTAAACTCATATCCAGGGCGAATCTTACGGGCGTGATCCTCGACCATGGCGATGACGAAATGCAGTTGAATGTCAGGGCGCTCTAATCCGGCATTGGTTTTCAGGAAGGCTCACCTTCGGCAAAGGGAGTGGCACACATCGATTTGCCATCACGTGCCCACCTTACAAGATGGCCAATCATTCGAGCGGCGCCAATAGGCCCAACCCAAATGTGTCTGTATCTTTGGTTTTGTAGGCGAGAATGAAATCCAGATGATCTTGTAGGCTCTTGCTAACGCCGGGCAAATCTTGACGCACATCGATCCCTTACTGATTGAGTGCCTCACCGTCTTCGATGCCGGACAGTTGCAGCAATTGCGGAGACTGAAATGCGCCAGCACACAGCAGTACCTCTTGTTTTACACTTACAGAAAGAACCTGGCCTTCATGTTGATAAATTACGCCTGTCGCGCGCCGGTCGTCAAAGGTCAGTTGGGTTGCTTGGGCTTGCGTAATTCCAGTCAGATTAGGACGAGACAGGGCCGGAAACAGAAAGCCCGCCGCGCTGGAACAGCGTACGCCATTTTTGGCTGGATCGTGAAATTGCGTAACTTGATAGAGTTCAACACCCTCGTAGTCACCAGTGTTGAATTCATCCGTCAATTTGTGCCCGCATAGTTGGGTTGCGGCCATAAAAGCATGGGAAATGGGGTGGGCCGCCCCGGCTCCATGGCAACCCCGCCTGCCTCGAGCAGGCAGACAATTTTGCTTGGATCTTTACTTAGTCGGTTGGCTAGAACGCAGCCTGCAGACCCCACCTCTGGTAATGCTATAATCGAAGGTCATGAGCATCTAACCGGATGTCTTATGTGTTCCAAATTGCGGTGCTTTTTAACGCCGACGGTGGCGTAGTTTCTGAAACTTTTTCAAACTGCGGTACATCAGGTTATCCCATGGTGGTCCGACAAAACGGGTGGTGTTTACCCGGCCTTTGCGCAATACGCCTTTGGCTTTGGAGAAGGTCAAAAACCCCTCTTTGCCATGATAGTGCCCGATACCAGACGAACCGATTCCACCAAAGGGGATGTCATCGGCTGCGACATGGCTGAGTGTATCATTGATGCCGACCCCACCAGAATGAGTGCGGGTCAGAATATCGTTGGCGCGACTTTTGTTCCAATCAAAGTAATACAGAGCCAGTGGCCGCGGGCGATTGTTCACGAATTCGATCGCTTGCTCCAAGCTGTCATAGGGTATTATCGGCAAGATCGGGCCAAAGATTTCCTCGCGCATCACCAGCATGTCATCGCGGGCGCCTCGTATCAGCGTAATCGGCATTTTACGACTGTTGTCAAATGCCTCGTTGGTGGGGTTGATCGGGAGCAGTTCGGCTCCTTTTTCCTGTGCGTCCCTAAGGTAGATTTCAAGCCGGGCTTTTTGTCGATCTGTGATGATCGCGGTAAAATCATTATTGTCGCGCAAGCTGGGATAGCTTTTGCTGACGATTTCGACAAAGGCTGTGCAAAAGGCATCAAGTTTGTTTTTGGGGCACAGAATGTAATCTGGTGCCACACAGGTTTGCCCGGCATTTATGCATTTACCAAAAGCCAACCGTTTGGCGGCCTCTTGGATGGGGAAATCTTCGTGAATGATGGCTGGGGACTTGCCGCCCAATTCCAATGTTACAGGGGTGAGGTTTTCAGCGGCAGCCCGCATGACAATTTTACCCACCTGGGTCGATCCGGTGAACACTAGGTGGTCAAATGGCAACGCGGTGAACGCAGTGGCCACATCGACATCACCGGTTACAACACTCACTTCGTCTTGCGTGTAGATTTTGCCAAGTATGGTTTGAAGCAATGCGCCGGTCGCGGGTGCAAATTCGGACATTTTCAACATCACCCGATTACCGGCTGCGATCGCGCCAATCATTGGGGACAACGCCAGAAAAATGGGAAAATTCCATGGAACCACAATGCCAACAACGCCCAATGGCTGATAAAATACATGCGTCGAGGCAGGCTGCAATAACAAAGGGGCGTGGCGGCGCTGTGGTTTCATAAAACGCTTGAGCCGTTTTCGGTAATAGGCGATGCCGTCCAGCAACGGAGCGATTTCAGTCAGATAGGTTTCAGCCGCAGCGCGGTTGCTGAAATCCTGACTGACGGCGGTGATCAATTGGTCGGAATGGTCAAGCAACGCATTGTGAAGTGTATCCAGTCGGCGGATACGGGTTGCGCGGTTTGGCATCGGATCGGCTCGATAGGCGGACCTTTGTGCCAAAAGCATGGCTTCCAACTCGGGCGTGATTTGGTTTTCACTTTTTAAGGCCGATAGAGGCATGAACAGGATCCGCAAATTTACAACGTCCCTCTCACTAAAAGGTGGAGCAAGGTGTTGGATCAAGCGTACCGTTGCGTAAATCGCTTCAAGTCGACGGGTTCGGTGGGCTTAGCCATATAGGGAAGTTGTCAAATAATCTGATCTAGAGCGGAGAGCTTGCATGGCAATCAGGCGGTCACATCCAGTTGCGAGTGATGCGCCGGTTTATTGACATGTTGGTTGCGGTCTTCATCCATCAACGCATCGACTAATATGCAGGCCTCATAATGTTTTAGGCGAAGATGGGAGGTTTTCGCTTTTGATTTGTTCTGTGCCAAGACCTCGTGCATTTGATTTCGAGTACTTTCGAGAGACAAAAGCGCAAGATCGCCAGCAAAGAAGCTTTCAGATGGATGTTCGTTGGAATAGACCGCCTGATGGTCGTCCAATAGCAGATGATAATACGTCACCTGCTGCGGCTTGGTAATTTTGTGAACACCGGGCAGACCGAGCAGATCTTTGGCCGCAACAAATACCTCGTATTCGCCAAAAAGCAGCTCACAAACGGGGTGGGCAATCAAAACATGATGCAGTTGCGAGACGAAAAGGTCTTTGGTGTTATTGAGTGCGTTTTCCTCGATTCGGATGGGAAGCGCGTCTTCATAGGCAAAATAACGTGAGCGAAGAACCTGGATCAGTGGCTGAAAGCCATTTCCGAGGGTTGCAATCATGTCTCCTTTGCGCAGCCATTGAACTGGCTTTTGTCCTAGATCCGTCTCAATTAGGGTGTGTTCAAGGAAACACACGACCTCTGTGCCTTTTACGAATATGTCCCAGATTCCATCCGGGCTATCAGGGTCAAGGTCTGTGGTCGGAAGGTTCAAAAGGTCACTGGCATTGCCTGATCCTGGGGCAATAAGATCATTGCTGCCTCCGTCGGTGACGCCAACTTGTGCCTGAGCTCCGAAGCCATTTGAGAATTCGATATTTTCATAGATGAATTCAATGCCAACCGTGCCGTCGCCCAAACTGGAAAGTACAACCTGAAACGTGTTGTTGCCCGTACTACTGAAGGCTTCAACGTCGAACCAAGTTATCGTGACCTTGCCGTTGATTGGATCGATATCCCAGTAAATATTATTGCTGCCAGTTGCACTGCCACCGCTGACGTTAACATCCGTCCAGAACGGGGCTATAGCGGGTTCAGTCAAGGTGGAAAGATCTGGTGCGTTAAAGGTGGTATTCGGGCCGGTAAAAGTGATCAGGCCGTTACTGTTAATGTATATGCTGTTGTACGTCGTGCCGAAGAAATTCAAGCCGCCTGAAAAAACAGAGGTAATGTCTACTTCAACAGATCCGTCATCCAGATTTCCCGCGTCAAGAGACGATCCGATGAAGCTGTTTTCACCGTGTCCTGTTGGGCCACCTAGGCCTGTGTTTACAGGAGCCATACCAAAGCCTCTATTATAGAACGACGGGCGGATAGTTAACGAGATAATCCTACTTACCCAGTGTGTTTCTGGCGAACAAAGGCCAAAGTAACATTGCAGTTTGTGTGGATCAAGTGAAGGGCTCAGATCTGCGCCATGTATGGTGCAGCTAGGCCACGGTGGCTATTTCTAGTAATCTTAAGATCTTGCGAGCATCGCCCCCAAAGCGTGGCCACCTAAAATGTGAATATGGAAATGGGGTACTTCCTGTCCGCCATCAGTGCCGCAATTTGCAATCGCGCGATATCCGTTACCGCCTGCGTTAGGGGCAACACCTGTCATTTGGCAGATTTTGGCAATGGACCGGTTTAAATCTGCTATTTCCGCATCGCTGGCCTCTGCCGAGAAATGATCGAAACTGACATAAGGACCTTTGGGTATGATCAACACATGCACAGGGGCTTGAGGGCCAATATCGTTGAACGCAAGAGTATGTTCGGTTTCAAGAACCGTGTCATTTGGAATTTCGCCGCGTAGGATTTTGGCAAAGATATTTTGATTGTCGTAATCATATGGCATGGGCAGTGGTCCTAATCGGCAAAAAGGTGATCGGGTTGTGTAATGTCTAACGCAGTATCGTGCGGCACTGCAAGAAAACGAGAGATCTGCTGTGCCATATGTTCAGCTGTATCAGACTGGCGCAGGATCAGGTGATTTTCAAATTCTGCATCCCGTATTTGATCGCTTTCGAAATTGATGTCCCGGCGAATGGTCGGCAGCAGCCGGGATAGATTGCCTTCAGGGGTTTGTTCCCCTGCCAATCCAACACGTTTGGCATGGCCTTTCAGGTAGTCATCGTTGAAATCACATTGTATCTCAAGCAGCCTGGTGATGCAGCGATCGCCGCAGAAATCCTGTAACAATTCAATGTTGGCGGGATCAACACAAATCAGCAACCTGTCGTTTCCGTGATACTCAAACAACATGCGCAGCAGCGCCCGGCGATGGCGCATGCGTTTGTGTAAACGGGCCTGGATCCCGCCGAGATCCGGCAAGTCTGTGCTGTCTTCGTTGAACAGGTAATCGATCGCGGGCACATCAGTATGTTGGCGGATGCGCGCGTTCAGCCGCTTGGCAACGTGCCATTTTTTACACACGACGATCATCAATTCGCGGTCTCGGCCCAGAGTGCTTTCGGTTTCCCAGAACCGGCTGGCAAATCGACGGCCAATGCGCCCGCGACCGGTAAGAAATTTGAATAAGTTGCGCCCTTCGTTCGAAATTTGGAATTGCATATCGCTTGCGGCGTACATTTTGCCCAGCCGTTCTTTCAGCTCGTGTGCTTCTGGGCTGATTTTGCGGGCAAACAGGTAATTTTGTGACAGCAATAGATCATAGTGATCATTGTAGAAGGTGACAGGCATGCCATAGTCGCTGAACATCAAAAAGGTCAGGGTGCGCGCATGAATCTCGGTTTCTGGAATTAGATGGCGCACCAAGGTTTGAAAGAAAGTTTCATCTGGAATCCAGGTGGAACGGAAAAACTTCATCACGTCCCGTCTCTGGCGTGTAAACTCCAGTATAGCCTCGATTGTTCGACGTCGCAGACACCACCATTGGCTGCCGATCTGAATCTGCAAATCCTCGGGGATTTTCCGGGTTAAGCCAAGTTTCTCTTGGATGGCCATGCTGGCATAAAATGCGCGTTTGTGTTTGCGCTCGTTCAGAAAGTGGCGGTAGATTAGGCGTTCTTCCTTGATGCCGGTTTTGATCCAGTTGCTGTCGAAGAAATCAAAACTTTCTATGTAATCGGCGTCTTCTGCATCCAGAAAATCATGTGCATAGTTAGCAGATTTTATGGCAGCGCAATCGCCGGACAGCATGTAAAAATGCGTCGCGCGAGGAAACGCTTCGCAGGCAGCCTCGACCGCATGAAGTGTGGCTTGCACCAATGACCATTCGCCCCAGCCGCATTTGACCCTTTTCTTGGCAAAGGTCACATTAGGATTGTCTGACAATGCGGTTTTGATTTTCTGGAAATGCGCGGGCTTTGCGCGGGCGTCAAAATGGATCGCTATGCAATCCCCTTTTGTCGTCAGCATATTGGCCTGTTCAATGATCGCGTCCGGATCTTTGTGGCATAAAAGGATAAAAGCGATTTTCGCCATGTCAGAAACGGTTTGTCCTGCTGTTCACTCGATGTCTATAGTGATAGCGACGAATGTCCGGTGAATAAACAGGGCTTTCTCGTGTTTTAAATGATTAGAAAATTTAAAGCCGCACGAACGGCTAAAAGTACGGAGGCAGCAGTCATGGGATTCCCTGGAACATGGATGACTGAAAGTGAAAGCATGGTGTACCGGGTTGTACCGAAGTGCGCTTGTTCGACCATTGGTCAGATCATGTATTATTCTGACCATGGAGAGTTTTTTGACGGCGATATTCATGATGCGACCGGAAAACTGCACAAATGGGCGCTTGACCACAGTCAGCCGTTGATCCAAGCGAATGTCACAGCGCATAAATCCTATGCCTTTACCTGCGTGCGCAATCCTTACACGCGCATTCTGTCCAGCTTTTTTGATAAAATCTGTGGCATTCAGCGCAACGGCAATCGGTATCGTGGGAAAATGGTTCCGTTGTTGATGCAGAAATACGGGATCGAAGTGGGCGGCGATGATGGCAAGCAAGAGTTTGACCAGATCAAAAGCTTCCGCCGTTTCTTGCTGTTTGCCCGAGACACCATTCGTTGGCGCCGGCCCATGGACCCGGATATTCACTGGTCTGCGCAGGCCGGGCATGTTGCAACCTTTGTCTTAAATGGTGGGACCTACGATAAGATTTTCTGGACCGAGCAATTCAATGACGGCATGGATCAGGTGCTAAGTTCAATTGATACGCCGCATAAGGTCGACATCAACGCCATTCCGCGGTTCAACGAATCTGAGGGTCACGGCCCCAAGCGCGCCCATCCGGTCGAAGATTATTTCGACGATCTGTCGATGCATCTGGTCTATGAGATGTACAAACGCGATTTCGACCTGTTCAAATATGATTTCTTTGACCCATCCAACAAAATGCCAGTG